>PBLJ01000070.1 GCA_002721705.1 Opitutia bacterium
AGAAGAAAGGAAAGCGGCGGCACGGTGTTCATGCAGACCCCTGACATAAAGAACGGGGTGGGTGGTCTGCGGGATTTCCAAGGTATTGTCTGGATGTCTCAAATCAAATTCGAGTCACCGGGCTTGGCTCCCCTTGTGAAAAAGAAATACCTTTCGGAAGTCGAAGCCAAGCTCTTGGGCGAAGCCTATAGTTTCTTGCTGCGAGTCAGGAACGAGCTTCATGGCCAAAGCAAACGAGCAGTGGACGTCTTGTATCTGGAAAACCAACCTGAAGTGGCTCGGGCTCTTGGTTATAGTGATGATGACATGGTGAAAACCGTGGAAGACTTCATGGGAGATTACTACATGCATGCACGGTGCATTTATGAAACTTCAAAGATTGTGGAATCTCGCTTGGCGGAAGATTTCGCCAATCCAAGTGGCGCCTTGAGTTTTCGCTCCGTTCTAGAAGCTTACCGCAAACCTCCTGCTCAAGAGACGGATGGCTTCGAGGTCATCGGTAAAAAAATCGATACTTCGAATGAAGAGATTTTCGAGGAAGATCCCGATCGCCTGCTGCGCCTCTTCCGCCACTGCCAGCGTTTCGAGGCGAAACCTTCTTACTCCCTTCGTGCGTTGGTCCGCCGGTCGCTGCACCTCATCGATGCCCAATTTCTCCACAGCTCAACCGCAAACAAGACCTTCAGGGCCATTCTTCAGAACGTCGGGTCCGTTTTCCCCATCTTGGCCGAAATGCATGCCTTGGGCGTCCTGGGGCGTTTTACTCCCGAATTCGGCCGCCTGACCTGCAAGGTCCAGCACGAGTTTTACCATCGCTACACTGCAGATGCCCACGTTTTGGCAACCCTACGTGAATTGGACAAGGTGTTTGCCGGCAAAGAGGAGATCGTCTGCAAATATCGCGACGCCCTCCGAAAAACCGACGTCCCTGCCTTGGTTTATCTTATGCTATACCTACATGATTTGGGAAAAGCAGATGGGATCAAGGGACATTGCGAAAGAGGAGCTCAAAGCGCCGAGCCCATCCTGGATCGAATGGGCATAGAGGAAAACATGAAGGAAATGGTTCTTTTCGTGATTAGAAATCATCTCGAAATGGGACGCTACTACATGAAATTCGACTTGGATGATCCTGAGGTCATCGCAGCCTTCGCCGCGAAAATGGAGGATCCCCAAAAATTACGCTTCCTCTACGTTCACACCTTTTGCGATGCTCGCGGAACCTCGGAGGACCTTTGGAACGAGTACAAAGACAATCTCCTTTCGCAACTTTACCGAAATACCCTCGACCTGATGGAAAGCAAACATCCGGTCATCAAGAACCAACGACGAGCAGCTCTTCGAAAGAGCATTGTCGAAAGAATCCCGAAAGAAGTTCCGAAGGAAGAGATCGACTCTCACTTCGAATGCTTGCCTGAGAGGTACTTCATTCACGTGGGTGGTGAAGACGTCCTTCTGCATCTCACAATGGCCCACAAGCTACTTTCAGCCATCAAGCGATCGGATGCAGAGACTTCGCTCGTCCCTATCGTGGAATGGAGGAACGATCTCGAGAGAGGGTTTACTCTGGTTCACGTCGTAACCTGGGATCGAACGGGGCTATTCTATCACCTTGCGGGGGCTTTCAGCGTGGCTAACCTAAACATCCTAAGTTCGAGGGCGGTTTCCCGCTCCGATCACGTAACGATCGACGTTTTCATAGTGACGGAACAAAACGGTGGTTTGGTCAAAGAAAGTTCAGCTCGAGAAATTTTTGAAAAAACCCTCGAGTCCACCCTCGCAAACAACAAAAGAATTCTCCCCTTGATCGCGGAACGGCAGAAAAAGAACCGCAGGAAAGATCGAGTGAGGCAAGTCGATGCCTTGGGATTAAAGATCAACCCGAGCGTAAACGTTTTTCAAGAAATGGCGTTGAACCGAACCATTGTGGAAATTCAAGCCAACGATCATATTGGTCTCCTTTTCGTACTTGCTCGAACAATTTCCGAGATGGGCTTCGACATTACCTTTGCCCGTATATCAACCGAACGATCCGTAGCCATTGACGTGTTTCACATCGAAAGCGCCCTTGCAGATCAACCCATTGATTCCGAAAGGCTGTTGGAACTTCGCGAAAAGCTGAATCAAGTAGTTTCTCGTGAGGAATTCCTGATTGTGGCCTAGCTTCAGTGGAACGTTGAAGAGGTTGGAGGAATGAAAGCCGCAGACAAGGAACGCCGAGTCGTGGATGCCTTGTACCGTATTAGTTCGATCGCAGCGGAAACTGAATCTTCGGCGAAGGCATTCGAAGTTATTCTCGAGGAGGTGATGAGAGTGCTCCCTGCGAATTCCGCGTCCCTGTCACTATTGAATCCTGACACCGGTTGCCTCGAAATCGAATTTGGCAAAGGTTTGGAACAAAACTCGCGTGGTTTTTCGCTTTCACTCGGACAAGGAATCACCGGATGGGTCGCTTTGCACAAAAAACCACTTTTGGTTCCCGACGTGACGCAAGACCCGCGATATCACCGAATCAAGGATTCCATTCGTTCCGAAATGGCTGTTCCCTTGGAAGAGAGAGGCCAAATGGTCGGTGTTCTCAACGTCGATGCAGACCAAGTCTCGGCCTTCGACGAGGAGGATCTCAAAATCCTTATGCTTTTAACTCGGGAAGCCGGTCGGGTACTAAACAGGGTATGGCTTGTTGAGCAACTCAAACACCAAGCGGGTCAACTCGAAGTACTTCTTGGAATAGGTCGAAGAGTGGCTGGGAAGAGATTGATCGACGACGTTCTCGAAACCATAACGAGAGAAGCGCGTGTCTTGATCGATTGCTCCTTTTCAGCCCTCTTTCTACACGATCCCGAAAATCACTTTCTTACACTCCACAACATCCACGGCCCGAAGGGACCAGTGGAAGCGGAGGAAACCTTGAACATAGAAGACAGCGCCGTGGGGTCGGCTATCCGCGGCAAACGACAAATCGAGGTGTCCGATCTTCTTCGTTCCGAGGAACACCACTTCACTCAATTTATTCGATCCGAAAACCTGCAAGCCATGTTGGCTACTCCCCTTTGTTTCGAAAACGAAGTGATAGGCGTGCTCAACGTCTACGTAAGTTCAAGACACCGGTTCAACGACGATGCCAAACGCATACTTGGCGCGCTGGCCGACCTCGGCGCCGTGGCCATACAAAATTCTCGCCTTTATGCTCGCGTCTTCGACACCGAGCAAAGCCTACGTAAAAATGAAAGACTCACCACGCTCGGCTTGCTGACAGCTGAAATCGCGCACGAAATCCGGAATCCGCTCACGGTAATCAAATTGCTTTTCGACTCGCTCGACCTCCATTTCAATCCTGACGACGTCAGGGAAAAGGATGCCAACGTGATCCGTGAAAAACTGGATCACTTGGAAAGCATAGTTGAACGAGTACTCGACTTTGGGAAAATTCGTGAACCCATTCGCATGCCGATGCGCTTGGGCGATCTCCTCGAGGAGACCTTCCGACTCTCCAGGTTGAAACTGGAACAAAGCCAAGTGAACTTGCTTCTAGAAAACATACCCAAGGATCAAATGCTAACGGGGGACAAGGGTCAATTGCAGCAAGCCCTGTTGAATCTGATACTGAACGCCATTGAGGCCATGCCGAAAGGTGGTGAAATTCGCGTTTCCGCCGATTCCAAGATCCATTCCCTTCTTGAGCTCACCCTCCGCGACACGGGAATCGGCATACCACAGGAACTACAAGACCGCATCTTCGATTCGTTTCTCACCGGCCGTCGAGGAGGTACGGGGCTGGGGCTCGCAATAAGTAAGAAAATCCTGCAAGACCATGGCGGCGACGTCGAACTCGTGGAATCCGGACCTCAGGGCACGGCGTTCAAGCTTATTCTTCCCGTGTCGGAAGATGAAGACACCAGGCCAGAAACCTGATGGTCAGAAAAAGTCTACCCTTGGGAATGGATGAAATGGCGCCAACTCTCATCCACTTCTCGTCGTAGCAAACCGCTCACGAATGGACGCCTCCTTGGTCGTTCAGGCTTCCTCAGGAGTCGCATGCCTGCTTCCATCGGTTCGCGATTGCCCTTCCTACTGTTGCATCGAAGACAAGAAGTGACGATATTCTCCCACGTCGTCTTGCCTCCTCGGTCTCGAGGAACGACGTGATCCATATTCAGTTCCTTAGCCGAAAAACGAGTACCGCAGTACTGGCAACGAAACTTATCACGCTCAAATAAGTTCTGCCGATTGAATTTCATTTCCTGAATCGGCAATCGATCATAATGGCGTAGTAAAACTACTTGCGGAACAAATACCTTTTGATTCACGGTGTGAATGAATCGACGGGAGGAGGATTCCGGACGCTCGCGAGAAAACTCGAACCAACTTTCGGCATCGTAGATGCGAAAATCACCGTCTTCGGAATGGATCACTTGGGCATGATCTTGGGACAAAAGACCGAAGGCGCGCTCCACGCCAACTACGTTCACCGCCTGCCACAGTCGATTCAGAACGAGTATCTGGTATCCAGCCTCCATAGAACTTGAATCGAGGCTAGCCTACTTACTCCCCCACCTGTCAAAACCTTTTCGAAGACATCGCCATACCGGCGACAAGCGATGCCTCAAAATTCGAGAGGCCACGTTCAGTAACTTCTTCCATCTTTGTTTTCATAATAATTGATGAAAGCCTTGTGGCAAACGCGGAACCCACCGGGCGTAGGATAATCTCCCGTGAAATACCAGTCACCCGAATGATTGGGCAACACTCCACGTAGGTTTTCTATGGTCTGATAAATAATGACGATCTCAACTTGATGATCCCAATTCTCGGGACGAACCAATTCACCAATCTTGGCCGAAACCTCCTCCTCGCTGAAACTGGAATAAATCCTTTTTACGTGATTTTCGGTGGAGTCACCGTTGGCCAATGCTTTTTTGCAAGCCTCGTAGACCTCATCCAGCAGAGTGAGGGATTTACGCTCCCTAAGGAGTTCAACCGCCGCCTGAAAAGCAACGAATTTCCCTAATTCGGACATATCGATGCCGTAACAATCAGGGAATCTGATTTGCGGAGCAGTCGATGCAATCACTAGTTTACGGGGCAAGGACCTGCTCAATATCTTTATGATGCTTTGCTTCAGGGTGGTACCACGCACAATTGAATCATCGATCACGACGAGAGCATCTTCGCCTTCACGCACCACTCCATAGGTGATGTCGTAGACGTGCGAAACGAGCTGCGCTCGGCCAGCCTCTTGACTGATGAAAGTGCGGAGCTTGATGTCCTTGTTGGCAATTTTTTCTCCCCGAGGCCAGTTGTCCATAACCAGTTCGTCGATTAACTCCTCCGTCACCTTGCCTGCCTCGGCGGCGGCTCCAAGCTTCTCTTTCACCTCCGCCCGTCGAACAAGTCTCAACTCGTCCATCAAACCATAATAGGCGCTCTCCGCGGTGTTCGGAACGTAACTGAACACGCTCTTGGAGAAATCCTTGCCAACTGCATCCAGTATTTGGGGAGCCATGGCGCCACCCAGCTTCTTGCGTTCGGCATAGATGTCGGGGTCGTTACCTCGAGAAAAGTAGATGCGCTCGAAGGAACAACTCGCTGAACGATCGGCGGGATCCGCAATTTGTTCTATAACGACTTCCCCATTCGCTCGCACAAGCGCCACGGTTGCAGGATCGATCTCAAACACTTCTTCCGCTCGCTTGCCAAACACGGTCATCAGTGGCGCTCGTTCGGAAGCGAAAGCAACCACCTCGTCATCCTGTACGAAGAACCCCGTCCTTATGCCATGAGGATCCCTCATGACGAAACTGTCTCCATTTCCAATGATTCCTGCAATGACGTAGCCCCCGTCCCACCGGGAGGCGGCTCTTTGGAGAATATCGGGCAGGTCGAGCTCAGAGCAAACGCGACTGGACAATTCGGGCCCGAAGAAGCCTTGTTCCTCTCCCTCAACCATCAAGGTGTCGTTAGCTGCATCGAGGTGATAACTAATCTCTTCCAAGATGGCTTGTGTGTCAGTCTGGAAGATTGGATGCTGCCCAAGCCCAACGAGTCTTTGGTTCAAGGCGTCGACGTTGGTGAGGTTGAAATTGGCGGCCAGCATAAGATTCTTACCCGCCCAATTGCTCTTTCGAAAATAAGGATGGCAAGCAGTAGCTCCATAGGATCCATAAGTGCCATACCGCAAATGCCCCATCAGGACCTCCCCCCCGTATTCGAAACTCTGTTTTACCGTATCGGGAAACTCGGGATAGATTTCGCCCGCATCCACCATCTTCTGGTAAACGATCATTTGCTCGCGAAAGATTTCGGAAAGGGCATTGGAGCTGGTGCTTCGCTCTCGGAAAAGAAAGGGTTCACCAGGCGAAACGTTCAATTTCATGGAACCAATACCCGCCCCGTCCTGCCCTCGATTATGTTGCTTCTCCATCAAGAGAAACAATTGGTTGAACCCCCATAAGCAAGTACCGTACTTCTCTGCGAAATGAGCAAGGGGCTTGCGCAGGCGAATCAGCGCGATGCCACAATGATGCCCGATGTCGTCACTCATTACGGGATCAAGACTGGTTCATGATCTCGGGTATGGCTTTCTCCCATACGTTTAACAACGAAACAGTGGACACATCGAGTAAAAGCTCATCCGCAAGGGAAACCCTTAAGGAACCTTCACGGTTGGCGGAGCCCAGGACTTCGGCTTCCACCGATAAATCCTTGGCCGCAGCAATAAAGGCTTCCAGGTGTTCGGGTTTCAACGCAACGATCACACGGCCTTGGCTTTCTCCGAAAAGGAGGGTGTCCAGACGACCCGAAGGACCAAGGGAACTCAAGCTGAGGTCGGCTCCCAGATCGCCATCCTGGAAAAACATTTCGGCAAGCGTGACGAGAAAGCCACCCTCGGACAGGTCGTGCGCTGCAGCAATGCGACCTGACTCAATTTGAGAAAGAAGCAAGTCCTGCAGCGCCTTTTCCGCAGCAAGGTTGACCTCGGGCACCTTGCCTTCCTTCAGACCATGACGAGTTTGCAAGAAATAACTGGCCCCTAACTCGGTGGGCAATCCGCCCAGCAAGACCAAGGTTTCATCACCATTTTCAACGAAACTGGAAGTGACGTGTTCCGCTTGCTCAATCAGCCCCACCATGGAAACGACGGGGGTCGGGTCCACGGCGCCTTTGCCATGCTCGTTGTAGAGACTGACGTTGCCTCCTACCACCGGTACGTCGAAGTACCTGCAAGCCTCGGCCAACCCCTTCACGCAATGGCTCAATGCATAGTATACCTCGGGTTTGTTGGGGTTGCCGAAATTAAGGTTGTCGGTAACGGCCAAGGCGCGGGCCCCGGAGCAAGCCAAGTTGCGCATGCACTCGACGAAGGCGATCTGGGCGCCTACGTAGGGATCAAGGGCGCAAAACCGATTGTTGCAATCGTTGGCGATGGCGAGACGTTTGTCTATTCCGGCGATAGCAAGGTGCACCACGCCCGCATCACTTCCCGGAGCCACCGTAGTGCCCGCCATCACCATGTGGTCGTATTGACTCCACACCCATCGCTTGGATGCAATCGTGGGATGTCCAAGCAATTGCGTCAAGGCCTCCCCCACCTCATCGGCCTGTAAGTCCTTAAGATGCTCCGGCGTCCAATCGCGAGCAGCCGCCACCCTTGCAGGTTCGGCAATTGGCTGGTCGTAAATGGGAGCTTCATCGGTAAGTGATTTCGCGGGTATATCCGCCACGACCACGCCCTTGTGACGCACCACCATGCGATCTCCCGTCTTCACTTCACCAATTTGCACGGCATGCAAATCCCATTTCTCGAAAACCTCCTCCAGTTCACCTTCACGACCATTCTCCACAATGACGAGCATGCGTTCCTGACTTTCGGAAAGCATGATTTCATAGGAATTCATGCCTTCCTCCCGCTGGGGAACGAGATCAAGGTCGATCTCTATGCCCGCGTCGCCACGGGAAGCAGTTTCGCAACTGGAGCAAGTCAAGCCGGCAGCCCCCATGTCCTGGATACCGACCACAAGGCCAGGAATGGACATCATCTCGAGACATGCCTCGAGCAAAAGTTTTTCCATGAAGGGATCTCCCTTCTGCACCGCAGGCCTGTCTTCGACGCTTTCCTCGGTTAATTCACGGGACGCGAACGAGGCGCCTCCCAAACCATCGCGACCCGTGGCCGGGCCAACGTAGTAAACAGGGTTGCCTATTCCCTTGGCCGCGCCGCGCTTAATTTCCTCGTGACGCAAAATCCCTGCGCAAAGCGCGTTGACCAAAGGATTACCCTCGTAAGATTCGTCGAAATAAACATCACCCCCCAAGTTCGGAATACCGAGGCAATTACCATAGTGAGAGATGCCGTGCACAACGCCTCGGAAAAGACGCCTCACGTGAGCCGATTCAAGAGACCCGAAACGCAAGGAGTTGGTGAGCATGACGGGACGAGCGCCCATGGTGAAAATATCACGCACGATACCGCCGACGCCAGTAGCCGCGCCCTCGAAAGGTTCAATCGCGCTGGGATGGTTGTGGGACTCGATCTTGAAACAAACACCCCAACCGTCACCTACGTCGATCACGCCTGCGTTTTCCTCGCCAGCCTTGACCAAAACTTGTCCCAAGGAGTTCTTGTCGGCCTTCTCGTTAGGAAACAATCGCAATAATTTACGGGTATTCTTGTATGAACAGTGCTCCGACCACATGACCGAGAAAATTCCAAGTTCGGTCAAATTCGGCACACGTCCTAAAATCGCCTTGGCCCGCTCGTACTCTTCGGGTAGGAGGCCATGCTCCTCCACTACTTTATCGGTGATTTCAACTCTCAATTCCTCGTCGGGAAGAGGAGGCAGCGCGGGAGTAGGGGCAACTTCGCTTTCCGTGTCGGTCATCCTGCGAGTCCTACGGGTTGAGCGTCAAGAAGCGGAGCAAAAAAAGCTTTGAGTACGCCGATTCCGTCCAGGCAGGGATGGTAAGGCGCCACTACCCTTTCCGGATGAGGCATCATGCCGAAAACATTGCCAGCCAAGTTGCGTACGCCAGCGATGTCGTTGACGGATCCATTGGGGTTGCCATAGGGAAACCCCTCCGTCGGGTCGCCGGCATAGCGCAGAAGAACTTGGTTATTTGCCTCCAATTCGGCCAAGGCGTTTGCCTCCAATCGATAATTGCCTTCTCCATGGGCAATCGGAAGATAAATTCGTTCTCCCAATTTCGCCTTGTTGAAAAACTCGGTTGAATCGACCGGTTCGAGGCATTGCGTCAAGCAACGAAACTCGAGGCCGCTGTTGCGGATGAGAGCGCCTGGCAATAGTCCCGCCTCGCAAAGGATTTGGAAACCATTGCAAATACCCAGAACGGGACCACCGTTTTCCGCGAAGCGATGAAGCCCTGCCATGATCGGTGAAAAGCGCGCGATGGCTCCGCAACGAAGGTAGTCGCCGAAAGAGAAGCCTCCCGGCACGATGACCGCTTCGACTTCGGAAGGTAATTCCGACTTATGCCAAATCCGTTCCGCAGGCAATCCGATGACGTCATGCACCGCATGCCAAGCATCCCAATCGCAATTGGAACCGGGAAATTGAATGATTGCCACCCTCATGTCACCTCATCCTTCTTCTTCCAGATCTTCGTCCTCGAGGGCTTCCTCGACCACTGGATTGGTCAACTTGCCGATATTCTCGATTTCCACTGAAACCTCGTCGCCGGGTTGTAAGAAACGCTGTGGGTCACGCGCCCCACCCACACCGGATGGCGTACCGGTCAAGATGACCGTCCCAGGCAAAAGTATGGTGCTGCCACTGAGGAACTCGATCAAGGCAGGCACGTCGAAAATCATGTCTGCAGTGGAGGCATCCTGCATAATTTCATCGTTCACCGTGGTGCGCAGGGTCAAGTTGTTTGGATTCGTGATCTCGTCGGTAGTCACCAGGCAGGGACCGAGGGGACAAAAAGTGTCGAAGGTTTTGCCCCGACAGAACTGTCCACCCCCTTTTTCCTTTTGCCAATCACGGGCGCTGACGTCGTTGGCGCAGGAATAACCGAGCACGTAATCCAAGGCTTCTTCTCGGGAAACGTTTTTGCAAGGACGCCCAATAACCACAGCCAACTCCCCCTCAAAATCAACCTTGTCGCTTCGCAAGTGACGCGGCAAAACAATCGGAGACCAAGGGTCTTGCGCAGCCGTCGGCGCCTTCATGAAAATAACCGGATAGTCCGGAACGTCGGCTCCCGATTCCTCGGCATGCTCACGATAATTGAGACCCACGCAATAGATACAACGAAAGTCAACCGGCGTGAGTAATTTTGCCACTTGGGCAGGTTTATCGGTAGGCTCGAAACCGCCCTCCTGCTGTTTCTTGGCAATGCACAGAGTATCCCCGTCCTCGTTCAATTGGCCGAAGCCAAGCTCTCCTTTGGGGTCAAGATATCGAACGATCTTCACTACTCTTCGATCTCGTACCGGAAATCCTCGATGATCGGGTTACTCAGCAATCCATCGCAAAGCTTGTTCAATGCTTCGCGGAAAGCTTCCGTGTCCTCCCCTTCCATCTCAAACGTTACTGTTTTGCCGATACGCACGTTGCGGGCCGATTCATGACCCAAACTTTTCATAGCATGCTCGACCGCCGCTCCTTGCGGGTCGAGCACCGTTGCCTTCGGCGAGACGTATACAATGACCTTCACGCGGAATGCTTAAGTAAGAGCATACCCCACCCTTTCAACCCTATTCTTCAAAAAGGTGAAAAAAGTTCGTGAAATCAACCTGTCGAACGACCCCTGGGATGAAACGATGCATGGTCGTCCAAAAGCCTCTCGCTCTCGACCTGCGTGTAGATTTGAGTAGTTCCCACGTCCGCATGACCAAGCATCTCCTGAACCGCTCGGACGTCCGCCCCGCCCATCAGTAAATGAGTCGCGAAAGAATGTCGCAACAAGTGAGGGGTGACGTTTTTCTCGATTCCCGCGCGTTTTGCGTAATCTTTTACCAAAACCCACACCATCTTGCGTGAAATACCTTTTCCACGCATGCTGAGGAACAGTTCCCCTCCAGTACCATCCTTGGTCAAGTGGAGCCTACCGCCATGCAAATAATTGCGAATGGCCTGCACGGCAGGTTTTCCAACGGGCACCACCCTCTCCTTGGAGCCTTTCCCGAAAACCCGGGCCAAGCCCGCCTCGCAATCAACGGACGTCATGGGCAAGGAACAAATCTCCGAAACGCGCAAACCACTGCCATACATCAACTCGAAAATCGCCTTGTCCCTCTTTCCCAAGGGAACGTTGGTATCGGGAGCATCCAGAAAACGCTCTACCTCCTCGATGCTCAAGGTTTCCGGAAGAGGACGGTCCTTCCTCGGGTTGACCAGCAACTCGGTGAAATCCTCCGTTCGCAATCCCTCCGCCACAAGATAACGGGCCAACATGCGAACAGCCGACAATTTACGGGCCAAGCTGGAAACCGCATAACCTCCCTTGGTTAAACTTGCAACCCAAGCGGATATCTCGTCCGCCTCCACCGAACCCCACCCAAGGGCTCCTCCATTGGCCAAGAAGCAGGCGCATTGGGCAAGGTCCCGCTCATACGAAGAGGTCGTGTTGTCTGCCAATCCTCGCTCCAATTGCGTCCATGCGAGAAACCCGCTGATCTCAGCCTCGAAAGCAGGAGGGGGCTCCAAAGGGCCCCTTTCCTCGGAACGCTTCACCATGGTAACGCCGCCCATCTTGTCTAGAATGCGAATGGAGAAAAGAGAAGCTTGGAACGAAATTGCGGTAACTTCTTGGGCTTCATGACACTTCTCCTATTTTCCCGGAGCGGTCACCGGTCTGGTATTGCCTGAAAAAATCTTGCGATAAATCCTGTTCTTCGGGGTAGGTAATTTGCTCACGTCGTAGCCATGACTCCTCAAGCGAGAGAATCCCCAACGATAACTCGCAGCCAATCTTTGGTAAGTGAACTTCTTCGCCTTCGTGAGCATGCCTTTCAATTTGGCCAGGTAACGAACCCCTGTCTCGACGTTGACCTCCCAGTCGAACGCTAAATCGTACCCCACCTTGTCGTTGCCTCGGGTAGCATCCTGCCAAGCAGCCTCGGTCAGTTGCATCATGCCTCTCGCAACGCTTGTTTCGGCGTGCGCATTCAAGCTGCTCTCGGCATGACAGATGGCGTAGACGAAATGGGGATCAAGTCCGTGCTTGGCCGACTCTTTCTTCACCTTGGACCACACTTTAGCCGGCGGAATGTATTTTCTCTCGCGTTCCTTGGTTCCAGTGCCACTGCAGGATGCCAGCAAGATGCCAGCCGTCGCCAAAGCCACGCCATGTATCCAAGTTGCTCCCCGCATCTCCCTCATAAAAGCGCCGAACTCCCTGCAAAGTCAACCTTGGCGCATCGCAAGGACAAGGAAAGCTAAAGGAAAGACCTCTTTTTGGGAGCCGTTTTTCATTGGAAGAAACACGCTAAACGCTGGAGGTCGTTGAACCCCGTTAAGTTGCTTGCCCTCACCCTATTTCGGCGCCAACCAAGTCTTGGTCTTGTAGTTGTAAAATAGACGAGGCCCACTCGTGTTGCGCTTGTAGTAAAGCCAGAAGGATTCCTCGTTGCAATAGACGTAAGGATAGAGGTCTTTGTTTGTCCAGCACCACCCTAACGAGCCATCCAAATACCAGATGGAGTCGAGCCCTTCCATCTGGGAGTATATCCAACCGTGTTCGAAATGATAAATCCATCCTGAACTTGTCGGGAAGTAAAACCCGAACCAATCCGACTGCCGCCAACCGTTACCTGCGTCGGTTGCCTCATTAGACGGGAAATCGGTCGCGCCGGACGAATCATCGTCCTTGGTCAGGGGAACAACCTCCGAATCATAGAGGTCCTCGATACCATCGAAATCCTGATCAATGACGAGGAATTGTTGCTGGCGGTAACCATGCGGAGTACCTGCATTGATCAAGGTTCTTTGGTAAACGTGGGTTTTGCCGTTTCCCGTGACCTCGATGGAAAATGTGCCTTCCATGTTATGGGTCCATTCCTTCGAACGGAAAACGGCGCAACCGTTTTCCAAAGCCGAGGTATGGGTTTCATCGCCAAGGTTGATGGACACTTTCCGAGCCACTTGGGAATCGATACCCAAAAACAGCGCGTATTCGTCCTGGTTCTGATGAAATCCCTGGTATCCGAAAAAATAATAGGTTTCGGAAGATTCGTCGGTGTGGGGGGTGTAGTTCGTATACTCTAGCCGTTCCTTGTACAATCCCGTTGGAAAACGAGAAGGTGACAATTCTTGCGGATACACGTAGCCCAAGGTATCAGGTCCGCCGTCTGGAAACTTGGTGTTACCGGTTCGACCCGAATAGGAAGTAATCTTTTCCCCGAAGATATTGCTTACCTCCACAACGATCGGTTGGTCTTGGACGTTCACGTAGTAAAACCCGTCGTCACCGAGAAATTGCCCTATCCAGTCAGGGAAATTTTGTTCCTCGACGTTTTCTTCGGTTACCCAATCCCACCAAAAGTATCCGCTTGCATCCGCGTACGAAGAAAAGATGATTTTGTCTCCCCCTTGCGATGATGGCCGCTGCTGTATGATGGGGAAAAAGCCCTCTTGTTTCTTTCCGTTGAAGACGGGGATGGCATTCAGTTGCGCCCGTGTGTCGATCCCATTGATGAACGGCAATTCATTTGCCCACAATTCAACCAGATCCTCACGGTTCGGCCGCCAATCCGGCTCGCTTTCGATCTTGTCGTAATATTTGGACATCATGTTTTTGAAGAAGTTCTCGTCGTGCTTCTGCATGATCTGAATGGTCATCGCGGCAATACTGTAGCGATCAGTGACCGTTTCATTGTCGGTCCAGAAATCCCCGGCCCCGGTGTAACGTTGATGCTTGATGACGTCGTGGATGGATGCCCTGGCCGCCCAATTGCCCCAAGCGTTCCATTTCAAAGTCTCGATGGATACTGCATCGTTAGGGTAAGCCTCCACGTAGTCGTGAAGAATTTCATAAGCGAGCCCCTCCGCAACTTCCTCGAAACCACTTAATTCAGTAGAAAACGACCAGTCGACGCCGCTATTGTTCGTGAAACAATATTTTCCCTTCCAGACGTGAACCAACTCATGAACGAGAAGACGGGGATTCCAAGTGTTGTCGCAAAGCATGGTCCTGCCGTGATCGATCGCCATCCAGGAATCGGCTGCAAAGCCTTGATTCACAAAAGTGCAAACGAAGGTTTCCGCCGGATTCCCCAAGACGTCGTTGAGAATGGGAGTGAGTTTGGTCAAAAATTCAATCGTCCTGTTCTTCAACTCCGGTTCAAAATCTTCGAACCTGTAGGATACCTTGTCTTCAGGTGAGCCTAAATCCAGATCCTTGGGCGGAAGCGGGAAATCGGATAAGTCGATCTCGAACCAATCCGAATCACTCAACCAATGCCGATCCATCCCGTATTCGAGAAAATGTCCGCGCAGAATTTCATTTCCCTGCAATTCAAAGGTGGCGTAGTTCACCTCGGCCGACTCCGTCCCGTGGCCTCCGTAGTACAAAGACTGTTCACCGTTGTTCAGTTTAAGGGAATACGTCGAAGCTTGGGAATTTTCCCATACAATTTCTATTCCTTCTTCATGCACGGCAACTTTCGGGTTTCCAGCCACTGCGGGAACCAAAGGAACGTAAACGATCTCTTTCTCTGGTTCGGCGATGAAATCGGCCACCGGATGACTCGTGGCGTCATTGAAATCGAAACCGTAACGGGTTTCCGCGACGTCGGTCATTCCATCACCATCCGAATCGGTGAAATCCCCTGAATAATGCTTAAGCAAGTAATTCGGGGCAGTCGGGTTGGTTTCACGCCCAATCGATGAATGGGCTACCGCAATGCCAAGGGCCAAAGTCCAAGTCTTGTTCATATTTTCCAAGAGACATGGACTGGAAACAAGGAACGCCCAGAATCGCCAAGTCGCTTGTCACGGACAATATAGCGCCTCTACCTTCCCGGGACAAGAATCCCTCTAGTGAAAAGGGATGAAAATTTACCAACTCAGGGCCAAAAGGCCGAGCAGGAACAGGATGCCGAAAAGCGCCGTAAGTCCTACTGGGTGGATTCCCAAGGCAGCTTGTTTCCCAAGAGCGTCCTTGGCTTCATCGTCGGTTTCGTGAGAAAGCAAACCCAATGCTCGGAGTGGATTGGCGAATAGCCGAAGCACGAGGGTGGAACTATGAGCCGTGAAGGTCCCTACCCTATGGGCGATCGTCTTCACGAACAGGGCATGAGCCATCTCGTTCAATGCATTCCAAAACAAGGCCATGAACGTGCAAAACGCCTGACCGCCCTTACGATAGAGCCAATCGACATCGAGGTTAACCGACTTGAGCTCAGGCGGATAAAGCTTCCATAGATTGAGCAAGGTAAAGGCCAGTGCGGAAAAAAGCAGAATTTCGGTTTGTGTAATGACGTGCGTGGCGTCGTAGGGGTGATAGCCGGCGGCTCCACCGGGAAGCATAGCGTACAGCCATTGGGGATTACAGCCGATGAAAAGACACATGAAGGCGGCAATCCCCATGGCAATGAGCATGTTGAGGGGAGCCTCCTTCGGTCGGCGTCCGGAATCATGGGCAAAGAAAGCGAAGAAGGGTATCTTGATCCCCGCGTGGTGAAAAACGCCAGCCGAGGCAAAAAGCAGGCACAACCAGACTATGTAATGGTTACCCCGCGCAGCCTCAACCATGATAATGGACTTGCTGACAAAACCACTGAAGAGAGGGAACGCAGAGATGGAAGCCGCACCGATTATGCACAAACCCGTGGTCCAAGGCATGGTCCGGTAAAGCCCTCCCAATTCGGAACCACGAATTTCGCCGGTACGGTAGAGAACGGCTCCCATGGCCATGAAAAGCAAGCCTTTGAAAAGAACGTCGTTGAAAGCGTGAGCGAGGGCTCCGTCAACCGCCAATGGGGTGCCAATTCCGATTCCAACCACCATGAAGCCAATCTGGTTGATCATGCTGTATCCCAACACCCGTCGAAGGTCATTCTCTATGACCGCATAGAAAATGGGAAACATGGCCATGACGGCTCCTACGGTGATCAGGAAGTCGGTGCCCACGAAAAGACGCGCCATTATGCAAATTGCAGCCTTGGAGGTGAATGCGGAGAGAAACACAGCTCCCGTTGGGGTTGCCTCGGGATAACCATCAGTCAACCAAACGTGAAAGAATGGGAAGGCGCATTTTATTCCAATCGCAAAAAGAATTAACTGCGCATACAGGTCGCCATCCTCGAAAGCCATGGTCATCGAGACCATGGCAAATGCATCCTCTCCTCCGACCTCATGATATCGGAGAATGATACCTGCGAGCAGAAGGAGCCCTGAGAGAACGTGAAAGAAAAGATAGCGAAAGCCGGCTTGTTCGGCCCGCTGCGTTTTTTTGGCCCAAATTTGAAAAACCGAGGTCAAGGCCAAGCCCTCCCACCAGAGAAAGAGAGAAAGCAAATCACCCGCGAATGCAACGCCCACGGCGCAGGCGGCATAGAACATCCCCATCGAGATCTGCCAAGGATCCCGCAGATGGAAGGAGTAAATCCCAACGATCAAAGCAGCCAAGTGAAAAAGATAGCCGAAGAGGATGGCTTGCTGATCCACTTTGGCAAAGACCATCTCGAACCCAAACAAAGAACAAGTGAAACTGGATCCAAGTTCCAATTTACTGACTAACCAGAAGCCAAAAACAGGTCCGATAATCATCGCGACGGCGGCAAATCGCCCGCGCAGGACGGCAGCAGCCAAGCCAAAAAACAGAAGGCCGAAGGCCGGATGAGCTAGGAGATCGCTGGAGGAGGCTAAGGTCATGGCTTGTCCCAGTAATCCTCGTCTCTCATTAGAAAAGGTTTCCCCTGAAAGCTGCGAAGCGCCTTGGCGAGAAAAACGAGAACCGAACAGGCCACGAAACCGTAAAGCCCATAGAACCCCGGCCAGACCTCGATAGCGTCGAGCGGAGCTCCGTCGACGAAGGCTGCATGCTTGTGCCAGCCAAGGGAGAAGATCAGGTCAATCAGAATAATGAGCCCGCAGGACCAGTAAAACCAGCGTATCAGCTTACGGACGTTGTCGGGATCATCCAGCCAGCGCTTGGTGTCCTCGGTCGCGGGGTCGCCGTTCGTCTTGTCAGTTGTCTTATTCATGTCATCAATGGCCCAAGCCAGCGAGTTGTAGAAGTACGTCGGAAAAAAAGAAAAGGCCGAAACAACCCAATGCGGTGCAGGTCAGAGGTATCACGCATTGCCATGGCGCTTCCTTCATGCCTTTCCCGTCTTCATCCTCCTCCTCGTCCCGGTCTCGGAAAAAAGCAGTCACTGCAACGGGCAAAAGGTAGAACACGTTCAGCATCGAACTGACCAATAGAACGACAACCACCCAAAAGTATCCCCCGTCGAGGGCCCCGAGGGCCAAGTACCACTTGCTGATGAAGCCGCCCAGTGGCGGCAAGCCGATGACACTGAGAGAACCGATGAGAAAAGCTCCCATCGTAAAAGGCATCTTGCGTCCAAGGCCACGTAGTTGGCTGACGTATTTCTTGCCCGAAGCCACGAAAATGGCGCCGGCGCAAAAGAAGAGGGTGATCTTGCCGCAAGCGTGCATGGCAATGTGAAGAACCGCCCCTCCCATTCCTTGCTTGGTCGCTAAAGTGGCGCCCAAGACGACGTAACCCAATTGACCGATCGTGGAGAAGGCGAGACGACGTTTCAGGTTATCCTGCGAAAGGGCAATCAGGGAGGAGATCAAAATGGTGGCGCAGGCAATCCATATCATGATCCGTTCGCCATCGAGACCTCGCAGCAAGTCGATGCCGAAAACGTCGGAGTACACACGAATGACGCAAAACACGCCTACTTTCACCACTGCGACCGCATGCAGGAGGGCCGAAACCGGAGTGGGAGCAACCATGGCGTTGGGCAACCACGAATGGACAGGCATGAGACCCGCCTTGGCAAAACCAAAGGTAAACAACAAGAGCAGAACGAGTTGGGTGTGAGATGAAAAGAACGAGATCTTACCGGTATCCGCCAGAAAATCCATCGTCACCGCGCCGCCGTCCAACCAAACGTAGCACCAGCTCAAGGCTGGCAAAAGCAAGCACAACGAGGTGAAGAGGAGGTAGGACAGGTAGGTGCGTCCACCCGTGCGCGCCTCCTTGTTCTGCATGTGCGTGACCAACGGAAAGGTGGAGACCGAAAGCATCTCGTAGAAAAAATAAATCGTCAGCAGGTTGGCTGAAAAAGCCACTCCCATGGTGGCTGACATGGAAATGGCGAAAAAGGTATAAAATCGAGTCTGGGCGTGCTCGTGAAGCCCACGCATGTACCCTATGGAGTAAAGCGAAGTAGCGATCCAAAGCACCGATGCGACGGCCGCGAAGGTGATGCCGAAGCCATCCACTCGAAGGAGCAGGGGCACGTTCGTGAAGATTTGCCAGACGTGGAACTCGATCACGTTGTCCGCGAGCACCAAGGGTATCATGGAAAGAACCACGCTGGCTTGGAAGATGCCAGTCAGCAGGGTGATGGTTTCGCGCAGGTTGGCGCGTTTTTCACCCGCCCAAACAATTCCGACGACGCCAACGAATGGCGCCAGCAAGGCGATAAGCGGTCGCGTGTCTTGGATGACTTCCATCCTAACGATCCGTACCTTTCGGCAAGTTCAAGGGCTCCAGGAAACTCTCGACGAGGTTCACTACGTCCTGATTGTAGATACCTATCAACAGCACCACGGCAGCAGATAGCAGAAGAGGGATGAGCATGGAAAGAGGAGCCTCGTCGAAACGAGTCTCGTTTTCCGGTAAATCCAGATCGCCATGACCATGACCAAACTCCTCGCCGCTTTCCTTCACGGCCAAATGGATGCGTTCGATGAGCCGGAAAAATAGCACTACCATCACCATGGTGGAGAACAAGAGGGCCACCACGTATTCCCAACGTTCCGCCAACATACCGCCGGTAATGAGATACCATTTGCTGAAGAACCCGCAAGTGGGGGGTAGCCCGATGATGGAGAAACCACCCACGAAAAAGCCCGTCATGGTGAGCGGCATGCGGCGAAAGAGACCTTTGAGGCCATCGAAGTGCGAAGTGCCCACCTTGCGCAAGATGATGCCGGCTCCGAGAAACAGGCAGAGCGTCATGCAGGCATCGCTGATGACGTGAAAAATGGATCCAACCAAGCCATAGTAGTTGTAAATCCAAACGCCCCCTACCATGTAACCCACTTCCGCCACGATCAAGTAGGTCAGCATCTTCTTTAGGTCGCGCTGAGCCAAGGCCATGGTCGCGGCGCAGACGATGGCAACCACCACCAGCCAAGGCAAAAGTTTAGTCCAAAGAGTCTCTTCAAAGGAAAAGTCCACCCCGAACACGGTCAGCGTCATGCGGATCATGACGTAAATCATGACCTTCGTGACCAAGGGAGCCAAAAGACAGGAGGTGGAGGTGGGGGCATGGGAATAGGCGTTGGGCAACCATGCATGGAAGGGAAAGAAGGCCATCTTGATCAGAATGCCCAAGCCGATGAATACGAAGGCAACCTGCATGGTAGCGGAATCAGCCAGATCCTGTTGGACGATTACCTCCTGGATACCCACCATGTTGAGGGTGCCTGTCTTCATGTAGAGGTAACCCACGCCCAATAGGTAGAAAGAAGCCCCAATGGTGCCTAGTATGACGTAGTTGAAGGTCGCGGCGGCGGCCCGAGCGGAACCCATCGCGATTAGGCCGTATCCCGTGAGAGCCGCTACCTCGATCAAAACGTACAGATTGAAGGCGTCGCCGGTTAGGCATATTCCGGCAAGACCCGTTACCTGCAGCAGGAAAAGAGTGTAGAAAGGCCCTTCCTTCTCGGGCGTTTCCTCGGAAACCGTCAACTTGGAATACAAGGCGACCAAAAAGGCCACGCCGATGACGACCAGCATGATGAGGGTACCGAGCAAGTCGGCTCGGAATTCGATCCCAACTCCTCGCGGATAAGAATCAAGGGTCCAACCTCCAAGGAGGTAGGAAATTTCATGCGATTCGCTCGCCACGACCCGTCGCAAGGTCTCGATTCCGCCCCACAAGGCGCCTCCGAGAGAAACGACTGCGACGGGATGGCAAAGAGCCCGCTTGGCTCCCCCTAGAAAGGTACAGAGAACTGCGCCGAACAACGGACAAGCAAAGATAAGGGCTATGGAATTCTCGCTCATGCCTTACGCTTTCTTCGCCTTTCTCTTTTTCGAGGCGCCCTTCTTGGACTTGGGGGAACCTTTGGTCGAAGGAATGCCTTGAGACTCTTCCATGATGGCCTTCATCACCTCGTCTTCCTCGATCGTACCGTAAGCCCGGTAAATGCGTTGCACCACCGCAAGAGCCACACCCAAGGTAGCCACTCCCACCACGATCGCGGTAAGCATGAGAACGTGCGGCAGGGGGTTGGCGTATTGCCGCGTTTGCTCGTCGGTGAGAGCTTGCACCTCGTGATGATCGTCATGAGCATCGGCGGAGGCTGAAGACGAAGCGTTGGCATCCTTCGGTTTGTGATCGGCATGATCTTCAGCATGGTGTCCGTGAGGATCGTGCTCTGGCTTGTAAATCGGTATGCTGGCGCCCTCTTTCACGCCCAATGATACGTAAAACAAGATGATGGCGGTCTGGAAAATGGACATCCCGATGAGCTTCTTGATCAAGTTGTTCTTCGCGATCATCGCGTAGAGCCCGATCAACAGAAGCACCACGTAAATGCAGTAGTTGAATCGCTCCACAAGGAGTTCGCGCAACAGGCCACCGTCTTCTCCGAACATGATACTTCGTTTCCCAGGGTGTTAGAGACCGCCCTCGAGTCGCCCTTTGGAGGAAAGGCTCGCATAAATGGCGAACATCACGGTGGTAACGGTGAAAGCCACGCCGATCTCGACGCCCAGCATGGCATGGTAACGGGCCATTTCGCGAGATACTGGAAAGATCGTCGACAACTCCGCGTAATCGAGGAACTCACCACCTAGAAACATTGCAAGCAAGCCTATGCCTGCGTAAATCAATATCCCCACCCCGGCCAAGAGGATGGCGCGATCGACCGAGAGCCTGTCCATGGCGCGAGGCAAGTCCCAAGCCAAGGCTACGAGGATGAAACTCGCTCCCATGATGACCCCGCCCTGGAAACCTCCACCCGGACTGACGTGGCCATGAGCCAAGACGTAGAAAGCGAACAATTGAATGATGGGAACCAGCAACCGCACCGTATGGGTAACGATCAGGTCGGGCGCATCATCTACCTCGTCCTTTCGTTTGCCAGGGGTCTTGGTCGCATCCTTTCCGGTCAGCTTGAGGATAGCGAGAATGGCTATACCGGCGATGAAGATGACGACCGTCTCGAACATCGTGTCGAAACCTCGGTAATCGGCCAACACCGCGGTCACCATGTTGGGCACCTCGGTATCGACACCGGTTTCGGCAATGAAATGCTTGGACACGTCGGAATCACTGGCAGGGGATTCAGGGTCTCCCCATGCAGCAAAATCAGTCGCCGCGTAAAGTAACAACCCACCGGTCAGGACGACCACCGCTACAGCCAGTTTGCGCATCAGTCCGAAGAATCCCTTTTAACGTTGAAAACCGTGGCTATGAGGAACACCGCGCTTACGCCGGCGCCTACGGCGGCTTCCGTGAAGGCCACGTCCACGGCCCCCATTTCCGCCCAAAGCAAGCACATCAGGAAGCTGTATATGCCAAAGACAACGGATGCGATGAGGAGATCCTTGACGCGCAAGGCAATGACCGCCGCCACGACGAGGAAGACCAAGATGAAAACGTTGAATAATTCCAAGCCGCTCATTTCTTTTTCGCGCCTCCTTTCTTTTTCCTTTTGGGGTTGTTCGTCACTGGCTCGATTCCATCCTCGAATCCCGCCCGCATGAGAGCATGCGTACTGGTCGGGCTCGTCAGCATGATGAATAGCACGATCCCAAAAATCTTCAGCAGCAGGAGCCAACCTAGGGCGGAAAAGTCATCGAAGGTAATGAGGGCGAACCCCAGGAGAATCAGTAAGCTGGAAAGCGTATCTCCCTTGCCCGCTGCATGCATGCGCGTGTAGAAGTCGGGGAAGCGAAAAAGCCCCACCGCTGCCCCGAGGAAAAAGAGCAACCCCAAACCCGCCAAGGTCATGCCGCAAATTTCCAATCTGGAAAGCTCTGCCTGGACGGATTCATCCACAACCGGAGCATTCGCCAAGAAAAGAAAACTCATGATGCCTTGGCCCCCTTCTTTCGAGATGAACCACGACTGGTTTTCTCTTCAGGCATGGGTTTTGTGCGATTCAAGAAACGAGCCACCGCTAGCGAACCCACGAAATTCAACAAGGCATAGGTCAGGGCGAAATCGACGAACATTTCGACCCTGTTGAACAAGACGCCGATGATCACCAGTAAGACCGCCGTTTTGGTGCCGATAACGTTCACTGCCACCAAGCGGTCGAAACTGGTGGGCCCGACCGCCACGCGGTACAGCGCGGGCAACATCAAGACAAACAGAGCAACGCCTGCGCATACAGTGAATTCCTCCGTAGTCACGTCGCCAGCTCCGGTTCGAAGATCGCAGCCACGCGTTCCTCCATCTCTCCCGAGAGCAAGTCCTTCTCCACCGCCTCGCTGATGGCATGCACCAAGAATTGGTTTTTCTTTATCTGGATCGTGATGGTGCCAGGCGTCAGGGTGATGGAGTTGGCGAAGACGAATTTTGCAAAATCGGATTTAAGCTTGGTCTTCAGTTTCACCACGCGGGGCGACATTTCCTTCTGTCCCTCCCGGGTCATGGCCAACTTGAAAACGTGGGCGTTGGCCAACACGATTTGCCAAAGCAACCAAAAGACGTACCCAATGAAACCAAAGGTCTCGGACAAACGGACGCTCAAGTCCTTCTTGCGATCCTTGAAAAGCAAGTCTTGCGACAAAAGGGTTACAACCAGGGCGGAGAAGACACCCAAGCCCAAGTGGAATGCATCGAATTTGCCTGAAAGCACCACCCATGCTCCGAGCAGCAAAACGAAAATGGATATTCGATAACCCATAGTGCAAGATTAGTTCGACGAAAGCGGCTATCAAAAGGGTTCTTGAAAAAAAACCAAGTCGGAAAGAAGCAACATTTCTCTAAATTGCATGCCAGTCACTGCTCGAGGGTCGAATCCCCCAAGGAATGAATGAACGAAAGAAAAGCCGTGAAGAGGAACAAGGCGACCAGTTGGTGAATGATAGGTAAGACAATCCGCACGTCGGGAAGAAAAAGAAGAGTCGATACACCGAGGGCAAACTGCACCAATACCAAAACCAGCAACCAGATTGCATTGCGATGCTGGGTTGCATCCAAAAGACCGGAGCGAAGGGCAAACGCCCCCAACCCAACCGTGGCCATGGTGAGGCAAGTGCCTATCCAGCGATGAATGAACTGCATGGTGAACGGATCCTCCAGGAGATTCCTCCAAAATGGTTCCTGCTGAAAGAGAAATGCCGGAACCCATTCAACGCCCATTCGGGGAAAAGTGTTAAAGCCGTAACCTGCCTTCAACCCGGAGACGAAGGCGCCGTAAATCACCTGCAGGCAAAACACGCCCAACAAAATCATGGCCCAGAAACGCAGTTTGCAAAGGCCACCGCCACGCTCCTTTCCTTTGTGCAGGTCAAGGATCATCCACCAAGCCAAACCGAACAAAGCGAAGGCCAACGAAAGATGAAGGGCCAAACGATAGTGACTCACCTTGACCAAGGTAGTTCCCGGATCCACGCCGCTCTTCACCATGTACCAACCAATCAGCCCTTGTAAAACAACCAAGACAACCAAGCACAGTCCCTTGATCTTCAATGCCTTGCTTAATTTATCCTTCCACAGGAGCCAAAGGTATGGAAGCAAGCAAATCAAGCCAACCAAACGGCCTAGAATACGGTGCAAATACTCCCAGAAGAAGATGCTCTTGAATTCATCCATCGTCGTGGCAACGCCGGTGTATTTGCCTTGGGGAATCTGCTGGTAGCTAGCGAAAACCTCCTCCCAATCAGCATCTGTGAGAGGAGGCAAAATACCCATCACGGGACGCCAATCGACCATCGACAAACCCGAGTCGGTCAAACGCGTGATTCCACCGACCACCATAATGATCGCAACGCCGATGCAGATGCATCGCAACCAAAGCAGGATTGAATCTGTTTTCCCCACGACAATCACCTCCTGTTGAGTTTCAAGCCGCTTCTATCGTTACCACGATGGATTTGGAAGTCGGCGTCTTGCTCACTCGAGCCGTGCTTTCGAGAGGAACGAGGACGTTGGTTTCCGGGAAGTAGGCGGCTGCACACCCGCGAGGAATTTCATAGGGAATCGCTAAAAAGAGTTGGGCTCGCCTCTTCTTTCCTTGCCAGTGACTGGTGACGTCGACGGGTTGCTCGGCCGCAATTTCTCGCTCCGCCATGTCTTCGGGGTTGAGGAAGATCACGCGCCGCTCGTTGCGGACACCGCGGTAGCGATCATCCATGCCGTAAATGGTGGTATTGAACTGGTCATGGCTACGGATGGTCATGAGAATCAGTTGTCCTTTTTCCAAGGCAATTGGCTCCAAGGAGTGAATACTAAAAGGGGCTTTGCCTTCGGCATCGGCAAAGACCTGGTTCTTGGCTGGATTGGGAAGATAAAAGCCGCCCGGTTCCTGAACTCTCCGCTCAAAATCCTCGAAACCCGGTATCACTTTCTCAATGCGAGCTCGAACGAGTGCGTAGTTTTTGCCAAAATCATCCCATGAAGTATCGCCGTTCGCTTCGAGCGTTGCCTTGGCCACACCACAAACAATGGCAGGTTCACTTCGCAGGGCATCGGAAACGGGCGCCAATTTACCACGGGAAGAGTGCACGATGCCCATGGAATTCTCAACCGTGACGAATTGGTCGCGATCCACCTCGCTTCGGCCCAAGCAAGGTAAAATGAGGGCCTGCTTACCAGTCACGAGATGACTTCGGTTCAACTTGGTGGAAACCTGGACCGAGAGTCGACAACGACGCAACCCTGCCGCCACCACCTCGACGTCGGGAGATGCGGACAGAAAATTGCCGCCCAAGGCAAAAAACACTTTGGCTTTGCCATCACGCATGGCGGCAATGGATGCAACCGTATCCAAACCGGGCTCGCGAGGAGGCTCGAATTTGAATTCCTTTCCCAAGGCGTCGAGAAAAGCGGGAGGCATATTGGTGGCGATACCCATGGTACGGTCACCTTGCACGTTGCTGTGTCCACGCACGGGACACAATCCGGCTCCCGGCTTGCCGACGTTTCCTCGCAAGAGATGTAAATTAACGATTTCCTGAATACCTCCCACCGCCGTCTTGTGTTGGGTCAGTCCCATGGCCCAACAGGAAATCACCGAATCGGCTTCCCAATAAACGCGAGCCGCCGTTTCAATTTCATCGCGGGCAAGCCCACTTTGTTTCTCAATATCCTCCCAACTCACTGCCGCGAGCTCTCTCTTCCATTCCTCGAAACCCGTCGTCCTCTTCTCGATGAACGCGTGGTCAACCACCTCGCCGGGCCGGTTCTCCTCCTCGGTTAACATTGCCTTCTGCATACCCTTTAGAAGAGCCATGTCCCCATTGATGCGAACTTGCAGGAAATGAGAGGTCAAAGGCGTGGCCATACCAAGAAGTCCTCTTGCTTCCTGTGGATGAGCGAAGGCCAGCAGCCCGGCCTCCCGGAGCGGATTCACAGCCACGATGCGACAACCTTTCCGCTTTGCGGACTGCAGCGAGCTCAACATCCTCGGATGATTCGTACCGGGATTCTGGCCAAATATGAAGATCGCTTCCGCTTTCTCGAAATCATCCAGCGAAACCGTCCCTTTGCCAATGCCAATGGTGGGCTTGAGGGCAGCTCCACTGGACTCATGACACATGTTGGAACAATCCGGCAAGTTGTTCGTTCCATACATACGGGCAAAAAGTTGATAGAGAAAAGCGGCCTCGTTGACGGTACGTCCGGAAGTGTAGAAAACCGCCTCGTCGGGAGAATCCAGGGCGTTCAGCTCGTCGGACACCAAACGAAAAGCTGAATCCCATGAGATTGGTTCGTAATGGGTGGCTCCCTTGCGAAGAACGACGGGCTCCGTCAAACGTCCTTGTAACTCATGCCAATGATCCGATTTCGCGGCCAGATCGGCAACGGACCAACGCCGAAAGAAATTCGCATCGCATCGTTTCTTGTTGGCAGCCTCGGAAGCAATCGCCTTGGCTCCATTTTCACAAAATTCGGTCTTGGCGCGATGACCGTCGGGATCGGGCCAAGCGCAACTGGGACAATCGAAGCCGTCCTTTTGGTTGAGCCCAAGCCAAGAAGAAGCGGCCCGACCGAAACTGGATTCCCGCAGGGCGTGTTTCAAGGAGTGCCTGACGGCTGCGAAGCCCGCCGCCGCCTTGGCCGGCTCACTCAAACGCAAATCGCCAAGCTCCTCGGGGTTTACCTCAGAGACTTCATCGCGCGAATCAGTTGCACCAGTAGCCATGCTTTCCAAGAAAACCCTAAAGAGGGCAAACTCAACCCAAACCGACCCTTAGGCCTCGACTTTCCAGTTGTCTCGATCAATCACCTCGATGAGGTAACCGTTCGGGTCATTGAAGAAGAATCGCTCGAATGGAGTGGGACGCAAAGGCGGTTGAATGGGAATGCCATAGTCGCGCGGCAGTTTCTCCTTGATATCGGTTAGTCGTTGGGCCGAGACGAAGAAGGCGAAGTGTCGGCCGTATTCCTTTTCGAAGGGAGAAGGTTCGAAGTCATTGATTCCCAATACGTGCATCTGGGCGCCGGCCCCCAAGTCGAGCCATCGAACCTCAACCTCCACGTTGTCCGGAACCGGAAGCTCATCCCACCCCATGACGTCGAGGAAGAACTTCGTGGTGCCGTCCACGTCACGCGTGGCGATGGTGAAATGGGCAAGGCTCATGGCATCCTATGGCTTGGTTGTCTTCTTGGGTCCCCGAATGGCTACGTTAAGTACTTTGCGGGCTCCCTTGACCCATTCCTTCTTCACGAAGTCGTAGGGCATCGCCAACAAACGATCGGAGGTAATGCGCAGGACGGTGAACTCCGTGAACTTGGACTTGGGAGAAGGAAGTTGGACGAAAGTGAGCCCACGATACTTGTTTACGCTGGAATAGTGGTAATGCCCACCCAGCACGAGAATGACGTTGGCCTTGCCCACCGCCTCGACCAAAGCGTCGCGATTCGTCATGGCGTCGTGACAGAGATGAGTAAAGAGCACCACGGGCTGTCCCTCGGACGTTTTCGCCAACTGCTGGCGAAGATAATCCAAAGCCTCCTTCGTGAGTGGCTGGAACGGCTTGCCGCGAGGATCGAACTTCGACCAAAGGGCGATGAATTTCACGCCCTTGGCCTCGAAAACATAGCTTAGCCCGCCGTGGCGCTTCTTGGACCAATTCAACATGGTGGGAGAAAACGCACGCCCTCCGTCGTCATGGTTGCCGAGAACGTCGTAGGCTTTCCACTTGAGCTGGTTGGTCAACACGCCGTCATAAGCCCGCATGGCGGCGTTGGTAGGCCACTCCGTGACGTCGCCCGCCCCGATGACGAAGGACGGCTCATGCACCGTGCCTCCGACGCTTGCGGGGTAGGAGGCGCCAGGCATGACGTTCATCGCCTCCACAAAGGGCATCAACCGGGATACGTTTCCATCCGTCTTCACGTGCTGGTCCGACCAGCCGAAAAAGGTCAAGGCATCCTCGGCTTGTCCAGAGGCCAAGGGTAAGACAAAGAGAAGGAGCAAGAAAGGTCTAGGCATAAGGATAGCAGGATCAGGCGAATGTCTTTCCAGCATCGGCTTGCGGCAAGACAAAAGATGGCAAGCCATTGAGCGCTCAGCCGATCACGCGGTCCGGATTGCAGTAGACGTTGAAACGCTTGTCGGAGAGAAAACCAACCAGAGTCAGGCCGAAGGAGTCGGCCAACTCGACGGCTAAACTGGATGGCGCCCCCACGGCGGCGAGCATGGGAACACCTGCCACCAAGGCTTTCTGGATGAGTTCGAAACTGGCCCGGCCACTCACTAAAAGCAGGTAATTGGAAAGTGGCCACTCCCCTTCCAAAAAGCATCGCCCAAGCAATTTATCCATCGCATTGTGCCTACCGACGTCCTCGGCAATGCGCGTGATTAGTCCATCGGTGGTAACGAGACCGGTGGCATGAAGGCCGCCGGTCTCGGCGAAATTTTTTTGCCACTCCAAGAGCTTGACCGGCAAAGAGCGAAGCTTGTCGGACGTGATACGGAATTCATCACCCTCTATCTTGGCAAGACCGCGCGCCACCAAAGCCTCGAGCGTAGCCTTGCCGCAGACGCCGCAACTGGAGGAAGTGAAGACGTGGCGGGACAGTTGCTCGAGATCGATCGTCCGACCTGCCCCTAGGGCCACCTTGGCGACGTTGGGAGCAAGACCAAGCCCCGAGACGTCCTCTCCGGAACCAATGGATATTTGGTCCAGGTCATCCGGAGAATCAAGCATGCCTTCCGTGGCAAGAAAACCAGCGGCAAGGGACTCGTCGTCTCCAGGCGTCCTCATGGTGATCGAGACGCCACGGGAAACCGGAGCCCCATTCTTCCCTCGATAGGCAAGCCGAATCTCGAGAGGTTCCTCCACTGCGAGAACATCTTCCATAAACTCGTTCCCTTCGGTCGTGGATCGGCGTATGCGAACGCCTTTAGTCGCATTTTCGTCCTGGCTCATGCGGTGGAATCGTTTGCGCCCGTTGACTCTCTGCAAGCCGAAACGCGCGGGTAGCGCTTGCCAAAGATGCATGCAACCCTACCCTTTCGGATCATGGTAATACTCATATCACCCGCCAAGACGTTAGACTACGAAACGCCGCCCCAAACGGAAACCTGCACCCAACCCGAATTTCTCGAGGAGGCATCATCCTTGATCAAAGGGCTCAGAAAATTGTCCGTAGAAGAAGTGGGTGATTTGATGGGGATTAGTCCCAAGCTGGCCAAGCTCAACAAGGAACGTTTCGGTCAATGGAAACAGCCCTTCACCAAAGAAAACGCCAAACAATCCGCCCTCGCCTTCAAGGGCGACGTCTACGCCGGGATGCAGGCTTGGGAGTTTGATGCCGATGACTTTTCCTACGCTCAAAAGACACTCCGAATACTGTCCGGCCTGTATGGTCTGCTGCGACCGCTCGACTTGATGCAACCCTACCGCCTGGAAATGGGAACGATATACCCTAACCCAAGAGGCAAGGACCTCTATGAATTCTGGGGAAACCGTCTTGCCAAGGCCATTGACGAAGCTGTCGCGGCCAGCGGAAGCGACCTGCTTGTCAATCTCGCCTCCCAAGAATATTTCAAGGCTGCCCGAGCCAGTGAATTGAAGGCCAAGATCGTATCCCCCGTCTTCAAGGACGAGAAGAATGGCAAATACAAGATCATCAGCTTTTACGCCAAGAAAGCGCGTGGACTAATGAGCTCCTACCTCATCCGAAACCGAGCGACGAAAGTCGAGGAGCTGGCAGGGTTCGATTACGCCGGCTACCGGTACTCTCCCGAAGACTCGACCGAGGACGCTCCCGTTTTCCTCCGCGAGGAACGACTCGCCAAGGCCAGCTGAACGAGGATCTCCATGAACGTCGACAACGAGGAAATCAACCGACGCATCGAGGAGGTGCACCGGCTGATTCCCGATAGGTCCGCCTTGCTCGTAATCGACATGCAACACGGCTTTCTCGACGAGGGCGCCTCCCTCGAAGTGGAAGCCGGTCGAGCAATCATTCCCGACATTCGCAATCTAGTGGATGCTTTCCGGGCCAAGAACGCCCCCGTCATCTTCACCGAGTTCGTCTACGCCGAAAACGTTCCCTGCCTGCGCGGAGATCCATTCGGAGTGGAACACCTTCCTGCAGTAGAAGGCGAGCCGACGGGCCTCGAGCATCCCTCCTCGAACTGCCTGATCGGTCCGAACGCGGCTCAAGGCGTGGAGTCAGCCGAGACCGTGGAAGCCCTCTCTCCCCTTCCAGGCGAACTCGTCATACAAGGTCATGCCTACGACAAGTTCTACGGTACGCCACTGGATCTTTCCCTGCGCAGCCAAGGCATCACCCACTTGGTGGCAACGGGCATCACCACAGACGTCTGCGTAAGCGGCACCGTGATATCCGGCACCACCCGCGACTACCGCGTGACGCTCGCCACCGACGGCGTGGCCTCCCCCTTCCCCGATCTCCACGAAGCCGCTCTCAAGCTCCTCGCCCACAAATTCGCCCGACTCAAGACGAGTGGTGAGATCATCGAGGAATTGAACTCATTTTGAAAGCAGCGCTTCCATTCTTCTGCTTGGGCAAAAAACATGGCCTCCATGAGGTTTGGATCACCCTGATTCTTTTTGGGCTTTCCGCTTGCGGAACGGATGACAAAGTTTCCGAAAATGCTCCGTTGAGCGAAATCGATGAAGGCGAGCAAGTAACCAAATCCGGCCCAAACACTGGAACCAAGGCAAAGGAAGAAAAAGACAGCAACTTCGGGGAAGACGTCGATCCGAAAGCTAGCATTGAAGGCGAGGGCAAACAGACAAAGAGACCGGATTACAATGCCAGTAAAACGCGAGAATTCTCCATCGTCGCCTACAACGTGGAGAACCTCTTCGATCTCGATGGGATCGCAAAATACGCTGACTACGCTCCCGTCCATTACGGAAACTCCCAATTGCAAAGGAAACTAGAGGGCATCACCGAGACCTTGCACCGAATTGGCGATGGTTCGGGCCCGGACGTCGTTCTCTTGCAGGAAATCGAACTCGATCGCACCCCTGAAGAGCATTTGTCCGCTACCGAATTACTGAAGCAAGCTTTGGATGCGAAGGGGCTTGGTCCGTATCATCTCGCAAAAGGCCGCATCAAGAACCTCTCCCTGAGCGAATCATCGGTCACTCTTTGTCTAACGTTGTCCAAGTTTCCCATCGAAAAGATACGAACTCATCGAGTTACCAGAGCCCGGGCAATCTTGGAAACTCATCTCTCGATCGACGGACGCCCTCTGGTCGTCTTCAATAATCATTGGAAGTCGGGAGCCTCCTCCGCGGAAATGGAAAAAGTGCGTTTGCAGAATGCCGAAGTGCTTCGCGGGCGAATAGACGAACTACTGAACAAGGAACCCTCCCTGGACATCGTGGTGGGGGGTGACCTCAACTCTAACTACAACCAAAAAACCTTGTTCAAGGGAGTGATGCCCAAAACCGCGGTCAACGACGTCCTTCTTTCCCATGGCAATGAATCGTTGATGCAATCCAACACGCGCAAACTCTACAACCTGTGGCACGAACTCCCGTCCAAAGATCGCGGCTCGGAGGTCTGGACGGGAAGGTGGGGAACGCTCATGCATCTCCTGCTTTCCAACGGCCTTTACGATAACTCCGGCGTTCAATACGTCGCGGATTCCTTCAAGGTGATCGTTCTACCTGAAATCAACGCGGCGCCCGGGACGGGAGTACCTCGCAGGTGGACCAATGACTTTGGAGGGGTTGGGGTGAGCGACCATTTACCCGTGTTCGCAAAGTTCACCACCAAGACGGAAAGACCATCGGTCTCGATCAACCATTCCAATACCCCCTCTACCCAACCTCTCATCAATTATACAAAAGCAATTGCAAACGCAGAGGTTTTCGGAGCAAAAACAGCTTCCCCGGAAAACCTGTGGAAAGTATATCGTTTCTCGGGCAAGCTGGTCGGCAAAAATCCACTGACTATGGAAACTGCAGGCAAAAGAATCCGTGTTTGGAGCTTTGATTCCAAATTGAAGCGTCGCCTTTTTGCCATCAAGCAAGATGCCTCGATGAGCGGCCTTGGCTACCTTTCGCGGTATAAAGGCAACTGGCAATTGATCTTGGAATACGACGATTGGTTGGATAACTGACCGACCTCAGGCAGAGGCGTTTCGGCTAAACCCACAGGTGTTCGCTCAAGGCGGTTTTACATTAGAGTAGTCCTTCCTCGAGAATTGCGGAAATAGGGGAAATATTGAGGTCGGGAATTTTTTCCGCAAATGCTCGAGGTTTTCAGCGGCTGCGGACTCGGTAAGTTGCAATCTCAGTTTATTGCTTCTTTTTTGCCGAGGCGGGCAATGACCGACTTTTTCTGCATTTCACGATAATAGTTGGCGTTACCTCTACGCTTCACTCTCCCCTTCCCGGCATGTCCACCCTTGCGGCCCATGAGAGCAGCTGCCTGAGTTAACTTTACTCGCTTCGCAGTCACCGGTTTGGAGTCATCTTCAAAGCCTTCAGAAGTTTGGCGCTTCGCCTGTAAGATCTTTCCAGTTCTTGGATAATCTCATCGGCTTTTACAAAACCTTTCTTCCGCCTCTCCTTGAACCTCTTGCTTCGAATCAGGGATTCTCTGATTCCATGGCCATGGCCCGGGATGGATTGGTCGAAACCAAATCTGGCTGCGGGCATTTCAACTTCTTGAGCTTCGAGAAACTGGCTGGGATTTTTCATGTTTTTGTATTTGCACAAGCGTTTGTGCTAATCAAGAAAAAAAGCAACGATCGTGGAGATCGATCGAAAAAGGGCTGTTTAGCGGAGTCTTTCCAGGAGATTCACCTTCAGCTCGGGAAGGCCTAGCTCGAGGATTGCGGAAATTGGGAAAACGGTGATTTCCGGATAAGCTTGCCGAAATCGCTCCAAGTTTTCTTGGGCGGCCTCTTCATCGATTTTATTGCCGGCCACTAAATATGGTTTGGACGCCACCTCTGGATCGTATTGCTCCAGCTCGGAGCGCAATTGGGCAAAGTCCTCAAGCGGATCTCGGCCATCGGTGGCGGCGAGATCGAGAAGGATGAGGATCAAAAGACAACGCTCCACGTGTCTGAGAAAGCGATGACCAAGTCCGCGGTTTTCGGCCGCTCCTTCAATCAAGCCGGGAACGTCGGCCATCGTGATGCGATCGAAATCATCGGGATATTCGATGATGCCAACCGAAGGGAACAAGGTGGTGAAAGGATAGGAGTCCACTTTCGGGGTGGCATTGGACATGACGGTGAGAAGGGTCGACTTGCCTGCATTGGGAAAACCCACGAGCCCGACGTCGGCAATCGTCTTCAAGGTGAGAACGAACTCCCCGTCACCGCCTGCTTTCCCCTCGGTGAATTGGCGAGGAGTTTGGTTGACCGAGGTCTTGAAGGTCATGTTTCCACGACCTCCCCTGCCGCCCTCGAGGAGGAGGATTTCCTGATCCGCCTCAAGCAATTCGTGTACTATTTCCCCCGTTCCCAAGCGCTGAACGACGGTGCCTAAGGGCACTTTCAGCAAACAATCCTCCCCACTCTTGCCGTGCTGGTCACTGCCACGACCGGGTTCGCCGTTCTTGGCCTTGCGCTGGGGATTGAAGTGATAGGCCCGAAGATCCCCGACGTTTTCATCAGCCACCATGAGGATGTCTCCGCCCTTACCACCGTTGCCACCGTTGGGACCGCCCTTAGGCATGTATTTCTCACGCAGGAAACTGACGCAGCCATCACCTCCCTTGCCCGCCTTGAAATACACCTTTGTTTCGTCGTAGAACATGAATCCAGCTGGTCAAAGACCCATCATCGAAGAGGAGAGTTTCGCGCAAACCCTGCTTGGGGTCAACGCGGCAAAGAGACCGAATTGCCTTAGTATCGGTAGTGCTGGGTCTTGTAAGGACCCTCGACGGGAACGCCGATGTAGTCGGCCTGATCTTGGCTGAGCTTGGTCAGTTTGGCTCCCAGTTTGTCCAAATGCAAACGAGCCACTTCCTCGTCCAGTTCCTTGCTCAAGAGATATACGCCGACCTTGCGGTCCGTGTTTTTGCGGATATCGATCTGGGCGATGGTCTGGTTGGTGAAACTGTTGGACATCACGAAACTCGGGTGACCGGTGGCGCAACCGAGATTAATGAGGCGACCTTCAGCCAAGAGATAGATGCTGTGTCCGTCGGGAAAAGTGAAACGGGAAACGGGGCCACCAGGGATGGCATCATCCTTGATGATCTCCTTGGTGACTCCTTCCATGGCCTCGAGTTCGGCTACCTGAATCTCGTTGTCGAAGTGGCCGATGTTGCAGACGATGGCTTGGTCCTTCATCCGGCTCATGTGCTCGGCGGTTATGATGTCCTTGTTACCTGTGGTGGTAACGAAGATATCAGCCTCGGCCAGAGCATCCTCAATGGTAGTCACTTGATACCCCGCCATGCAGGCTTGCAGGGCGCAGATGGGATCAATTTCAGACACCAGAACGCGGGCTTTTTCCATGGACAAGGATTCAGCCGAACCCTTGCCAACGTCGCCGTATCCGCAAACCATGGCGACCTTGCCGGAGACCAGCACGTCGAGAGCTCGCTTGATGCCGTCGACCAAGGAGTGGCGGCAACCGTATACGTTGTCGAACTTGGACTTGGTCACGGAATCGTTCACGTTAATGGCCTGAAAGAGAAGTTCGCCTTTTTCCTCCATCTGGATGAGGCGATGAACCCCGGTGGTGGTTTCCTCGGAAACGCCCACGACGTTCTCCGCCATCTTGGTCCAATGTCCGGGACGCTCGGGCAGCACCGTCTTGAGTAAATCCTTGATGATCTGCTCTTCTTCGCTACCCGATGGCGTGTTCACCCAGTCACCGCCGTTTTCCAAATCGACTCCCTTGTGAATGAGCAAAGTGGCGTCTCCGCCATCGTCCACGATCTGATCGGGGCCGGAACCATCGGGCCAAGTCAAAGCCTGAAACGTACATTCCCAGTATTCCTCGAGAGTTTCACCTTTCCAGGCGAACACAGGCACACCCGCGGCGGCAATGGCGGCGGCGGCGTGATCCTGGGTTGAGAAAATGTTGCAGGAACACCAACGAACGTCGGCTCCCAATTCGACGAGGGTCTCGATTAGGACCGCTGTCTGGATCGTCATGTGCAAGGAACCCATTACCTTGACGCCGGCCAAGGGCTTGGAAGGACCATACTTTTCGCGAGTGGCCATCAATCCGGGCATTTCATGTTCGGCGATGGCGATTTCCTTGCGACCGAATTCGGCGAGCGAGATATCAGCTACCTTGTAGTCGAGAATTTCTGCGATTTCAGTGCTCATGATAAAAAATTCGAGTTTGTTGATTAGCTGAGAGAGGTCTTGAGTGCTTCCACCTTGGAGGTTTGCTCCCACGGCAGTTCTGCCTTGCCGAAATGACCGTAGTTGGTGGTGGTACGATAAATGGGTCGCAGCAGGTCGAGTTGCTCGACGATTTCAGCGGGTTTGAAACCGAATACTTCTTTCACGGCAGCTTCAATTCGTTCATCCGAGCATTGCCCCGTGCCGAAGGTATCGACCGTGATGCTGGTAGGGCGAGGATGACCGATGGCATAGGCAACCTGCAACTCGACGCGGGAGGCCAAACCAGCAGCTACTATGTTTTTCGCCACCCAACGGCACATGTAGGCTGCCGAACGGTCGACTTTGGAGGGGTCCTTCCCAGAGAAAGCCCCGCCTCCATGACGTCCCCAACCGCCGTAGGTATCGACGATGATCTTGCGTCCAGTGAGACCCGAGTCTCCTTGAGGCCCTCCTATGACAAAACGACCCGTGGGATTCACGAGGTATTCAGTCGAGGAGCTCAACATATCGGACGGCAAGGAAGGCTTGATCACCTCGCTCACGACAAAATCCTTGATCACCGAATGAGAAACCGCATCGGCATGCTGAGTCGATACCACGACGTTTTCGATACCCGCCATTTTTCCATTCTCGTAACGCAAGGCGACTTGCGACTTGCAGTCGGGACGCAACCACTTGGCCTCCACCCCGGCATGACGAATCTCCGCCATTTTTCTGAGGATACGGTGGGCGAACATGACCGGCGCAGGCATAAGTTCCTCCGTCTCGTCGCAAGCATAACCGAACATGATGCCTTGGTCGCCCGCCCCCTGCTCGTCGGTCTCCTTGCCTTCGGCGGATTCGGCGGTAACTCCTTGAGAAATATCGGAGGACTGAGCAGTCAATTGATTGGTGATAAACACTTTGTCGGCATGAAAGACGTCGTCATCGTTCAGGTAGCCAATGTCATGAATGGCTTGACGAACCACTTTTTCGTAATCAAAGACGGAATCCGTCGTGATTTCGCCGGCAATGGTTACGGAGTTGCTCTTGACCAAAGTCTCGCAGGCAACGCGGCTTGCAGAATCGTTTTGCAGGCAAGCGTCGAGAACGCTGTCCGAAATATAATCCGATACCTTGTCGGGATGACCCTCGCCAACGGACTCGGAAGAGAAAATGAAGTTCTTCGCCATGATGGAAAACCCTAGTTGCCGAAGCAGGAAACGCAAGCCCATTCATCAACATATCCTGATGCGTTGATATGTTATTGAACCTTCAAATGAAGAAAGCCCAACCTGTTCTTGATGGGACTCACAAGCCCTTCCCTAGCCTGGATTGGTCAGCGTTTCAACATGGCGCGCAAATAAGCGCCATAGGGAGAGGACCCATGTCGATCGGCAGCGGCTTCGATGGCCGCTTCCTCCAACCAGCCCTTGTAATATCCTATTTCCTCGAGACAAGCGATCTTGAGACCTTGACGACGCTCGATGACCTTCACGAAATCGGTTGCCGATGCCAAGTTGTCGTGACTCCCGGTGTCGAGCCAAGCAGTGCCTCGACCCAATACTTGAACGGACAGCTCGCCCTGATTCAAGTAAGCAAGGTTGAGATCGGTTATTTCCAATTCGCCGCGCGCGGAAGGCTCGATTGCCTTGGCCATCAATGGAGCGTTTCCGTCGTAGAAATAAAGACCCGGCACGGCATAGTTTGATTTGGGTTGGCTCGGTTTTTCCTCCAAGGAAACGGCATTCCCTTCGTCATCGAACTCCACCACTCCGTAAATGCTGGGGTCCGCGACGTGATAACCAAAAATAGTTGCTCCTTGGGTTTTGCTGTCCGCATCGGAGAGAATTTGCTCCAAGTCGTGTCCATGAAAAACGTTGTCTCCGAGAATGAGCGCCGAACTGGATCCATCGAGAAAATCTTCGGCTATGATCAAAGCTTGGGCAAGACCTTCCGGATTGGGTTGTTCGGCATAAGTGAACTGTACGCCGAAACGAGCCCCGTCCCCGAGCAGGCTGCGGAATTGGGGCAAGTCATGGGGTGTGGAAATAATCAAGATTTCCCGGATACCGGATAGCATCAGGATGGAAATGGGATAGTACACCATGGGCTTGTCGTAAACGGGCATCAACTGCTTGCTGACCGAAATGGTGAGCGGATAGAGGCGGGTACCCGAACCTCCGGCCAAAACGATGCCTTTCCGATCACTCATGACAACCCTAGTCGTTCGCGCTGATAATTGCCATCCGCTATGGCTTCACACCATGAGAGGTTGGCGAGGTACCATTCGACGGTGGTGCGCAAACCCTGCGTGAAATCATGTTTCGGACTCCAGGAAAGTTCCGCGCGAATTTTGGTCGAATCAATGGCATACCGCCAATCGTGACCAGGTCTATCCTGTACAAAAGCCTTCAGTTGATCGTGGGGAGAACCCTCGGGACGCAGGTCGTCCAAAATCGAACAGATCGAATCAACCACTTCCAGGTTGGTTCTCTCCGAATCTCCTCCAATGCAATAAGTTTCGCCCGGACGACCCATGGTCAAAGACAGCCATATGGCCTCGCAATGATCAACCACGTAAAGCCAATCCCTCACGTTGCCTCCATCACCATAGATGGGAAGAGACTTGCCCTCCAAGGCGTTAAGAATCATGAGGGGAATTAACTTTTCGGGGAACTGACGGGGCCCGTAATTATTGGAGCAATTGGTGGTGACGACGGGCAATCCGTAAGTGTGATGATAGGCGCGGACGAGGTGATCGGCGGAAGCCTTCGATGCTGCATAAGGGCTGTTGGGAGCATAAGCCGAGGTCTCTCGGAAAGCGGGGTCATCCGAGTGAAGAGAACCAAATACCTCGTCCGTAGAGACGTGCAGGAAGCGAAAACTTTCACGACCAGCGGAAGGCAGCTCCGCCCAGAACCGGTGAGCTGCATCTAGGAGACGAAGCGTGCTCACGACGTTGGTTTGGAAAAAAGGTTCAGGAGAATCGATGGACCGGTCGACGTGACTTTCGGCGGCGAAATTCACCACGCCTTCGATTTCGTGTGTGGTGAGAAGACTCGACGTCAGGTCACCATCACCAATGTCGCCTTGGACGAAGAGGTACCGAGGGTCGTCCTCCCAATCAGTCAAGTTTTCCGGGTTTCCCGCATAAGTCACCTTGTCCAAGTTGACAACCTTTGCGACCTCCCCTTCCTCAAGCAAAAGGCGCACGAAATTGGAGCCAATGAAACCCAACCCGCCTGTCACCAGTATATTTTTCATGCCGAAACCACTAGATACTTATCCTAATTCGCCATTCTTCTCAAGGAATCCCGACACGCTTCCTCCACCGGTCTCAAAGGAACCCCGGCATCGATGATCTTGGAGGAATCGAGGACACAACTGGAACGAGGAGTACGACCTGCCTCTTGCATGAATTCTCGCTCACTCTCGAAAAAGGAAAATTCCTTGGCTGTCAAACCCGCCTCCTTAATCCATTCAACGACCTGAAGAGTGGTGACGGCACCCGGATTAACCACGTTGTAGAGGCCAAAGGGAATCTGTTTTTCCCAGCATGCAAAGGTCGCTGCAACGTAATCATCCAAATGGGACAAGGAATTCTCCACGTCCAGCAATCGGTCGTATTGCAATAACTTGGTCAGGTAGTTGCGATTCGAGTCCTCATGGTTGAAAGGGACTCTCAAGCGCCACACGTAGCAATTCGCCGCCCCTCTCAGCATTTCCTCTCCAAGCGCCTTGGTTCCACTGTAGAAACTACACGGAGGAGAGCGGAATGAGAAATTCGGTTGATCATCCTCGGTCCAACCCAGATTGTCGGAGGGTCGGCCTTGGAAAACGCAACCACTGGAAACATGTCCCCATGGCGTCTTGGTTTCCTCGCAAGCTTGTCGAATCCGACCAGGAAGAACGGCATTTCCAAACAGACATTCCGCTTTGTTCAATTCGCATGCATCCACGTTGGGCTTCCCGGTATAACCGGCAGCATTGATAACGAAATCAGGTCGGCGATCCTTCAACCAACCAAGAAAAGTGGAGAAATCGGCATAATCGAGCTCGGCTCGGCTCAAGCCTTCGCATGCAATTCCTCGAGTCCGCAGGTAAGACAAGTAGTGACTGCCCACGTAACCCGTAGCACCTAAGATTGCGATCATTACGAAAGAGAAAAAGACATGCAGCCAAAAGGGAAAAATGCACCTACCGGAAAGACACGCAACACCAATCAGAGACTATGGAAACATGGCAAAACCCGTTGACTTGAGCTCCGCGAAAACCAATGCTTCGGCATTCAAATGCGGGTGGATCCATCTTCTCCTTACTGATTTCCTTCCGGAAAATTGCGAAGATTGTCTCGTTTTGGAGCAAGCAAAGATTTCATCATGAGATTTCCGCGTAACTCAATTTCCCCAACAATCCATTGGATGCATTGAACGGATGGACTTGAAGCGAATCAATCGCGAGGTCATTGAACAAATACCGAAGAATGCGTAGTAAATTAATCAATTTTCAATTCAACAAAACATAGTGAGAACGTCGCCTCGAGATGGGTTTTGATAGGGGGCGTCCGGCGTAATTGGAGAAGATTACTAAGATTTTACACCGGTCGAATGCAGTACTGATTGGTGATGGACAAGTTAGAGCTTAGGGCACCCAGATGAGTAATGCACAAAATATGGGAATACAGTGAAACTAGTGTAATCGGTAAAGGAAAGAGGTAAAGAAAAGGGTGTAAAATGTAAAAGGAACTGGTGCAATGCGGGACATAATCAACATAGTTTTGAGAAGGTAACGTGATTTGGGGTAATTATTGTATGAAGGCATTGAGAGATTAGAGGAGAGAGTGATTAATTAATTAATTGGTAAAGAGAGTGATGTTCTGTATTGAAAATATTTTTATAATTCTTTGAATACAATAAAAGCTCAGTTTCTTCATGATCTTTATTAATGTTGAAAATAATATATTTCGGTCGATGAGTATCTATGATATTAGCAAAAGATTGAAAGGTTTTGTCTGAGGGTTGTTGACAGTGTGTACCGGCGTTGAGTCGATTTGTAATTTCCTCTTCATCAAACCAGAGACCCATGATGTCTCTTCGGTAATTAATAGTTTTAAGCGTACCGTTAGTAAATAGTAAAGGCATTAGAGCATGTGCACTGAGAAAGTTGCCATTATTCATATGCGCACTAAGAAGCTTAGATTCCGCATATTCATTGGGGTTTAATTTATAATGGAAGCTAGTGTTTACATTGTAGGTGTTTGTTTCAAAATATCCAAAAAATTTTAAATTAAGGTTTAGTATTGTTAGGATTAGTATGCAACCGAATAGGATGTATGTCTTATATTTAAGGCCATGAAGCTTTTCTAGAATTATAATTATAGATATAGTTAGTAGAAAGTAAATTGGGAAAATGTAAAACATCCTCCAATATATGTTAGGCCCAACGATATAGTGGATCAGTAAACTGCTGGATATTGGATTTACAAATAAGGTAATTACAACAGCAAACCAGATTATGATAAAGCAACGAGTCTTGTTATTACGGGAAGTAAAAAGCAAGACAAGCAGGCCTACCATTGGGAAAATAGCGGTAGGTCGCCAATAAGAATCATAAATGTCATTGTTGATTAAAAAAGCAAAATGACCCCAAAAGTCTTTGGGGAACTCCTTATTCACCAGGGCGTTGACGCCAATATTGTATGGATTTACAAAGAGTAAGTAGAATGCATAAAGTATAATGGGTGTTGTTGCAGAAAGATAATAGAATGAATTCCTAAAGGATAGTTTGCTACCATTAACATAGTGTGCAACTAGAAGAGAAAAAGTGAGCGGGGGAATCAAAGCGATGGAGGATGTTGACAAACCAATTGCAGATATAGAACAGATTGAAAGGAAAAATATTTTTTGAGTATCGGGGTTATGAAAATATCGAATGCTTAAAAAGCAGTAGTAGGGAATTAACAGGGTCAAAAGTACTGCTTTCCCTTGAAATAATCGTTTAAATAGAAAATTACTTGGAGATCTATGCGTTTCACCCATGAGGCATAGAAGCAGTATAACAATAATTACAGTATAAATTACTCTTGGCTCATTAGGAGTATATAATGTTGCAATAGCATACAATAATAAAGGCACAATAAAGGACACTAAAGCTAAATGCCATATATAATATATATCTAGAATGTTAATAGATAACACATAGGCAACAGCTCCTTGATAAAGTTCAAATGGTTGAAAAGTACTGACGATTCGATCATTTTCACTTAAAGGATAGATATAGTGATTGTATAGGTCTACCTTTTCGGATGGATCGTGAATATAATATACTACATTTGACAAGTATGCGAAATCATCACTATCCGGCCGGATAACAAAGAACGCGTACAGGGCTGTACTTAAACCCAAGACTATTAGTGTAACAATTGATTTATCAAATCTTATTAAGTATAATTTCTTTGCTAAGAAATATAGGTTTATACCTATTGCTATTACGGTTATAAGTGAATATAATTTAAATGGTATGTTTACTAACTGTACAATTACAGTAATAATTGTTACACAAGCTAGGTTAACAACAAAGAAATTTAATAGTACTGTACAGAACTTTAATGTATTTTCTTTTCCCATACTTTACATATATACTATACTATAAACAATTATGATTTCCATATACACACCAATAGCATCGTCTAAGAACCCTATGTTAAATGACAATTTAACTTAATCTATCCAAACCTTTGCTCAAACTAATTTATCTCCAATTATGAATTTCACATATCTATTTGTTTTCATTTCACCATTTGTTCGCTGACTACAACTCATTTTCACCATCAACATCCTACACAGACTGCCTGAACGACTCCTAAACACTTCTCCTTCAATCCTTTTACACTTACACTTTTAACCATCAAAAGTTATTCGCCCTTTTTCCATCAGTAGGTTGTTTGGCACCATAGCTTCTTTCGTTTCTCCAAGGATAAGACAATATTTCCAATTCCTCCAGATCATCCCTTCCCGCGGATTTTTAACGCAATTCTTTTAATTCAAATACTTTTCTACCTCCTCCAAGAGCTATTTCCGCAGTTTTTTATTTCCTTATCACTTGGACGAACATAAAGCCTTTGACTCAATTAACGCTATGTAAAGTCCTTTGCTTCACTCTGCGTTACCCTCATTATAGCTTTATTTGCACTTGAAGTTCATTGTCTTACCCCAACCACTTTCCTTTTAATTATTCCCTTAACCCATGTGATCTTGATAGATACATAATGGTGTGGTCAGGAACAAATTCCTGCCAGCAACAGTTGTTAAATTTATTCTTTTTCATTTCATATCTATTTATCCAATACCATATTCCAAGCTGATACGGCATTTGCTGACATTAACCCAGCACCTTCCATATAAATCGGGGGAAGAGCACCCAACGATGACCTTAATGGATTATCAGTCTGTAAAATGAATTGGCATGCAAACTCGCAAGATCCAGTTCAAATCGCGATTAAGATACTTACCCAAATTCAGTATTGATCATGCAAGCAGGCTTTGGAAGAAATCCGACTTACTTCTCAATAAAATTTACATGGCAAAGGATGCAAGTTGAAACCAAACGGACGAATCCTCCCGAGATCGCATTGATTGATCCGGAAGCGACCTATGACAACCTTCCGGGTCTTAAATTCAAAAACGCCAACGGGTTGGTATGGCATTACA
>PBLJ01000071.1 GCA_002721705.1 Opitutia bacterium
CGAGGCTCGGAGGAGCGTCCGGGGTTGGCGCCGGGTCGGTGGGATCGGAAGGGAAGTCGAGGCTCGGAGGAGCGTCCGGGGTTGGCGCCGGATCGGTGGGATCGGTGCCAAAGTCGGGGGCTGGGTCGGGGTCGGATGGGGCGTTCGGAAAAACAGGAGGAGAAATAGGCTCCGCGGGAGTGGTACCGAAGTTTGGATCCGAGGCGTCGGGCAAGCTCACGCTTGGTGGTTCTTCCGTTGTTATGGGATCCGTCTCCACAACCGGAGGATCGACTGGTTTCACTAGGGGAATTGAGAATTCATTCGGGAAATTCTCTCTTGATGGATCGGAAGGAGCGCCATCACCAGGGAAAGCTGGCTCCGAAACCGGAGCAGGGTCTGAAGAAAAAGCAGGCTCAAATGCAGACTTACCGCCTGAAGCATCCGTTGCCGCAGGGTTTCCAGGAAGTTCCAAAGGAGCAACTAAAGTACCTGAAGGCGTAGGGGGACTTTCACTGGAAGAGGTCACAGGACCTGTTTCCGAGCTTCTGGTCGTTGAAGTCGAGACAGGAAGAGTTGATTCAGGATCAAACCGGGAACCATCCGAGCGCCAAGTTAATTCTTCGTCTTGACGAACTCCATCGGTATAAACTCGAACGTACATTTTTTTACCATTCGGCCACCAGCGAGTAACAATCCCATGCCAACGCCCCGCTTTGTAATTTCTTTCCCATACCCTTTGTCCATCTGAAGTCCAATGAGTAGAACGCCCGTGGCGACGACCATTATGCCAAATTTCCTCCTTTTGAGCATAAGCTCTGCCATCTGCGAAATCGACCGTCAAAATGCGCCCGGTGAATGGCGTCTTGGCCAAAGCGCGATACAACAGTCCAAAACGATACTGGAACAATTCATCGTACTGATCGGCTCTAACCTCGATGTTTTCACCAAAACCATCGACCGACAGTCGACCTTCAGTACTGACGGTAGGAGTTTGGCAAGCACCAAGCAAAAGAACAAAAGGCACTGAGATGAAAAACAGTTTTGGTATTTTCATGACTACGTACTCATTATTGTTCTCGCGCGAAAAGGCAAGCTGGTTCCTTACGTGTAAATTTCATTGAATAAAGAAACTGCTTTCACTAAAGGTATGGATTTCCGCAATTGGGAGAATCCGTGGATTTGGAAAAAGGAAAGCGGGTCTTTCTATTTGCGCTAGGTTTACGTTACCAAAACTGAGTGGGTCCATGATTGAATTGAGTGATTTGTTATTTGTTGTTCCTGCAGCAGGGATTATTGCCTTGTTGTTCACATTTTGGAAAACCTCACAGGTTTCCAAAGCCGAAGTCGGCAACGACCGAATGAAGCGTATTGCCGCCAATATTCAAGAAGGCGCCATGGCTTTTCTAAAGGCGGAGTATCGCGTGCTGGCGATATTCGTTCTGATAGTTGCAGGTTTGCTTGCTTGGAGCGGTACGTTGAATCCTGAATCGCATCCCTTGATCGGATTGTCCTTCATAGTCGGGGCGCTATGTTCTGGTTTGGCGGGTTTTCTTGGTATGAAGGTAGCAACCAAGGCAAACGTTCGAACAACCAACGCGGCTCGCGACAGTCTGGGTAAAGCCTTGGAGGTCGCCTTTTCCGGTGGAGCCGTGATGGGATTGGGTGTAGTAGGTCTGGGAATTTTGGGCTTGGGAGGTCTTTTCGCCTATTTCGGAACGCAACAGGGAGCCTTTGATGATGGTAATGGGGCCGCATTGACTCAAACGCTTAATATCGTAACAGGTTTTTCCTTCGGGGCATCCTCAATTGCTCTTTTCGCCCGCGTCGGTGGTGGCATCTACACCAAAGCTGCCGACGTAGGAGCAGACCTTGTGGGAAAGGTTGAGGCGGGGATCCCCGAAGACCATCCTCTCAATCCTGCCACAATCGCCGACAACGTGGGCGACAACGTGGGCGACGTAGCAGGTATGGGAGCGGATCTTTTCGAATCATACGTTGGATCCATGATTGCCACCATGGTTCTGGGAGCCGCTTTCGTAACCACCATTGGCAACACGGGCACCTTGAACGGTTACTCTCCGGTCGTATTGCCCTTGCTCCTGGGGGCTATAGGAATTGGCACCTCCATTCTCGGGACTTTCTGGGTACGGGTCAAAGATGGCGGAGATCCCCAAAAGGCACTCAACGTGGGAGAATTCGGATCCTCCATAGTAATGGTGATCTGTTCTTATTTCCTCATCACGGAAATCCTTCCGGAAAAATGGGAATTCGATGGATTCGACTACACGGCCATGGGCGTTTTTTGGGCAACCATCATAGGCTTGGTTGCGGGATTGGCGATCGGCATGATCACCGAGCATTACACGGGAACGAATAAAAAGCCGGTCCGAGCGATCGTGGAACAATCCGTCACGGGCTCAGCCACCAACATCATCGCGGGCCTCGGAGTAGGGATGACTTCAACCGCAATTCCAATTATCATTTTGTCGGCTTCGGTCATTGCCGCGCACGAAATGGCTGGGCTTTACGGAATTGCCATCGCCGCCGTCGGCATGCTCTCCAACACGGGAATTCAGTTGGCAGTGGACGCCTACGGGCCCATTTCCGACAATGCGGGTGGAATCGCCGAAATGGCTGAATTGCCTCCTGAAGTTCGCCAGCGCACCGACAAACTGGATGCAGTTGGCAACACAACTGCAGCTATAGGAAAAGGCTTTGCCATTGGTTCCGCCGCCCTCACGGCTCTCGCGCTTTTCGCGGCTTTCAAGCAAACCGCTGAGATCGACATCATCGACGTATCTGAACCCATGGTCATGGCCGGTCTTTTCTTGGGGGCGATGCTACCTTTCCTCTTCAGCGCCATGGCAATGAATGCAGTGGGACGAGCCGCGATGGCCATGATTCATGAAGTTCGACGCCAATTTCACGATATTCCGGCTCTCAAGAAAGCTCTTGAAGTAATGCAGAAAAACGAGGGCAAGGAAGAAGCTGATTGGTCGGACAAAGATCTCAAGAAACTTGAAAAAGGAGCGGAAGCCGCTGAATACGGTGAATGCGTCGCCATCTCCACTACTGCGGCAATCAAGGAAATGGTTCGACCAGGAATGCTGGCCGTCCTGACGCCGGTAGCAGTGGGCTACTGGGGCAGCCTGGAAATGCTTGGAGGCCTTCTGGCTGGTGTGACGGCATCGGGTGTTCTCTTGGCTCTCTTTCAATCCAATGCTGGAGGAGCATGGGACAACGCAAAGAAGATGGTCGAGGAAGGCTACGAAATCGAAGGTGAATCGTTCGGCAAGGGATCAGAGGTACATAAAGCCGCTGTAGTGGGTGATACCGTAGGGGATCCGCTAAAGGATACTTCCGGACCATCACTCAATATTTTGCTCAAGTTAATGTCCGTGGTGGCGCTAGTGCTCGCGCCCATTCTGGTAAACGCAGGTTAGTCCACGTTTTCGTAAAGTAAAACCGTCAAGCCGATCCCATACTTAGGGCGAAGGCATTGCGGGCCTCCTTGTCCAAGTTACGGTAGGCTGTACCAGCCACGAAAACGTCGGCCCCGGCGTCTTGGCAAAGCATCGCGTTTTCAGGGTTCACTCCCCCATCCACTTCCAAACGAAAATCGAGCCGACCGATTTCCCGCCATCGATGCAAGACGTTGATTTTTTCAATCATGTCCTGACGAAAGGATTGACCACCAAAACCAGGTACCACGGTCATCACTACAACAAGATCCACTTCGCCCAAAAAGGGTCGAATCTCTTCGGCGGGCGTATCGGGATTGAGAGCGATTCCCACCTGACAACCTAAATTCCTGATTTGGGATAAAACTTCGCCAACGCCCGACCCTGTCTCAACGTGCACGCTGATGAGATCGGCGCCCGATTTCGCGAAGGCCTCGACGAGAACTCCCGGATTCGAAAGCATGAGGTGTACGTCCAGAAACAAACCGCACTTGGCTCGCAAATCTGCAACTGTTTGGGGACCAAAGCTCAAGTTGGGAACGAAATGACCATCCATCAAGTCGACGTGCAACCACTCGCGACCTTCCGATTCTATTTCAACTGCGGCAACTCCAAGATCGGCATGATCATAAGCCAACAAGGAAGGAGCAAGGATTGACTTGTGACGTTCGTTCATGAAGGAAAAAGTCGCTAAGGAACCTGAGTCTACCAAGAATCCAAGGTCATTGAAACTGCTTCTCGACTCAGGCTGGAAATGGCTGCGGCAAGTGGTTGCCGACCATCGGGAGAAACAGTATCATCTCTCCAAGCCAAGCGAGCCACGCTGCGAATTGGGCGATCCTTGAACAGGGTACTGCCGCCTTTGCGGTTATCGTTCAGTGTGGCTTGTCCTTCCAAGGTAATCTCGAAAGCATTTGCCTTTGCGGTGTCGTCGCTGTCATAGGATGCCGCTTCACGGCGATATCCAGTCAAGTGAAGAATGAAAGTCGCCTCCGCAGCTGCAGACGAATCCACGAGTTTGACGCGGCCATCGCTCAAGAAGGCTTCTCGAAGAGCCGACGAAGCCAAGGGAACGGCTTGAGGAGCGAAGGAATCGTTGGTCACGGCTTCGACGTAAAGAGTTTTGAAAGGCGGATCCCCAACTGGACCGAGCTTGTACCCTCCACAACTGGAAAAAAACAGAAGAAGGAAGCCGACGGAGCCTGCCCGACAAAGAAATGAGAACGTGTATCTCATGGCTGACTTTGGTCTTGGGTCTTTTGTAATTCCTCCAAGAGTTCCTGCGCCGTGCGCGCCGATTCGGAATTGGGGGCTAAGGTAATGGCTTCTTGGTAGTATTGCTTGGCAGGAACTGCCACCGATCCGCGAGGAGAAAATTTTTGGCCATGCCGATGATAAAATTGTCCAATTTCCAATTTGCTTCTCGCCAGCATGTCGCGCATGCGAGCCAAACCCTTTTCGGCTTGTTGTACGCGAACCTGCCAAGAAGCTCGACGGTGTTCGAACTCGACTTCGGTTTCTCGCGGTGACTTTTCAATTTCAGAGAAAAGAATTCTGAAATCTTCGTAGTAATTGATCGACTTGAGGGTAGCTCCCTGATCGTAAAGAGGGCCTTTCACCATCGATTCATAGATTTCAGCCAAGTCGAAATAGGCTTTCTCGCAAAGGATGTCTTCTGGATAGAAATTGATGAGTTGCTCCAGAACGTCGATGGCCTCGGACTCCTTTTTACCACTGCGGGCGATTTCGGCCGAAGCCATGAGGGCGGCGGGCGCATGTTCAGGCCCTCTGGCATTCTCGGAGATTTGCTTGTGAAACTTCATGGCCTTGTCGTAATTACGAAACCCAGGGATAACCCAAAAAATCTTCGTTCGCGCCCCAGCCCCTAATTTGGAAGCGATTCTCGACTGGGCATTAATCACTTTTTCGAAATCATAGGAGGGATATTTCTCGACTACCTCTTGAAGGGCGTTGAAAGCATGTTCCCACTGGGAGTTTCGCTCACGCAGAAGAGCCGATTGGTAAAGGGCTTCCGCAACGGCGTAGACCTCTTTGCCTTCCTTAGTCGTAACTTTCTCGATGGAAAAACGCTTGGCTATTTTCTTGTAGGTGGAAAGAGCGCTGCGGAAATTCCGCTTGGACAAAGCTGCTTCCGCTTTTTCGATCAGAAGCTGAGCCTGTTCCCTGCTTGGACTCGATTTCCCAAAGAACCGTGAAAGGAATCCACCCTCGACACGAACGCCTTTGTCTCGATCGGAAACGATCTCGGCCTTAAGCAAAGGAACGCAACCTATCATGGACAGGCAAAAACATAACCAAGTTATTATCTTTTTCATTTTTTCCATCTCAACAAACCAGAAGCCCAAGTTAAACCAGCCCCAAAAGCTACCATCAAAACATGATCACCATTCTCAAAGCCCCATGCGTCTCTCGCTTCGTTCAAGGCTATGGGAATGGAAGCGGCCGAGGTATTGCCATAACGATCCAAATTGCAAAAGAATCTATCCATTGGCAGTTCCAATCTTTGGGCAAGGCTTTCCACTATGCGGGCATTCGCTTGATGAGGAATTACGCAACTGACGTCGGCAGGAGTCAACCCATGCTTTTCCAACAACTCTCGAGTAGCTCTTTCCATAAGGCGAACCGCCACCTTGAAAATTTCTCGGCCGTTCATTTTGAGGTAATGCTGGCGTTGGCGAAGGGTTTCTTCCGAGGCTGGATGAGCCGAGCCTCCTCCAGGTTGACAAAGGAGCGAGGGATTGGAGCCATCCGCTTCCGAGAAAAATCCTAGCAATTCACCACCTTGGCCTTCGTCTTTGGCCAAAACGGCTGCTCCTGCTCCATCACCAAACAACACGCAGGTAGCGCGATCTTCCCAATCCATGATACTGGAAAGCTTTTCCGCACCAATTACCAAGGCGAGTCGATGGTCCCTTGTCTTCAAAAGAGCGTCCGCAACGTCCAGCCCGTAAAGAAACCCCGAACAAGCGGCCTCCAAGTCGAAACTGCAAACCTTGCCCAATCCCAACTTAGCTTGCGTCAGGCAAGCGGTTGAGGGGAAAGCCATGTCTGGCGTGATCGTCGCTATGACGACCAAGTCGATGTCTTCCGGGTTCACCCCAGCATCCGCCATGGCTCGACGGGCAGCCTCGGTTGCCAAATCGCTGGTGGTCTCGGCATCTCCCGCAAAACGTCTCTCACGAATGCCCGTACGGGATACGATCCATTCGTCGGAGGTTTCCACCCTTTTGCTCAAGTCATGATTGGTCACGACCCGCTCGGGCGCAAAGGAGCCCAAACCAACTATGCGAGTCATCGGATAACCAGTGCTCATGGGTTGGAGCCCACGGCAAGCTGAACGGGTTGCAACAACTCGTTGGCTTCCCGAGCATCGGTAAGAATATGACCTATCATATCCTTGCGCACAACGTCCAGAGTGATACGAATGGCTCCTTCAATTTGATGCTTATTGGAAGAGCCATGAGCTTTTACAACCGGTTTCCTGAGACCGAGCAAAGGAGCGCCGCCAAGGTGCTCCGGATTAATGCGTTGCTTCAACCCCTTGAAAGCGCCTTTCGATAGCAACGCTCCCGTTTTACGCAAAGCGTTTCTGCGCAATTCCTCATCCAAGAAAGTACCGATCATTTTACATAGTGATTCACAAGCTTTCAACACGACGTTGCCCACGAAGCCATCGCAAACCACGACGTCCACCTCGTTTTCGAACATCTGAAAGCCTTCAATCAATCCTTGGTAGTTCAAAAGGCTCCGGGTTTGCTTCAACAAATGATGAGATTCCTGGATCAATTCATTGCCCTTGCTTTCCTCGGTACCAATGGAGAGAAGACCCAACTTTGGCTGATTGATACCAAGTACGATCCGTGCATAATTGAGCCCCAGAACGGCGTTATGAACGATGTGTATGGGTTTGGATTCCGGATTGGCGCCAGCGTCCAGCAAGACAAAATAGCGTTGGCTGCCGGGCCAAATGGTACCCAAGGCGGGACGATCGATGCCTTCCAACGTTCGAAGCTTGATCGTGCCACCCGCCATCAGGCTGCCCGTATTACCACAACTGAGCATAGCGTCCGCTTCCTCTTCTCGAACCAACTCCAAGGCTCGAACGATCGATGAATCCTTCTTGGACTTCAAGCTGGCAACCGGTTTCTCATCCATTCCGATAACCTGAGAGGCATGGTGAATCCGAACAAGATCCTTGGAGAGAACAGCGTGTTGGTCGACTAAAGGCGAGAGTACGCGCTCATCGCCAACGAGAACGTATTGAACTCCGGTAGGAGATTTTTCGATTGCCGCAACCAGTCCATCCAAAACCGCCTCCGGACCGTTGTCGCCACCCATCGCGTCGATGGCTAGGGTAACTTGAGCTTCGGACGGCGACATGGGATCGAATCCGAAATCTTTGCTCAAAAGTTAGATCCCAAGAAAAATTACAACTCGACGTCGAGGACTTGCCGACCGCGGTACTCACCGTTGGCAGGATTGACTCGATGAGGCCGAAACCTCGTGCCATCGGAATCCTTGGCCAATTGAGGCAAAGAGAAACGGTTGGCGCCACGCCGCTTGCGACTGCGCTGTTTGGAATGTTTCCTTTTTGGTTGTCCCATGGTGATGCTCCTAAAAAAAGATCAAACCCTTGTGGAAGGATTTCATTATGAAAGGATAGACATAAGAAAAAAGAGATTTCATGGCAATCAGTCAAGCAGACACCGTAAAAAGCCAAAAAGGATTTGCAGGAACGAAATTCTTGCAATTAGGCGAACCAAAAGAGAACCAAGGCGCCCAAGGCAAGTCGATACCAAGCAAACAAACCCAAACCTCGACGTGTCAGATACCCTACAAGCCAATGAACCGACAAGGCCGCCGAGACACCAGCCACGAGACACCCAACGAGAACTGGCCCCAGATGCAAGTGATCGGCCATGACGTCGCTTTTGGTGACTACTTTATATCCGGAGGCAGCGGTAAGGGTAACGAGACCCAATAAAAAGCTGAACTCGGCCGCCTTGACGGGACGCAAGCCAACTAAATAGCCTCCGACGATTGTCATCATGGAACGACTGGTTCCCGGCCACATCGCGACGCACTGCAAAAGACCAATGAACAGGGCTCCTCCTGGACGCATCTGTCCCAAATCAAGAGAAGGCTTTGAAGACTCGGTCAGTTCTCGCTTCCGCCTCATGCGTTCCGCGGCGAACATGATGAAAGATCCGGCAATGAGAGCAAAGGCAACGGGTCTGGGGTCATCCATCAAGAAATGATCAATTTGATCGGCAAACAAGGGACCAAGTATAGCCACGGGTACAAAAGCAAGGAACAGATTGCGAGCAAGCGCCCTCCCCCTTGGGTCCATACCAAGCAATCCCAGAAGAATCGCCCAGACCTCACGCCAATATAAAAAGGCCACCGCCAAGATTGCTCCGAATTGAATCACTATGAGATAGGCGTTCAACGCTTCCTTGGCTTGATCCGACCCTTCACTGTCCAAGCCTTCCTTGACTAGTACGAGGTGACCGGTGGAGGAAATGGGCAAATACTCCGTGACACCCTCAACCACTCCGTAGATCACCGCTTCGCGGTAATCCAGAACGGTATCCTCACTTACCTGCGGATCATTCGACTCTTCGGTTGCAGCGAACAAGTTGCCCTTGGGCAAGGCACCCATGGCAAAGATAATCAAAACGAGTAATTTCCGCATCTCCCGAAAGTAAAAGTCGTTGTAAATAACCGAGAGGCAAGTTGAAAAAGTGAAAGGCAAGAGGTTTGGCATCTCTAATGCGGTTTTGCTTGCGAGAGCACGCGGTTCAACCACCCTACTCGCAATGAATGAAAAAACATTGGCCGATCTAGCTGAAAAGGCAGAGGCGGGACAGGACCTGTCCGATACTGAAATCCAACAAGTTGCTAATCTTCTGACGAGTGGAGAGCCTGATTTGGAGGAAAAGGAAAGGCTGTTGCTTACCCTTGCCGAAAAAGGAGAATCTCCATCGGAAATCGCAGCCTTCGCAGATTGCTTCAGGAAACTGGCTCGCAACCCAGAAGTGGATCGATATGCCGAGGCAGCCATCGACGTATGCGGGACCGGAGGCGATAAATCCGGGAGCTTCAACGTCTCGACGACGGTCGCCTTCATTTTGGCCTCGGCTGGTGTGCCTGTTTTTAAACATGGAAATCGGTCTATTACCTCGAAATGCGGGAGCGCCGACTTACTGGAAGCCGTGGGGATTCCTCTGGAAGCAAATCCCGAAACACTTGGCTCCTCCTTGAAGGAACTGAGTTTCGCGTTTTTCTTTGCCCCTGCCTATCATCCGGCATTCAAGGAAATCATTCCCGTTCGCAAAAGCCTTGCGGCAAAAGGACAACGCACGGTTTTCAATATCCTGGGTCCCTTGATAAACCCTGGCAGACCAGCTCATCAATTGCTCGGAGTCTTTTCATCATCCTACGTGCCCGCGCTTGCCTCTTGCCTGAACTCGCTTGGCTTACGCCGAGGCCTCGTCGTCCACAGCGCCTTGTCCGAAGGGGGGAATATGGATGAATTGAGTGGGGCTGGAATCAATTCGGTGGCAGGAGTCGGGGAACTTGCCGAAATGGAAGGAAAATGGAAACCGGAAGACTTCGGGTTGAGGCATCATGCCTTTTCGGAATTAAGTGGCGGCGACGTTTCCGACAATCTATCCCTATTGAGCGACCTTTGTATCGGGAAAGCTCCCAGAGGACTAATGGATACGATATGCTGGAATGCCGGCGTTGCTTTTTGGATTGTCGACAAAAGCCCCAGCGTCGAAGAAGGAATCTTCATCGCCAAGGATCTTCTGTTGGGAGGAGAGGTGGCTTCCTGGTTGAACAATGCCAAATCCTTTTACGCAGATCATCATGTCGCTTGAATACTTTGGTACCGACGGCATACGAGGTTCAGTCGGTGGAAACGTCGTGAATCCTCGATTTGCTTCTCGCTTGGGCGTGGCAGTGGGAAAATGGGCAAAGGGCAAACGGTTGGAGAATCCCTTAGTGTTGATTGGACGAGATACTCGTCCATCCGGGATCGAGCTTTTGCGCAACCTCGCCAAGGGATTTGGTTCGGAGAACTTGGAGGTGGTGTCTTTGGGGGTAATACCAACGCCAGCGCTCGCCTTGGCGGTACCAAGGGAAAGGGCTTGTCTAGGAGTAATGATAACGGCCTCACACAACCCCTCGTCGGACAACGGGTTCAAATTCTTCAACCAGCTCGGTCACAAGATTAGTCCTGTGGATGAATTATTGATCGAGAAATCGCTTCCTGGAAAAGCTCCTCAAGGGAACGCCAAATTTACGGAAAGCGAGACCTCCTTCAGCGAGTATCTTCAACATTTGGGGAAGGTAATGAAAGGGAACGTCTTGGATGATTGGGTAATCGCTCTCGACACTGCCAATGGAGCCACCTCCAAATCAACTCGCATCGTCTTGGAACAACTCGGAGCCAAGGTCGAGCAAATTGGAGAAGCCTCTGAAAACCAACTAATTAACGATGGTGTGGGTAGTGAACACCCCGACAGGTTAGCTGCACTTACACGCGAGAAAAAAGCTCGCCTAGGCATAGCTCACGATGGTGATGGCGATCGCGTTGTTTTCTGCGACGAAGAGGGGGTAGTGGTCGAAGGCGACTGCATTTTAGGTATTCTCGCGTTAGACGCCCATGATCGAGACTGCACGGGTTCCGGGAGCCTTGTAACGACAGTCTACGCCAATCACGGGCTCGACAAAAGCATGAAGGAACACGGGATCGAGGTGCAAAGAACGGAAGTGGGTGATCGATGCGTTGCGGAACGAATGCGGGAAATCGATGCAGCTGTAGGCGGAGAGCCTTCCGGGCACCTCATCTTGCAGGAATTCTCTTCGGCGGGAGACGGCCCCATGGCGGCCTTGAACGTTGTGCGAATAATGCTCGAACAAAAAAGACCTCTCAGTGAACTGAAAAAATGCGTGACTCTCATGCCCAGTCTTTCAGGGGCATTCGCAATAGCGGAGAAAAAGCCTCTTGATGAACTGGACAAACTAGGGGAGAAATTGTCATGGTGGACAAATTGCCTGGCAGAACACGGACGCGCCTTCGTACGTTATTCGGGAACGGAAAGGAAAATTCGCCTGTTGGTCGAAGCGAAAGAAGAGACGATTGCCAGAGATGCATTCTCCGACCTCGAGGATACTTTGCGAAAAGAATTGAAATTCCTCTAGGTATTGTCCCTTTTGAGCTTTTGCATTAGCAACAAACCTATCCTCAAGTCGCGCAATAAACGAATCTAGCGTAATAAAAAGTCATGGTAGAAATTTCCATAGCCGAGCTTCCAGAACAATTCCGCAAACAGGCGGAAAGAGCTTCTGAAATGGAAATCAAGAACGTTGACTACGCAATTGAGATTTATGCCAACATCCTGAAGCAACAGCCAAACTGTCTTGAGTTGAGGCGAAAATTGAGAGCCGCCCAAATCAAGAAAACTGGCCCCGGCAAGACACTCTCCAGTTTTCTTGGTAAAGTCACTGCGGCTCCTTTTAAGATAACTGGCAAGTCGAAGATCGAGAAGGACCCAATGAAAGCGATGGCGGAAGCTGAAAAATCGCTCGCTTCCCATCCGCGCAACCCAATCGCCGGACACCTGTTGTCGGATGCCGCTGCAGCTGCGGGTTTATATGGGACCGCCGTGTTCGCTCTTGAAACCATCCGGGATGCTGAACCCGAAAACCTAAATATCCTGAAAGCCTTGGCCAAAGCTCATCTCGCGAACAGTGACACGGAAAGCGCCATACTTGCTGCAAACACGGTTCTTCAAAAAAAACCTGGTGACCCGGAAGCTCAGGAATTGCTGAAAAAAGCCTCCGTTGCCGTAGCGATGGAAAAAGGCAAATGGGAGGAATCGGATGACTATCGTGAAAAACTGAAGAATCAAGACGAGGCGCAGGCCTTGGAACAAGCATCTCGCTCAGTGACCGATGCCCGTGGTCTGGAAACCTTGATCCACCAAGTTTACGAACGCATTCAAGCAACTCCCGAAGACATAAGCAATTACCGCGAAATCAGCGACCTCTACCATCGCGCCAACGATATAGAGACTTCGATCGCATGGATTCAGAAAGCTCGCGAACTACCACAAGGTCAAAGCGACGTCGCTCTTGAAGAACGAGAGCACTCGCTGATCATGGAATACTTCGACTTGGGAGTCGAAACGCGGCAAGAAGAGCTGGACGCGGACAAGGAAAACCCAGAACTGCAAAGGGCGCTGGAAGAAGCGATGCAGCAACGTCTCGCGTACCGTCGGGAACAATTGACTTCACTGGTCGAACGCTACCCCAATGACTATGGGTACAGATACCAACTCGGCGAACTTCACTTCGAAGACAAGCTGTACGACGAGGCGATTGGCCAATTCCAGCTCGCCCAGCGAAGTCCCAACGTGCGGCTCAACGCTCTTGTGTACTTGGGGCGGTCCTATAAGGAGAAGGCATTCTACGACTTGGCCATTGAACAATTCTCCACCGTCAAAAATGAAATTCCGGTGCTCGACGATCGTAAAAAAGAGGCGATCTACGAACTGGGGCAATGCTATGAAGCCAAGGGTTTGGCTGAGGAAGCCATAACGGAATACAAGGAAGTGTACTCGGGAGACATCTCCTTTCGAGACGTCGCAGCCAAAATCAACAACTATTACTCCAGCAATTCGGGAACCGCGGAATAAGGCAACTGGTTCCGTGAAAAGGAATGGCGGAGAGGGCGGGATTCGAACCCGCGGTACCTTGCGGTACACCCGATTTCGAATCGGGCACATTCGACCACTCTGCCACCTCTCCGTCTTCAGTCAAAGCTGGGGATCAAACTTCGTCGCCCCGACTCTTGCAATCTCAAATGGTCCAACTCGGTCAATACGAGGAGGGTGATGGATAGACAAACTACCGGCTTGCGCTTGTCCTGCAAAAGGTAAAGCATCAAGTAATGTTTTACTCCAAACCTAGTTGGTTTCTTTTCCTAATGGTCCTTCTTTCGTGGGGATGCTCATCTCGGAATGGAGTAGTCGATTTTGGAGATGGACGTTACACGGGAGATTTCGACAAAGAAGGTCAACGGCACGGGCAAGGTCTCTATGAATGGAATAATGGGGATCGATACGAGGGGACGTTCCAAAACGGCAAGCGCCATGGCAAAGGGGTTTTTGTCTGGAATAATGGAGATCGATACGAGGGAGACTACCGTAATGGCAGTAGACATGGGAGGGGTTCCTACGTTTGGTCGACCGGCGCGAGATACGATGGTCAATACGCTTTCAGCAAACGAGAAGGTAGAGGCGTCTTCACGGGTACCGATGGTTCGCGCTTTGAGGGATGGTGGCAAGAAGACAAGGAGCACGGTCATGGAATTCTCTCTTATCGCGATGGTCGAAGGATTGAAGACATGTGGATAAAGGGAAAACGGAAAAGTGAAATTCAGCAAGGAACGTCGACCACGCAAAAGCATGGAAGTGAAGAGAATGCGACTACTGCAACAACTTCACCGGAACCCGAAACCTCTCAACCGGAAACTTCTCCTGCCCCTTCCGCTCCCAAGTCGGGTTCGACCGAGGAAATCACCGGTTCACGCTGGGAAGGCACGGAGCCAGAAGCAAAGGTTTACTTTGAATCAATAGAAAAGGAAGGCAACGTTGCCGCCCTCCACGTCAAGGAAACCGGCGCCGCCTTCGAAGGCACCATCACGATTGTACGCGAGAACGGTGAAAAACAAGGTAAAGTGACCGTAGTGAATGGTCTCTTGCACGGCGAGGAAATCGTTTGGGGCGAGGATGGGAAAATCATCGAACGCAACCGTTACGAGAA
>PBLJ01000072.1 GCA_002721705.1 Opitutia bacterium
CCCCGCCGCCACCGCTCTCATCGCTCAAGCCGAGATCGGCTCCGAGGTAAGGGCCACCTGGACCTACGACGAACGCATACGCCTTGTTTCACTCGAGAAGATCGAAGACCAGTTTCCGCCTCCCTCGATGGCAGAGATCGGCATTGCGGATGGCATTCTGGTGGGCAAGGGGCCCAACAATGAATGGGTGGAGGTCCGCGAAGACGGCAACGGCACCCTGATCGAGATTCTGGTGCCCAACGACTTGGTTCTAATGGCAGATGAACTTCGTATACCCAACCGGGTCGTGGTGAACTGGAATCGCGAGGAGAACGCGACCCACCCGATCGCCACCTCCTTGGTCAACCTGCGTCCCGGGGAAAACCAAGGAATGGTCACAGGTCACGTCGTGGACAAATGGGATGACAACTGGATAGAGATCAGTTCTACCGAGCAACCGTTGCGTCGCTACGTACCGCGCTGGATCAACGGCCAAGATGATCCTATTGCCGGCAACCTAATTCGTGAAGCCGAGATCGGTTCAGAGGTCATGGCGTCCTGGTACAACGACGGAGAACGCGTCCGCCTCGTATCTCTCGAAAAAATCGGGGGAGAACAGCCCCTGCCTCCAGAAATCATTGAATTCGAAGGTGTAGTTAAATTCATCGAGCTTGAAGGTGGATTCCATGGAATAATAAGGGATGGGGCCGAAGGTTTGTTGCCACTAAACCTACCACCGGAACTTGCCCTTGATGGCCAACAAGTCAAAGGCAGGGGGCAAAAGATAGATATTGTGACTATCCAGCAATGGGGAATACCAATCGATCTCGAGAATATCGAGACGATTGGCGAACAAGAGCCCGAACCCGAACCGGGGACTGCTCCTGCGACGGGTGGAACCACAGAAGGCGTCCTGTTGGCAAAAGGGAATGAGAACGACTTCATCGAAGTTCGCTTGGACGGTGGTGCGGGCGTAAAGGTTTTCGAACCTCGTTGGCTTGATGGAACATCTCCAACTGGTGGAGGGTTCGATCAAGGTGTCACTCAGCAAATCGGGCAACTTTTCGTGGGCAACCGGGTCCAGATAAATTGGGAACAAGATGAGAAATTGAGGGTGATTTCCATTGTGCAATTTGCCCCCGAATCAAACGAAGGCACCTTGCAAGGCATTGTGATCGAAAAGAGCGATGGATGGATCGAAATCCAATCACTGACAGATGGCTTGATCGAACGTTATTCACCAATTTGGAACGGTGGAGCTCCAGTAGACGGAGGTGGCTTGGACAAGGAAATGCTCATCGCAATCTCTCGCGCTGAAATCGGAGGCATAGTCGAAGTGGGATGGGTTTACGACGAACGAAAAAGGGTGACCTCATTGACTGGCCCCGGCATCATGGAAACCGATCCTTCCACGGAAGAAGAAACCACCGTGAATCCTGGTCTGCCGGAATGGCTCGAGCAGTCCATTGGCACGCAACCCAGTGAAGGGCAGCAAGAGCTTTTCGGCTCCGTTACAGGCATTGTACGCGACGCGCAAGGAGAAGTCGTTCCAAGATCTCCAGTTTCCGCTCATACTCCGGATGGTCTGCTCTGGCTAGAAACCGAGACCAATGCCGAGGGTCGCTTTGAATTTGAGCACCTCTCTCCAAGAAACTGGTGCTTCTCGGCTTTCCCAGGCCCCGACGAATCCATGGCTCGGGAATCCGAGCCGGTTGAATTAAGAATTGTCCAAAACGAATCCACGACAGTCGAACTGCAATTGGGTCTGGCCAACGTATACGGTAGAATTCTTGCCGAACGCCCTGACGGGACCCACGAAGCACTCCAAGACGCTCACCTTTGGATTTTCCCCGACCAAAATGGCGATGGCCTCCCGGATTACGAAGAGACTACGCAAAACTTTGAAACAACTCCGGAAGAGGCATTGCCAGCCGCAAATGCAGGCTTCGTTGCCTACAGCGACAGTCGAGGCTATTTCAGTTTGGATCTGCCGCCAGGTGCATACTCCATGCTAACTGACTTGCCGAGTGGCACTGGTTTATCGGAACCAGAAGCCATCTCTTTCGTAGTCGGGGCAGGAGCTGAACCGCTGCGATTGGGCAACGCCGACGTTGAAGGTTGGTGCGTGGTTGTGGAGATTCCAAACCAAGTCATTCACGGACGCGTACTAGACCAAGAAGGTTCTCCGGCATCCAACGCCGTGGTGGCTGCCTGGAATTTAAACGGTCGTGGGTGGGCGGAATCAAAGGTCGAAATTGACGGAGCCTATGCACTGAAGGTCGGCCCCGGCAAATGGGAGGTAGTTGCTCATCCACCCTTCGACTCGCCCGCGGACTGGAGTTATCAAGAAGACCCTGAAATCGTTGAGGTATCCGGCGAAAACCCGAACGCCAGCCTCAATTTCACAGTCACTCGTAGATCGGCTGCAACCGGATTGAAAGGGAGGCTTCTGAAGCCCGATGGAACGTCGGAATGGACCATGGATCAATTAAAGGAAATTTCCATCGAGGCATGGAATGCCGAAGGTCTGGGAAACTGGGCTCAAATCAATTCCAATGGCGTCTTTGAATTAGCGCTGGAACCGGGCCATTACGATGCCTACGTCTGGATTTCTCCGGAGCATGGTTACGTCTCTCCAAATGTCGGTGTTATACGTGTCACGGCCGAAGCCCCGGTTGACCTCGGTGACCTTCGCTTTGCCGAACTTTCATCGAAAATCACGGGCCAGATTGAATCCACCGATGACAATGAACCGTTGGCAAACCTTTACGTTTACGCATGGAATGAAGAAGGCGATTACGCGTCCGCTCTGACCGGAGTCGACGGGAGCTATTCCTTATCGGTCGGAACAGGCTTCTGGCACGTTTCCTACGAGGCTCCCTTAGGTGAAAACGACACGGTTTCGCCCTATCTTTCAACCAATCCAACGGGCGTGGAGGTGGCTTTGGATCAAGTGGTTGAAAACGTTGATTTCGGAGTACAAAGCGCGTCGCGCCAGATCGAAGGATCCTTGGTGGGAGTCGATGGACTCCCCCTTTTGGAAGTCGATGCCGAGGTGTATGCTCGCAGCGCATTGGATGAAGATTGGTTTCACGTGGTAGCGGAAGCTCCAGTGGATGCGCGAGGACGCTTCCAGCTCCAACTGCCTGAAGGCGAATACCTGCTAGGCGTATGGCTCTCTCCCGATTCCTCCTTCGAAATGAAGGAAGAAGTGAGAGTGAGCGACTCCGCCGCATCCGCGAATATCACCTTGCTGAAGGACGACGCCGTTATCTCCGGTTCCTTCATGCTCGATGGCCAACCAGTGACAGGGTTAAGTGGCGACGTTTTCGCGGTGCCCATGGATGACAGGGCCGGGTGGAGGGTAGCCCCCATCGAATGGGATGGCAGTTACCATTTGGAAGTCGGAGCGGGAGAATGGTTCATCGATTACCATCTGTTCGATTGGCCGGCCGAACTGCCACCCTTCCGTCCCTTTCCGGAAAAGCCACTGGTTGCCGCAGCCGGCGCAGGCGAGGAGACTACTTTCGATTTCGAACTGCAAAACCTTTCCGGATCCGTTACGGGTTCCATCGTGGACGCGGACGGAAATGCGGTGGACGGCGACGTTTACGTTTGGATCGAACGCATAGGCATAACCGGAGACAATGAATGGTTTGGGTTGGAAACCATGGCCGTAAATGGAAGTTTCGAGCTGACCGTTCCAAATGGAGCGAAATTCGCCGTTGGAGCATACCTAGGTCCCACGCTTCGCAATGCCGGTCATCTCGAGCCAGCGGTCGTCTTCGCCGATCTGCGAAAACAGGATGCAGTTGCAATCACCTTGGCCTTGGGCAAACGAGCCGAAGATGAATTCATTGCCGGTCAAGTAGTCGACGGAAACGGTACGGCGGTAGCGGGCGCGTTTGTTTACGCTTGGTCGGAAGGGGGACGCTTTGCCGAAGCCGAGTCGGATGCCGAAGGGGCGTTCAAATTGCCGGTTGCAACGGGCGACGTATGGCGAATCGGAGCGGAAACCGTCACGGAAAATGCAGAGGGCCAAATGCCGTATGCCACGGAAGTGGAAACTCGGATCGACCTACGCAAGGACCGTTCCCTTGACGGCATGTTGCTGACCTTGGCAGAACCGGAGTTCGTAGTGCCCGACGGAATCGTGGAAAGCTTTGATCCGAGAGAAGATTTCACCGCTGCCCTACCGGATGGCACGAAAATCATCATTTCCGCAAACAGTCTTCCCGTGGATGAACAGGAGACTCTTGTGCGACTCGTTGCTCAACCCGTGGTGCAAGGGCTCGTAAAGACCGTGAACGACCGTCCCTTGGACTATGCATACTCAATCGAGCTCTTCGACTCGTCCGGCAAGGAGATTTCTCAGCAATTCAACAAGCCCGTCACCATTGCCATTGATTACGACAAGGAAGATTTGGAGCGATGGGGAACCACTGAAGAAGACCTCGCGATATCCTTCTTTTCCTCTACCAAAAACGCTTGGGAAGATGCAGAGGTATCGACTGTGGACGAGCAATCGGGCACCATATACGCACGCGTGGACCACTTTTCGCAATGGGCTCCCACCGCTTCACCGAACGTCACTCCAGGAGTATCGGTTCCTTCCGCTATTTCAGAATCAACCGGAGTGAACGACTTAGGTAACGGATGGAACCAATTGTCTTGGTTCGGCAGCTTTCACGACTCGGGCAATGGCTGGGTTTTTCATGAACGCCATGGCTGGCTATTCGTTGACGACACCACCAACCAAAACGGGAACTTTTGGTTTCACGACGGCTCATTGGGTTGGCTCTGGACGGGGCCTGACTATTATGGCCCAAACGTCGACGGGGACTTCATCTATTCCAGCACCGAACAATCATGGATGCACTATTACTACACCGCGGATGGAGAACGTTGGTTCTATCTTTATTCTGCGGGCTATTGGAAAAGCGCTTCCGGAAAAACTCAAGTTGGCGTGAGAGCAAGAGTGAATTCAACCAAAGGAGGAAGCGTCACAGGAAGTGGCACCTATTCCTTGGGAGAAGAGGCGACCTTGACGGCCATCCCTTCGGATGGCTACCAATTTACAGGCTGGAGCGGAGATGCATCGGGTGACTCGAAAACCATTAACGTCACTGTGGATGGAGCGAAAAACATCCAAGCTGATTTCGAGGTTATACCTGTTTCATCAGTTATAAACAGTCTGTTCGAATAAACAGCGGTCCGACTATCCGCAAAGCAAAGGAAGCAGATTCTAATCGTGGAAAAGCCAATCCTTTACGTTAAATCCGGGTGTCCATGGTGCATCGATGCGCTGGCTTACTTCGAAAGCAAGGACTTGGACTTGGAGATCGTGGACGTACGATTAGAACCCGCTCGTATGGACGAGTTGGTCGCTGCCAGCGGGCAAACGAAAACACCTACACTCAAGCATGGGGATTTCGTGGTGGCTGACTTCGACCTGGAGGAATTCGAGACTGCCCTTGCTCAATCCCCGGAAGCTCGCATCGAGCTTGGCTTATAAAGAACCATGCTTTCCGAGCAAGCATGGCATGGTCGGTGGCAGTATCTGTGACTGGTTGAACCTCAGGACGTTCTCACAGACTGGAGCAAAAGTCGCGAAAGCGAGATATCCCCTTTTCAATAACCTCGTCCGAGGTAGCGTAACTGAGTCGAATATATCCTTCTGCGCCAAATCCACTGCCGGGCACTACCGCTACCTTATGCTCGTCAAGCAAACGATCGGCGAGATCATCCGTTCCCATGCCGAGAGCGGACACGTTGGGAAAAAGATAAAAAGCTCCTTGGGCTCGCGGACAAGTCACGCCCTCGATGGCATTCAGGGAATCCAGCAGGAAAAGACGTCTGCGATCGAAATGAGTCAACATCTCGGCCACGGCCGCCATTGCCTCGTCCGATCGATGGAGGGCGGCTAATGCACCATATTGGGCGAAGGTAGTGGCATTCGAAGTGGTTTGGCTTTGAATACTGGCTACGGCTTTGGCTACAGGGGTCGCGGCCACCAGCGTGCCCAACCGCCAACCGGTCATGGAGAACGTCTTGCTGAAACCAGCCACAGTAATGACTTTTTCGGCGGCTTCGGCGGAAAAAGAAGCAGGACTATGGTGAGTGACGTCGTCGTAGAGAAGATATTCATAGATTTCATCGGACATGACGTAGAGCCCGTGCTCGAGCGCAACCTCCATAATGGCTTCCATTTCAGCTCGGTCATAAATAGCTCCAGTAGGATTGGAGGGGCTGTTGAGGATGAGCATTCTAGAACGGTCGGTGATCGCCTCTCGGAGCTGATCGGGGGTAATCTTGAATCCTTGGTCATCTCCAGCGAAAACAACCTTGGGCTCCGCTCCGGCAAGCTTGGCCATCTCGGGATAGCTCACCCAGTAAGGAGCAGGTATGATGACCTCGTCCCCAGGGCCGCAAGTAGCCTGAATGGCCAAGAAACATGAATACTTGCCGCCGGGACTGACCACCGTGTTCACGGGTTCGAGTCCGGCTATTCCGTTTTCTGAAACGTACTTGGCGGCCAGAGCTTCCCTCAAGGCGGGCAAACCGGCCGCGGGAACATACTTGGTTTGCCCATCGGACAATGCCTTGGCGCAAGCTTCCTTTATAAATTCGGGTGTATCGAAATCGGGTTCGCCCGATCCGAAACCACAGACGTCCTCACCGGCTGCCGTGAGGGCTTTGGCCTTGGCATCTACCGCCAAAGTGGGGGATGGGGCAACGTTGGCCGCTACGTGAGAGAGGATTGAAGATTCGGAAGACATAATGAAAAAAGGGTTGAAAGCTTTTAGGTGAAAAAATCAATCGAAGAAAACAAAAGTTATCTTTGTTTGGGCTCGAAGAACTCAATATCTTATTCAAATGGGTCCAATGGGAAAGCTAGGTTTTCAGCGCTAAACTGATCGGTCGAGAAGGTTCGACCAATGTCTTCGCCCTCTTCTATCACAATTCGCAACCGGGTCTTTTCGCGGGAATTCAAGTCCATGAGATCAATGATCTTGACGATCCAGTAAGGATTTTCATTCGAAGAGACTTTCTTGAAGGAAATGACTGAAAACTTTCGTTCCACCAAATTTCGGTTTCCGAAAACTTCAACACGCAACGTCTCTTTGTAAGCATGATCCACTGCTACGCGAACGAAACGCAAGCTAGGTCGAACGGCCTTGATTTCCTCAGGTGGATACAAATCAAACAAATGAGCCAGACGCCCGATCACCCTAGTGGAACCTCTATAGGAAACATTCTTCCAGTGAACGAAAGGCATGAGGGCATCGAAAGCCGAATAGTCGACGTCCTCGGTCAAGGAGGCAAACAGATCGAGATTCTGCAGCAGACGCGGTTGTTTATCGCCAGTGTCGAAACGCCAAGCTTTTGGTTCCTTCCCGTTCAGGAGCAAAACGGAAGTAGTGGCGTTCTTGTCCCGTTGGGGAAACTGAATACGCAGAATGCCTCGATCCCCCCATAAGCCGAAAAGATATCCTTCTCTTTGTATTACTTTTCCACGTCTAGGTATTTTTTCCAAACGAACCTTGAAGGCAAAACCCGAAAGGGATGGCGCTTGAGGCACGACACCTTGAAATCGCTTGAGGAATTCCACCCAAGTATCATTGGCGTCTTGAGGGGTCAGGAATTTCGGATTTATCCCCCGAACTGGGATTGAAGTGGATGCCTCAGCTTGACCGATTCCCACGAAGCTCGCAGACAAGCAAAGAAAAAGGACCCTGGAAATCGTTGCCGAAAAAAGATGCCTAAGCAGTGAAAACCAAAGCTCTCGAGTGGGCAAATTATTCGCCACCTTTGGGCTCCGGGCTTTCGGGCGCGACAGGCGGCTTGGTGGCGTTCTCCTCCGCCTTGACTTTCCCATCCGGCGGAACCAAGGGGGGTAGTCCCTCAGGAACTTTCGTTTCCTCCTGTGAATTCTGGTTCAAAGGGTCTTTCACGTCCTGCTTGGGATTGGAAGTTTGAGGGTCGCCGGCATTCTCTTTGGGCTCCGTTTCGGAACCATCACCTGCCGTCGTTGTGTTTCCATCCTCCTTTGGGCTTTGCTCAGTGGATGGTGATCCACCACCTTGCGAATCAACCGCATCGACGGGACGGTTGCTCTGGGCAATCAAATAAAGTCCAAATGATATGATGAAGAAGCCCAGTACGCCCCAAACCGTCCATTTGGTGAGGACAGCCGCAGAACCTCCTCCGAACACCTGATCAGCTGCTCCACCGCCCAATGCCGAACCCATGCCACCTGAACTCCTTTGTAGCAAAATCAGGAGGATCAGGAACAGGCTCAACAGAATGAGAACAACGGTAAGAAATCCAGTCATCGGGGGAAAAACGAATACAAAGGTAAAACAGGAAATGGATTTGAGGAGAAAACGCAATACCCATTAAAAGAAGAAATGGGGAAAGATGGGAAAGTCAAAGACCCATTTTTTTTGCCAGGTCATCCAGCTTGGCCGCGCTGTCGTATTCAATCACAATGCGACCTTTGCCTTCGCCATTGGAAGACACGCGAACTTTCGTATTGAACAGGGAAGCCAACTTGCCGGCCATTTCCTTGGCTACCTTGCCGTTGGCCTTGGCTGGTGAAGAAGTCGCTCGGCCCGAACTCTTGTTCTTGAAAGATTCCACCTCATCCTCCGCTTGGCGCACGCTGAGCCCGTTATCGACGATCTTCCGAGCCAAGCGCAAACGGAGGTCCTCTTTTTCCACACCAAGTAAAACCTTGGCGTGTCCAACGGAAAAACGTCCTTCCGTGAGGTGTTCTTGAATTTCTTCATCGAGCTGCAACAAGCGCAACGCATTCGTGACGTAGACACGGCTTTTACCCAAACGCTCAGCGACTTGGGCTTGCGTGAGGTCAAAATCTTGCATCAAGGCGGCAAAACCCAACGACTCCTCGATTGGATCAAGGCCTTCTCTCTGCAAGTTCTCGATCAAGGAAAGCGCAGCGGAAGAAGCATCCTCCACGTCCAGAATGCGAACGGGTATGGTTTTTCGTCCCAATTCTCGATAAGCTCGCCAGCGCCTTTCCCCGGCAATGATTTCATAACCGTCTTCGGAAGAACGAACCGCTATCGGCTGAATCAACCCTTCGGCCTTTATGCTGGATGCCAGTTCCTTGATTTGCTCGGAGTCAATTCGCTTGCGAGGCTGGTAGCGATTGGGGCGCACCTTGGAGATTGGGGCGTTGAGCAAGCTTTCTCCATTATTGGAAGGAGAAGCCTTGGCCTTCCCCTTAGTTACCTTGGGGGCGGCTTTCTTGCTGGTTTTGCCAGAAGCCTTGGTCTGCGTCGTTTTTTTGGATTCCGTACCTAGGCCAGAGGAAATCAACCCTCCCAAACCGCGTCCTAGTCGAATGGAATTTTTCGCCATGGGATCAGTTGTTTTGAGGAACGAAGACTTCTCGTCCGATTTGCAAACTGGTATCCTTGACGATATTGTTAGCAGCCTTGATCCATGGAACGGTTGAATCATGGTTGCGAGCAATGCGACTCAAGGTGTCGCCACTCTGTACCGTGTAAACAATCCCCGTGGTGGGATGGTTGACCGTAGGAGGGTGTTGTGGCTTCGGAGGACGGTTCGCGTTTATTTTTTTCTCAAGGGCATCGATGTGAGCCCTTGTTTTTCGGCCGTGATCCTCGAGTGTTGCGTTCACCTTGTTCAACAATTCCTTGTTGAATTTGGCATCACCGAGAACGAATTCCTTTCGAAGGGTCGCAAGTTCTCTGTCCATGGCTTCGGCAAAAGTTCGCAAATCTTCTCGGGACACGTTGTCCCGTGAGTTACCTTGGGAAAGCGTGGCTTTCAATTGGGCATTCTCTCTTCGCAAGGACTCCATTTCCGAACGCAAAAGAGTCACCTGACGATTTAGTATCGCCATATCCTGAGTCAGGTTGGCCAAACGGACGCTGGCATCAGCAGCTTCCATATTCGGCATTGCAAAAACGAACGCTCCCAACAAGAGCGAACACCCCCATACGGACGGTTTTCTTCCCATCATACTATCCTCCCCTTAACTAAACTTAATGCAAATTGCTCTTTAATTGGTAAGGGCCGCGGAGAAAAAATCAATCCACATATTTGTTTTTCCTAAAGAAACCCGCATGGTCGCCAACCAAAGGAGTATTGGAAATGGTCGGCAACCGGGTTCCATCGGGCAAAGGAAAGCCTCTTAAAAAGGAGGAGGCATCCAGCATTTTGCCACCAGGGCGTTGCATTTCGAGCACAGCCAAAGTCCCCTCCCCTGTAGCGAGGCACAAAGCTCCGTTTCGCTCCCCGATGATTTCACCGGGAACGCAGTTGGTCGAAGCATCGAGAGCGAGAGCAGCCCCCACCTTGATGCGAACGTCTCCGAAGGCAAAGAAGCATCCTGGCCAAGCTTTGAAGGCCGCCACGCGTCGAGCCAAGGTGTCGGCAGGCATCGAAAAATCCAAGTTTCCGTCCTCTTTTCTGAGAATTCGGCAGTAAGTGGCATGGGCTTCGTCCTGGGTCATCTCCTTGGCGCTGCCTGCAAGCAAATGGTTCAAGTTGCGTTTGAGCAATGCAGGGCAGAGAAGAGCTAGTTTCTCACGCAAGGAAGGCCCATCTTCGTCATCCTTCAGATCGGTTTTCTGCTGATCCACCAAGGGGCCAGCATCCATTTTTGAAATAATTCGCATCAAGCTGACGCCAGTACTTCGTTCCCCTTCAGCAAGAGCCGTTTCAATGGGAGAAGCGCCGCGATAGGAAGGAAGCAAAGATGCGTGCAAGTTATAAATTCGCCCTCCGACCGAATCGATCAAATCCGGCTTCAAGAGATGTCCATAGGCCATGACCATGACCAACGAGATTCGTTTACTCTGCAACCAAGCCGCTTCGGCTGCGTCTGGCTTTTCCGGAGCCAGGCATTCGATTCCTCGCTTCGTCGCCCATTCCTTGATTGGATTTACGCGCAAGCGCTTTCCGCGACCGGCAGGCCGATCCGGTTGGGTGAACACACCCGCCAGTTCGACATCTTGCTGATCATCGAGAAAACGAAGGGCCGGCAACGCGATGAGGTCCGATCCCATGAATGCGATTCGCTTGGTTCCTCCCATGCCTCCATACTTAGACACGAAAAAAGGCCGGTGTTCAAGAAAACGACCGACCTTGACTGGAAAAAGGGGGAACTACTGGCGTCAGTTCTTCTTTGAGTAACGAGCCTCCTTACCGCTAAGGATGAAGCGAAGGGGAGCCCCCAGAAGATCGAATCGCGTGGTGAGACCATTGGCCAAGTAGCGCTGATAACCATCTTCCAAGCGATCGATGCGATTGCAAAAAAGACGAATCGTAAAAGGGCGTGTGTTAGTCTGCACGGCATAGAAAATCTTGAATCGCTTGCCCTTGCGGGCTGCGGGTGGTCGATTCTCCATCATGCCGATGATTGCGCGGTTCAATTCCGGTGTCGGGAGAAAACGATCCAAGCCTTGATCCACTTCACGCACCGCGGAAAGCATGTCTTCGATTGCCAATCCTGTCTTGGCGGAAACGAAAAGGATCGGGAAACCCGGCAAAACGAACAATTCCTTGCGAATCGCTTTTTCGTACTCTTTCCGGAAATGAGACTCGTTTTTGTAACCGCTCAAGGGGTCTCTGCGAAACCCCTGAACCGCAACGTCCCATTTATTGACGAGCACGACCAAAGCCTTGCCGGATTCCGCGATCAATCCGGCCATGACCTTGTCCTGTTTGGACACGCCTTCACGAGCATCGAGAACGAGAAGGGCGACGTCGGTGCGATTAATTGCTTCCTCTGTACGAAGAGAGGAAAAGTATTCCAAGGAGTCCGCGATTTTTTTGCGTTGTCGCAAGCCTGCGGTATCAAAAAGGCAAAATCGCCAAGTTTCATCCTGCTCGGCTTGGTAATCCAGCTCCCGCATGGTGGTTTCACGCGTAGTGCCCGGGACGTCGCTGACGATCAAGCGCTCGGCGTCAAGCAGGCGGTTGCACAAGGAGGACTTGCCTACGTTGGGACGTCCCACGAAAGCCATCCGAATACGGCGTTCACCGCGGACGTTGCTTTCGGGAGCAACGGGGCCAAGCCGTTTGCGGATGTCTGCGAGCAAGTCCTCGACCCCGAATCCGTGCTCCGCGGAAAGGCGATGGAAATCGTCGAACCCAAGCCTGGCGAACTCATCGGCACGACCCACCTCCTCGGGAAAATCGATTTTGTTGACGACAAGTACCAGTTGCTTGTCCAAACGCCGTAATTTCTCCGCCACCATTTCATCCAAAGGAGCAAGGCCTTCACGCCCATCGGTCACGAAAAGGATCAAATCGGCCGCCTCGATGGCAAAATCAACTTGGGCCTCGGTTGCATCCTGAATTTCCACGGGAGTCATGCTTTCTCGGAGACCAAGGCCACCGGTATCCATCAAGACGTAACCGTCCGCGGATTCCGCCGTCACGACGTCCCTGGTAACACCCGGCCGATCATGCACGATGGAAATGCGGCGACCGGTCAACCGGTTGAAGAGCCGGCTTTTCCCAACGTTGGGTCGGCCGACGATGGCTATGCTTGGAACTGGGCCCATGTCACGTAATCAGCCGACGCCTTCCATGGACCCGGAAGAATGACCAAGAGAGTCCATGAAGCGAGAGATTCTATCGGATGCCTGCTGCAATTGAATGTAGGAAGTGGAAAAACTGGCTCGCACGTGATCCTTTCCAGCCTCTCCGAAAGCGGAACCAGGCACTACCGCGACTTCTCTTTCGCGCAAGAGGCGGTGGGCAAATTCGATTTCATCGAGACCCGTGGCCGCAACGTTCGGGAAAGCGTAAAAAGATCCGCCTGGAGAATGACAGGGGAGTCCGATTTCATTAAATCGGCGAACCAAGTAATCTCGCCTTCGCAAGTATTGTTCCTTCATCCTCAGCACACTTTCGCGGCCATTCAGGAGAGCTTCCAGAGCGGCTTCCTGGCTAAGGATTGGAGCGCACATCATGGAGTACTGATGTACTTTCATCATGGCCTCGATCAACTCGGATGGGCCACAAGCATAACCAATCCGAAAACCAGTCATTGCGAAAGCCTTGGAAAACCCGTGGAGAAAAATCACGCGATCCTTCATTCCGGGCAAGGAAGCGATGCTGCAATGCTCGCCATCGAAAGTGAGCTCGGCATAGATTTCATCGCTTAGCACGAGAAGATCCTTTTCCACCGCGAATCGAGCGATTCGTTCCAAGGTGGACTTGTCCGCAACACCACCCGTGGGATTGGTGGGGAAATTGAGAATAAGAGCCTTGCAGCCTTCTTCCCATGCATCCTCCAAGGCAGCGGGAGCGAGAGCGAAGTCGTTTCGAGCCGAGGTGGCGGCTCCCAATGCCTTCCCATGCACCAAGACGATGCTTGGGTCGTAGGAAACGTAACAAGGTTGGTGGTAAAGGACTTTCTCTCCGGGATTCACGAAGGCTCGCAGAGCAAGGTCGAGAGCCTCGGAAACTCCTACAGTAACGAGCACTTCATCTTCTGGATCATATTCGACGCCAAACGACGACTGGACGTAGCTGGAAATCGCTTTGCGCAGTCTCAGCAGGCCCAAGTTGTCGGTGTAACTGGTTCGTCCCTTTTCGAGAGCAAAGACAGCTGCTTCGCGAACATGCCAGGGAGTAACGAAATCCGGCTCGCCTATACCGAGAGATATGGCTTGTGGCATGTCCGAAACGACGGCAAAAAAGTCGCGAATGCCGGATCTTGGCAAATCCTTTACGTGATTTGCCACAAATCTGGATGATTGGAGGGTCATCAGGGGCTGATGGCAGGCTTGTCCGATGCAGAGCCTTCTTCGACCAAGAGGTGGCGTTGCTCCTTGTAGGCTCTCAGCAAAAAGTGGGTAGCGGTGGAAAGGACGCCTTCGATCGTTGCCAATCTCTCGGAAACGAAAGAGGCGACAGTACGCAGGTTTTTGCCTGCCACTATAACCAGCAAGTCGTATCCTCCAGACATAAGGTAGCAAGACTCGACCTCGTCGAATCGACTGATTCGCAAGGACAGGCGATCGAATCCTCCTTCTCGCTCGGGACTGATCTTGACCTCGATTACGGCTCTCACTTGATCATCCTCCACTTCGGCGGGATTGAAGACCGGTCTCCATCCCAAGAGGATTTTTTCATCCTTGAGACGTTCCAGCTCCTCGGTGACCGCTGCTTCATCCATGCCCAAGACATCAGCCATCTGGTGGGTTTCCAGACATTCACCTTCAAGCAACAACTGAAGAACGGAACTCATGGCTTCATGGAGAGAACATGACCAAAAAAAGGAAAGCGAACATGGTAAAGGGAGTTAGTCCGGGGGCAATTCCAAAGTCAGCTCAAGTCCAAGGCTTGGCGTTCCAGCCAAAGATAAAGCAAGGCATCGAGACTGAGAGCATGGTCGATGCGGCCCGCCCTGACCCAGGAAACCGCCTCGCTCAAAGGAAGCAAGCGAGTCTCGAGTTCCTCGTTGGCATCAAAGGAAGTTGCGGCCACGAGCTTGGATTCTTCAACCAGCACGAAATGACAACGATTTCGGAAGAGAGCGGGGTTGGGGCGACAGGATGCTAGAATCCGCGCCTTTTCACCGACAAAACCAGTTTCTTCTCGAAGTTCCCGCACGGCGGCATCGACCGGGGATTCTCCTGGGTCAATGACTCCGCCGGGCACTTCCCAGGAAAGTTGATCGGACCCGAACCTGTACTGACAAACCATGACAAGTTCGTCGCTCGAGGTAAGGGCCACGACGTTGACCCAATCGGAAGTATCGAGAACGAAAAAATCTCCCTCGCGGCCATCGGGATGGCGACAACGCAAGCGACGCGCCTCGAAAATACGGCAATCCGCCTCTCTTTCATCGGAAAGAACGTCCCAGGAAGAGGGCTTGCGATCGGCAGTCATTGCTTTTCCAAATGATCCACGAAGGCAGCCAAATCATCGAATACGCCCATATTCTTTTCCTCAGTGTAGAAGCGCACTTCCTCCGTAAAGGGTTTGCCCGTCTTCACGAAGGCGCCTCTTGCGCCGGCTGAAGCTGCAGTTTCGAGGTCCAGCAACTTGTCGCCAACCATGTAGGACGAGGAAACCTCGAGGTTGTGCTTTTCAACCATTTCCAAGATGAATCGAGGGGATGGCTTACGATAGACGTGTTCGTCGTCCGGATGCTCGGTAGCAAGACAGACGTCGACGAAGAAATCAGCAGGAAGACCAAATAATTCGAGCATTCTCAAGTTACAGGCATGAACCGTCTCCAAGGTGAAAAAACCCCTTCCCACCCCGGACTGATTCGAAAAAAGAAATGGCAGGTAGCCCAAGGAGCAAGCCTTGGCCAAGGCATCGGCAACACCGGGAATTAATTCAATTCGACGAGGATCGGAAAGATAGTGGTAATCCGGGATCAAAGTGCCGTCCCGGTCCAGAAAAAGACCTCGCTTCATGCCTCTCCCAAGTGAGTCAGTATTTCATCGGCGCAAGTGGTTGCAGTACCTACTTTACCCACTACGATGCCCGCCGCCGCATTCGCCAAAGTCGCCGCTTCGCGAAAACTGCAACCGGATGCCAAGGCCAAGGTCAAGGTTGCGATCACGGTATCCCCTGCCCCGGAAACGTCGAAGACTTCACGAGCCGCCGTGGGAATAGTCTCACCAATTTCCCCCTCTTCCGAAAGCATCATGCCTTCATCACCCAAGGTAATGGCCAGAAAACGAGGGGCGTAACGCTCGTGAATCGCCGCGCAAACACGCTCGGCTGGGAAGGAAGCATGGTCCTCCTTGTCCAAGCCCGCCAACTCAAGGGCCTCAACCCGATTCGGGGTAAGCAAGTCGACTCCCTGATGATTCAGGCAACGCCTAGGCTTTGGATCCAAGGCCACGATGACCGAGGCGGAAGAACGTTTTTTCAAGACACGCTCCACCATAGAATCGTCCACGAAACCTTTGCCGTAATCGGACAAAATCACCGCCTCCGCTTTCGCTAACTGAAGGTCCAACCCTTCCCAATCGTTCTCCGAGTTCAAAGCATAGGTTTCCACCGACTGTTCACGATCCACTCTGCAAAGTTGCTGGTTGCGAGCCATTACGCGGGCCTTGCAAATCGTTTCCCGTTGATCGCTGCGAAAAGTTGAATCGTATTGCACGCCGCGCTGACCAAGGACTTCAAGGAGCCGTTCGCCAGCTTCGTCTTTGCCTATCCAGCCACATAAAGTAGCTTCCGCTCCCAAGGCCGCGGCATTGAGCGCGACGTTGGCCGCTCCGCCAGCGGCATAGGAATCACGCTCCACTCGTACAACGGGCACGGGAGCTTCGGGAGAAACGCGATGGGCATCTCCCCACAGATAATGGTCAAGCATGGCGTCGCCCGCCACGAGGACACGCAGTTTGCTGATTTTTTCCAATGCGGACCTCATGACCTTGCAGTTGTTTTCATTGCATAGAACAAAGGAATCATTGTTTTGGCATCATGCATCGAGAGCCTTCATTGACACGAAGAAAATTCTTGGTCGCGGTCATGGCAACACCTTGGCTGGACTCTTGTCGTTCGAAAAGTCCGCGTAGTTCAACTGAAGCGCGGCATGGGATAGACACATATTTCCCCATTCGAATTGACGGAAAGACTCTACAGTTGCAGTTGGCAATCTCGGAAAAGGAAAAAAACCTCGGGCTCATGCACCGCAAGAAATTGCCCGAGGATCATGGCATGGTGTTTCTTTACGACAAGCCCGGAAGGAAAAGTTTCTGGATGAAAAACACCTGGATACCTCTCGACATTGGCTTCTTTTCACCCGACGGCGCCTTGCTCGAAGTAAGGAAGCTCTATCCACAAGACGAGACGTCCGTCAAATCCGGCTCGACCAACGTCCTCTTTGCAATCGAACTCAACCGGAATGCCTATAGAGAAAAAGGAATCTCGATCGGCGCGAAAACAAACCTCGACGAACTACGTAAGGCGGTTCTGGCCAGAGGTTTCGATCCAACCAAATACGGCATCGAAAAGCTCACTCCTCGCTCCCCCTAGAGTGTCCTTGCGGGTTCTCGAGCTGCCAGCGCCAAGCGTCCACCATCATTTCGTCAAGATCGCGGGTGGCCTCCCATCCAAGAACCTTCTTGGCGAGGGAAGGATTCGCCCAGGCCTCCGCAACGTCCCCTGGTCGACGTTGGACGACTTTGCGGGGGATCTTTTGACCGGTTGCGCGTTCGAAGGCATCGACCAATTCGAGCACGGTGGTTCCTCTACCCGTACCTAGGTTGAAAGTACGCAAACCGTCCACCTTCGCAAGGTGATCCAAAGCCTTCAAGTGGGCATCGGCCAAATCCACGACGTGGAGGTAATCTCTGACACAGGTGCCGTCGAGCGTGGAATAATCGCCTCCGAAAATAGAAAGGCTGTCCAGCTTGCCGGTGGCCACTTGGCAAATCACTGGCACGAGGTTTTCGGGTTTGCCGAGGGGGTCTTCGCCAATAAGAGCGCTGGGGTGGGCGCCCACGGGATTGAAATAACGTAGAATCGCGGCATTCCATCGTGAATCGGCGGCGCACAACCCACTCAGAATTTTCTCCACCATGTATTTCGTGGCGCCATAAGGACTGGAAACCTGTCCCGTGAGATGATCTTCTCGCAAAGGAACGGCTTGTGGTTCCCCATACACCGTGCAGGAAGAACTGAAAACGAAATTGCGCGCGCCATACTCCTCCATGACCTCGAGCAAGGTGATGGAGCCCGCGACGTTGTTGAGATAATAAGCGAGTGGTTTCTCGGTCGATTCGCTCACCGACTTGAAGGCAGCAAAATGGATGACGGCCGAAAAGGCTCCGTGACGATCGAATACTTTGTTCAGCGTCTCACGGTCTCCCGAATCCCCTTCCACCACCTCCACTTCCCTTCCCGCCAGCTCCCCTACCCTGCGGAGGGCGTCCGGCGAGGAATTGGAAAAGTCGTCGAGCACCACTACTTCTCGACCAGCCTCGAGCAAAGCAAGTGTAGTATGACTGCCAATGTAACCTGCTCCTCCGGTGATTAAAGTCTTCATGAACGCATCAACGACTACCCTTCGCCACGGAGCGAAGAGTGGACAAGATAATCTGCAAATCCAACAACAAGGAGGCGTTTTTCAGGTAGTATAGGTCATGAGCCAGTTTTTCTTTCGACGCAGACGACCCTGCCGCATAGCGAAAACGAATCTGAGCCCAACCGGTAAGTCCGGGTTTGACTAGATGGCGACAAGGCCAAAGAGGGATTTCATCATTTAGTTTCTCGACGAACTCGGGACGTTCGGGACGAGGTCCTACAATGGACATCTCTCCACGCAAGACATTCCAGAATTGGGGAATTTCGTCGATTCTCGAACGCCTCAGGAAAGCCCCGACTCGAGTGGCTCTGGAATCGCGTTCACTGGCCCACTGGGCGCCTTTCGCTTCGGCATCCGTTCGCATAGTACGAAGTTTGTGCAAAGTGAAGGGACGTCCTAGAAAGCCGACTCTTCGCTGTGAAAAGAAGACGGGGCCACCCGATTCCAAGACAATGGCGGCGGCGGCCAAGAGCAGAAGAGGAGAAAGAACGACAAGACCCAAGATCGCTATGAACACGTCGAGGCAGCGCTTGGCTCGATGAAAAATGGGGTGTCGCACGCGGAGATCGAGCCTAGCCAGCCATGACTCATCAACGTGATCGGGAGGCACGCAGGAAAAAGAACGTTCCCAGAAATCGACCCAATCGGACACACGCGTCCCTCCAGCCAATAATTCAACCAAGTCGAAATCCTGCCCCAAATCACGATCGTTGCGCATGGTCACGAGTTCGTCCACTCCGTGTTCGCGACAAAATTCGGTTAAGGCCGAAACGCCTCCTGCTTTCTCCAAGGCCTCGAGGTCTTCCAAGACGAAAGGCGCTGATTCAGTTGCCGCCCGCTTGGTCAACTCCTCGGCGGCGTCTTTCGAGACCAAAGCCATCACCCGAGGTCGATTGCGAGAAGCCATGCTCCCGATCATGGCCCTGAGGAACGCGACCGCGACTACGGAACAAGCCCCGATCTTCAGTAAGGCCAAGCGGCCAACGAATTGAAACTCGATACCGTAGACTAACAACAACAACGCCAAACAGGCAATGGATGCGGCGAAAATCGCCAACACCACGCGGATACGCCAAGATCGGGGCGGTTGAGGTTCATGCAAACCAAGCATTTCACCCGCCAATATGAAAGCGATGCCGTAAAACAAACCGCAGAAAACCAAACGCTCGGTCGATAGGGCTCTCAAAGTCTCGCTTTCGGGAGCCCAGTAAAGAGGCACGAACACCACCGCGCATGCCGCCACCGCGAGATCGAACGCAACCCAAGCGCCTTTGCCTAGATTCCAGTTTGAACCGCGGCTCATCAATTCAGTTTCCCTTTCACTGAAGTTTCGTGAATTCGTTCCAGTCGCTCTGCGAAACGATTCGCGCCGTCTCGACGATCCAGCGAAGAGCGCAAAGCCCATGCGTTATCGGACATACGATTCCAAGCCGTTGGATCGGCCTTCAACTCTACAATGGCTTGAGCCATGGCTTGAGGATCGGCTTTGGGAAAAACAATTCCCGCATCTCGCTCGGTCAAAAACTCGGTTAATTCGCCAACCGGAGTAGCCAATACGGGCAAGCCCGCTCCGAGATACTCGTAAACCTTTGCTGGAAATGCTTTTTGCATGGCCTCTGAATCCTTGAGTAAACAAATTCCCAAGTTGGATTCAGCAAGAAAGTCGGCAATTCGTGGTAGCGACTTTTCTCCCAGGAATTCGGCTCGACCCCAATCTCCATTCCGGCTGACTGCCCCCAAGTCTCCAGCCAGCCGAAAACGAACGTTGGAATCCAAACGTTCCGTTTCCTGAATTAAGGCGCGAAGAGCTTCCACGTCGTAGAATCGGCCAAGTCGGCCATGATAAAAAACGGTGAACGGCCTGTCTTTGGATGGAAAGGAGGCTTTTTTCGCAAACACCTTGCCATCGAATCCATTGGGGAACCACGCCACTTTGCCTTTGCCTGCGACTTCTCCCAAGTCCTCGGTCAAACCGCGGGTCACGGTGGCAACCAATCGAGCCCCATCGTAAGCGTTGCGTTCCATGCGTTGCAGATACCTGCCGGTGATTCCCGAGGGCCGGACGAGCCCTAAGTCAAACAAAACTCTCGGGTATCGGTCACGAACGTCCAGAACGTAAGGCAAGTTCAAACGCCTCAATGTCCGGGCACAACGGCATGCCATGAAAAAAGGAGGTGAGGTGAGGATCGTCAAATCAGGTTTTGGAGCCAGCTGCTTCAATAATCGCCCGAGGTCACGTCCCAATCGCATTTCCTGAACCAAACGGCGAGGAAGGGAGCTTCGAAAGGATGGAGTCTCGAAACGAGAAACCTGCACTCTTGGGTCTTCGCTGGACGCTTGCTTGGAAGAGAGGACCCTTACTTCATGTCCTCGTTCCTCGAGGGCATCCGCCAAGGGTCCCATACGAGAGGCGGCGGCGGCGGCCATCGGCGCAAATTCGGAAGTGACGAGGGCGATATTCACTTAATCAGCTTCAACCAAGGCGGCGGCAATGATATCGGAGGAATGGCCATCTCCGTAGAGAGGAAGGTCCCAGTCCGGAGAGGAATGGATGGCCTCCATGGCTTTTTCCGGGATCGAATCCACGCCGGGGCGAGCAAGACGGTTGTGGCCTCCGGGAAGGAGTTCCATCCATTCGGTCTCAGTTCGTATCGTCACGCATGGAGTCCGATGGAAGAACGCTTCCTTCTGCATGCCACCTGAATCAGTCAAGACGAGGGCTGCTGCGGCTTGAAGACGCAACATGTCCAAGTAACCTACCGGCTCGATAATCCGAGCGTTCGAGGCAAGGCTTTCCAGCAAACCGAATTCTTTTAATCTGGCTCGCGTGCGCGGATGCAGCGGGCAAAGAATCGGCAAGGACTGAGCAACCTCGCCTAGGCCCTGCAAAACCTCGGTCAAGCAATCTTCATGGTCCACGTTTTCCGGTCGATGCATCGTGCAAAGAGCGAAGCCGCCTGGCTCAAGACCGTACTCCTCGAGAACACGGCTCTTTTGCTGGGCAAGGTCACCGAAAAGCCTAACGGCATCGAACATCACGTCTCCCGTGCGGACAACGTTTTTGCCGCTAAATCCCTCCATTGCCAACCTACGAGCAGCTTCCTCGGTAGGAGCGAACAGAAGATCGCAGGCGTGATCGGTCAATATGCGGTTGATTTCCTCGGGCATGTTGCGGTTGTTTGAACGCAAACCGGCCTCGACGTGCGCGCAGGGCAAATTCAACTTGGTAGCGGCGAGGGCACCTGCGAGGGTAGAGTTCGTGTCACCGTAAACCAGAGTCCAGTCGGGGCGTTCGCGTTCGAGAACCTTCTCGATTTGAGTCAGCATGGCTCCAGTCATGGCTCCATGACTTCCTCCGGAAATGGCGAGATTGGCATCCGGTTCGGGGATGCCCATTTCCTCGAAGAATATGCGGGACATGTTGTCGTCGAAATGCTGCCCGGTATGGAGAAGGTACTCATCGGCGCCCTGTTTTTCGCGCAAGGCTCTGGAAACAACGGCCGCCTTGACGAATTGGGGGCGGGCTCCAATGACACTGACGATTTTCATGATTGCCGCCCTGAATTTGAAAACAAGCCGTGATAAAGGCCGAGGAGGGCATTTTCCTGTTTTTCCCAGCAATGATCTTCCGCCATAACGCGAGCATTGGCTCCCAAGTGATCAAGGTTCATGTTCAAGATTCGTTCCACGGCATTCGCAATGCCTCGAGCGGTAATGTCGGGGCAAACCACGCCGCATTCGTATTGCTCGATCGTGGACCTCATCTCAGGTAAATCACTAACCAATACGGGCAACCCAGCCATACCGTATTCAAACAACTTGTTGGGCATGCAATAACGATAGCTCAAACAGAGATCCTCGATGAGTGACAATCCGACGTCGGCGGAAGAAACGCAATCGATCAATTCGCTCGAGGGGACAGGGTCATGGAAGTATACGTTTGGCTCTCGACGGGCAACGCTCCGAACCCGAGCTTCCAAATTTCGTCCCTCCAAGGAAGTCCCGCCATATCCAATGAAAACAAGAGCTCTATCCTTCTGACCCGAGAAAGCGTCGAGGGTGGCCTCCACGGCGCGCCCCTTCGCCAGGCTTCCAACGTAAAGGAAGATCGGAGTGTCGGGAGAAATTGAAAATCGCTCTCTCAAGAGGTTCGTTTTGTTCCGCTTCCACACAGGAGGCGCATTACGCACCACACTAGGTCTGGCGACGTCATAGCGAGCGGAGTACCAATCCGCTATTTTATCACCGACCGTAATGGTGGCGTCGACACAAACGAAGAACGCCTTCTCCAGCCATCTCGACAAGTACTTGCGCATGCCGCGGGCAGCCATCTTCTCGGTTTCAAGTTCATGAGCATCGTAAACAAGAACACTTCTTCCGCCTAGCAATTTCGCCATCGCGGCCAAAGGCAAAGGTTCCAAGTCGTTGCAGTGAATTGCGTCGAATTCACGGGCTGAACCAAGCAAGCGACAAGCCATGCCGACAAGGCTTCCCAATCTACCCGGCCCGGAACAACGAACCACGCGAAAGCCATCTATCTCCTCCTTCGCAGGCAAACCTTCACCGGAGAAAGCGAACAAAGTCACGTCAAACCCATGGGAAGCCAGACTTCGACAAGTTTTCTCCACACGGGAATCATGACGGAAATCGTTGAAGACCAAGTTGGCGAGTCGCACTCCTTTCCCTTTGGAGGATATGGTTTGAACCTGTGTATGCGAGGTCACGGCTTGGGTTCGAAGCTAGCTTTTCCTTTCTCGGTTGGCTCGCATGAAGTCGCGCCCCTTGCGCAACGCCTTGCCTACGACGGGAAAGGAACCCACCCGTTGTTTGATATCGGACCATGCCCATAGGAGCTTTTTCTTGAGGCGCAGGTCTTTTTCATATTCCTCGATCAAGTTAGCGGCTCGGCCAAAAGCTTCGGAATCGACGTCCGGCCCGCGGTATTTGTCATGAATGAGTTTCACGATTTCACGAGCTTTCACGGAGTACCGCAAGGCGGTGCAATCGGCAATCGCTTCACGACACCGCTCAATCATGCTTTCGACCTCGCCGACGTCAGCCATCGACCTTCGCACGGTATCGAAATCCGAAGCATCGGGCTTGATTGGCAAGTAATGGTCCCAAGGGGTGAGCAACCCACTGTAATCTCCTTCCACCAAGATTTGGGCGCTGCGTAGAAGAGCCGCCTCCAAGGCACGAGGGGAAATGGCGGTAAAATCCCCATGTCGCTCATCCTCGGAGGGAAAGCAATTCTCTGCCACTTCCTCGAAAGCGGCATTGGGTCGCTTGAGCAAATAGCGACGAACTGCGCCCGCGACGTCGCCGACTGGATCCAACAGGCTGGAACCGCTGTTGGATCCCAAAGTAAATTTGCAGTCATTGATGAAATCCAGCCACGCATCCCCTTTGAGAAAGCCCGATGCATCGGGGAAAAGCTCAATCGAGACCTTTAAGTCGGCGTCTTCCGTGAGAGCCTTGAGGTCACGCCCTATGGTCCATTTGGTTTCCCCCAACCGTCCACGAGTCGGCAATAACTTCTTAGCTCGATATCCTATGTCAATGGAGCGCCTTGAAAAAGGTTTGGTGGGATAATCCAAAAGGGCGTCGTCCACGCATCCGGTGTACCACAACTTGATTTCACCCTTCTGGAAATATTTTGGATAAAGTAATTCCCAACGATCGGGAATGACTGAAAACAACACGTCCACTTCCCACTCGCACATCCATTTGTCGGTGATCAAATGACAATCGTAATCGTCTTGAGGAAAAGCCAGCACGACGGCGTTCGAATCCTTGACGAAAGCAAAATCTCTTTTCCGCCGTTTCAGAATGGCTGGGTCGAAACACCGCTCTCCCATGAAGGTAGTGTCGAGGACAATGGCATGGAAATGGATTTCCTTGAGGTATTCGGGAAAAGGAAGCGAAACTTCATGGTAGACGTAATTATGCTCGGGGAAATGATCTTGCAGGAAGAAAAGATGCTTTCGCAAGGAGCGGTTGGCCTTGGCGGGATTACCGAGACGATGCAAGGTGAGAACGTTTAGTTTGTTCAAGTAGCGCCTAGGGTTCCGTTTTTGGCCGAGCCACTATCTTTCGACGAGTTCTTTCCTGAAAAGCGGACATTGTTTTTCTCAACCCAGGACCGAGGATCGGAATCTTCGCAATGATGCTCTTGGTGTCCTGCCAAGCCCACAGCATCTTGTTTTTCTTTCCGATTTCTCGTTCGTATTTGGCAATAATGGCTTCTACTCCCTGCAAATGAGATTCGGGACGACTGTCTCCCGAGCGCTCTCGAATCAGGTCCAAAATGCGTTGCGCTTGAAAGGAGTAGCGAAGAAACCGACAATCCAAGATCGCCTCGCGGCATCGCTTTATCATGCGTTCCATTTCCGCAACGTCTCCCATCGCCTCGAAAACCTCATCGAAATTGGAGGCATCGGGTCGAATCGGAAGGTAATGCTCCCAAGGTTCGACGATTCCACTGTATGCCCCATCAACCAAGATTTGCCCACTGCCAAGGGCGGCTGTCTCGAGAACTCGAGGGGAAATCGCCGTGAACTCGTATTTCCCTTCCTGACCCGGGAAACAGGCTGCCTCCACCTCCTCGAAGGTAGCATCCGGGGAATCCGCAAGATAGCGCCTCACCGCTTGCTGAATCTCTCTTCTGGGATCAAGGAGACTGGACCCACTGTTGGCTCCCAAGGTAAACTTGCAGTCATTGATGAAATTGATCCAATCATTCCCAAACAACCTCTTTCCATCACCCAAGACGACGTCGGTGCGAAGCCCGGCGGCTCGAGCCAAACGATCGACCTCTCGACCAATGGTCCATTTCGTCTGGCCCAAGCGACCGAAGTAAGGAGGTAGTTTCCTGGCGCGATAGCCAAGGTCGATGGTACGGTCTGCAAACGGTTTCGGTTGGAAGGACAGCAACTTTTCATCCAGGCACCCGCAATAGGACAACTGAAATTCCCCTTTTTCATGATAACGCGGGTACAACACCTCCCGATGGGATTCCAAAACCGAAAAAACGACGTCGACCTTCCATTCCATCATCCAATCGTCCAGCAACTCGTTGCAATCGTACTCGTCTTGCGGAAAGGCAAATCGAACGGCATCCAAGTCAGCGACGAACGAATATTCTTTCTTGCAGCGCTCGAGAACGTCGGGTTGCCCCCATCGAGAACAGAGGAGAGTGACGTCCAGAATGACTGCATCGAAAGGGATGTCCTTGACGTAGTCGGGAAGATGCACCGCCACGTCGTGGTAGACGTAATTGTGCTCGGGAGCATGGTCCCTGAGAAAAAAGACGTGTTTGCGCAGGAAGCGCACCGCCCGTCGAGGATTCCCAAGACGGTGCAGGGTAAGTATATTCAACTTCTCCACTAGAAATGGAGCTACGCGGAGCTCAGAAGCCTTGCATTTGAGAATCGTGCCGCGCGATGCATTGGGCGACCAAGTCTCGGTTCGCTTTCGTCCAATCGACGAGACGCGAAATGCCTTCCGATATCGAGACCTTGGCCTCGAAGCCAATTTCGTCTTTCGATTTCTCGGTTGACCCAAATCGTTTTCCGGAACGATCCCAATCGCGAGCCGGAAGTAAATCCACCGGGGTGGGGTTGCCCGTCGCCTCGTTGATCAAGGCGGCCAACTCGGCGATGGTGGTTTCCTTGCCGGAAGCCAAATTGTAAACGTCGCCGGGTTCGCCAGCCAAGGCGCAACGAATCAAGCCATGAGCCAAGTCCTCGACGAAAATGAAGTCTCTGCTCGACTTGCCCTCGTTCTCTAGTGGCAGGGCTTCGTGATTCAGGGATTTCCAAACAAAGGTGGGTGTAACGTTGCGCCAAACGGTATGAGGCGTGCCACGCCAGCGTCCGGCTCCCAGAATTTCACCGGGACCGTAGACGTTTTGGAAGCGGGCGCGCACGAAGGGAAGCCCGGCGGCTCCAAAATAATAATTCCCGTAGAGTTCCCCGATCAATTTGGAAATGGAGTACGGGGAATCATGGAAAAGGGAGATGGGAGCATCCTCCTTGGTGGCAACGGCATCGTCGAACGTCTTCTCCGCCACGGCGCACCCGGCAGCCGAGTAGACCACCTTGCGAAGAGTGGGAACGTCCTTGAGGCGCTCGAAGAGCTTGAGGGAGGTAAGGGTATTGTTTTCGTGATCCGCCAAAGGATCTGCGATGGACGACTGGTTGCCATGGTAGCAGGCAAGGTGAAAGGCGAAATCGAGATCGTCAGGCAAAACGGAGAGGATCGAGTCGTCCGTGATGGAGCCGTGGATGAAGGTAACGGTGGAGGCTTCAGGCAGGTTACTTTCCTCGGAAGACAGAAGATTGTCCACCACGAGGATTTCCCGTGGATCGCGTTCGAGCAATTGCCTGAGCAAATTGGATCCCACGAAACCGGCTCCTCCCACAACGAGGATCTTGGCGGCCTTGAAACTTTCTTTGCTCATCGCCACTACCTGCTCAATTCTTCGGCTCAGCCAAATGACTGAAGACGTCGGACACCCCATGCTCGTCATACCAAAAAAGCATGCGGTGAATGGTTTCCTCGAAACCGATCGTCGCCTTCCATCCCAAAACCCGCTCGGTCTCGGAGGGATCGAGAACTACTTCCGGAACGTCGTCCTCTCCAGGAGGAACGATGGGTGGGGGTTCTTCGATGGTGATCCCCAAAAAGGAAGCCACCGCATCGAAGACGTCCTTGATGGAACGGCTTTCGCCGGTGGATACGTTGAAGATGCCGGTTGGGGCATCGGGTTGCAACACGACGTCGACGACCGAGAAGAAATCGTCCATATCGAGAAAGTCGCGTTTGGTGTCGCTGCAGAAGCAGGACTTTCCCTGTTTGAGTCGCTGGTAAAAAGTGGGGATGGGGCCAATCGCGAGTCGAGGTCCCGTGACGTTGGCGAGGCGCAAGGACGTGACGGGGATTCCGGAAGACATGAGAAACCTTTCGCCCGCAGTCTTGGAAATTCCATAGCTAGTGAACGGGCGTTCGGGATGATCCACGGGAATAGGAACGCGATCGGGCCGACCATAACAAAGAGCAGTCTGGAAATTCACCACCCGACGGACTTTTGTTCTCTCCGAAGCCTTGGCCACGTTGATGGATCCCGTTACGTTGGTGGCGGCGTCTTCCTCCCAATCCGAAGGGTCCTTGTATGCGGCAGCGGAGTGAATGACGACTTCGGGCGAAAACTCGTCGAAACACCGATCGACCAGCGAGGCATCCGCAATCGTTCCCTCCACTACTTTCAATCCAGGCATTTCCGGAACAACTTCCCGTTTACCAGTGGCGAAATTGTCGATCACCAAAATCTCGTTGCCGGCGGGCAACAAACGCTCGATCAGGTTCGAGCCCAAGCAGCCCGCTCCGCCAGTTATCAATATGCGAGACAAGTTCAGTCCTCGTGTTTGAGGTGGGTGTAGCCTCCGGCAGCTCCGAATTCTCGAAAATACTCCACGCCGGCCCGAGCCGTTTCCTCCAGTGGAGTAAATTCCATTTCACCGAAATCCTCGAAGGTGCGCGTAGGGTCCAAGAGAATGGAAGGCGCGTCGTCCGGACCGATTTCACGAACCTCGGGCTCCGGATATTCGTCAAGCTCCATGGCCTTGACCACGGCATCGTAGAGTTCCTTGATCGCAACGTCCGCGCCGGAAGAAAAATGATAGGCGCCCGAACCGGTACCGTCGATCGCTCGAATGACGGCCTTGGCTAAATCACCGACGAACACGAAGTCTCTTCTGGCTGTGGTGACGAAGCATTTCTTCCCTTCCGAAATCCGTTGGTAAAAGATAGGGAGAGGTCCGGACACGTTACGAGGTCCAATGACGTTGGCCAAACGGAAAGTGACGTAATCGAGTCCTGAAATCTCAATGTAGTCCTCGGCCGCGGTCTTGGATATGGCATAAGAGGAATTGGCGGGAAGTTTCGGATGATTGAGGGTGATCGGTTGCTCGAGGGGTTTTACACCGTAGCAAAGCGCGGTCTGGAAATAAATAAACCTCCCGACGTCGTTCTCGAGGGCGGCCCGGACCAGGTTGGCTCCGCCCACGCAATTGGTCAGGGTGTCGTTGTGCCAGTCGTCGGGATCCTTGTAGGACGCGGCGGTATGGACAATGGCGTCGGGACGAAACTGACTCGTTACTTTGTCCACCAGCGCTTTGTCCGCTATGGTGTCCTCCACTAGGGTCAATCCCGGATGATTGTCCGGCAGGTGTTCACGCCTGCCCGTGGCGAAGTTTTCGATCACGAGTACTTGGTCCCCTCGATCGAGCAGCATTTCGGTGATACGCGAACCTATCTGTCCGCATCCTCCGGTTACTAGTATTTTCATGTGTCGTTTTCCTTGGGTTTCATTACCGTCTCCCGATCGGGCATGGATCTAAACTCGGCTGCTTTGTCATGGAAGGTCTGATGCCAAATTTCAAGACTAAGAAGACCCCAGACCTTACGGGAAAAACGTCCAGCGGATTCAAAGTTTTGCAGCACCGCCTCTGGCTGGATGTAGGGACGATTGCGCTGTTTCATTCCTTGAAAAACATCCAAAATCATATCACGCAACTCATCGCCACACCATTCCTTCAAAGGAACGGGGAAACCCATTTTGTCTCGCCGGTTGACTATCCCCTCCGGCAAAACGTCGCGGTAAGCATTCTTGAGAAGATGTTTCATGTTGCCTCCCGCGAACTTCACGTCAGCTGGAGCGGTGGCGAGGAATTCCACGATGGGATGATCCAGCAAGGGCACCCTGCTTTCAAGGCCATGAGCCATGCTCATGCGATCCTCGACGTGAAGCAGGGCGGGCAGGAGTGTCTTGAAATCGAAATGGGTCATGTGGTCGAAATAAGCTCCCTTGCGAACGTTTGCCCGGTTGAGGAAAATTTCGCGGAAGGAATCGTACACTCTCCCCTTGTCCAATTCAGACCAGTCGATCTCGCTTTCCATGTCCGTGGAACGATCGACCAAGCGAAAATACCTCTCCTCCAGAGGGGAAAACAGTCCGTCTCGCCAAAACTCGCGCATCATGGGCTTGTATTCGCGAAGAATGCCTAGGTTCGGCACGATGGACTCGAGCGTGACGACGAAGTTTCCATTCTTGTAGGTGCCGTCGATAGCCGCCCGAATGCATTGTTCGAAATAAGCCAGAAGATAGCGGGCGTAACCACCGAAGATTTCGTCGCCCCCCTGCCCTCCCAATACCACCTTCACTTTTTCAGCCGCCATTTTGGAGACCATGAATTGAGGGAAGGAGCCAGGCCCAGCCACGGGATAATCCAAATGGTATATGACGTCGCGGAGATGCTTGGCAAAATCCTCATGCGTAAGGTCGAGGACGTTCAAGGAACCGCCGCTGCTCTCGACGGCCATCTCCGCGAAACGACTTTCGTCGTATCCGGGATACTCCAGGAATCTGCCATGAAAAGCCTCTCTGTTGGAATCGTCGTGACGAGAGGCCAAGATTGCCATCAAACTCGAATCGATTCCTCCGGAAACATAGGAACCCACAGGCACGTCTGACCGCAAATGCACCTGAATGGAGTCATCGACCAATTCGACCAGACGCTCTTGGAAATGCTCGGGGGGACTGTCCCAATCGACTTCATAGTTAACGTCCCAATAACGACGAGTCCGCACCTCCCCGTCCTCCACCACGAGAGCATGACCGGGAAGCAATTGACGAATGCCCTTGAACATAGTCGCTTCGCCGATGACGTAGTTGAAGGTCAAATACTCGGCCATGGCATCGGGATCGGTCTCGATCGCAGGCATAAAAGGCAGCAATGCCTTCGGTTCGGAAGCGAAGAAGAAAAGGTCTCCCACCTGGGCGTAATAGAAAGGCTTGATTCCAAAACGATCACGGGCGCAAACCAATCGACGCTTCTTTTGGTCCCACAAGGCAAAGGCGAACATCCCCCTCAAATGCGAGAAGCAGTCATCGCCAAATCGGTCATAGGCAGCGAGAACGGTCTCGGTGTCGGACTGGGAACGAAAGCTCCATTGAGAACCAAGGAGATCGCGAAGTTCAAGGTAGTTGTATATCTCACCGTTCAAAACAACCACGGTATCGTTGGGCGCCCGCATGGGTTGAGCGCCTGAGGGACTCAAGTCGATAATGGAAAGCCGCCGATGAGCGAGGCCCGCGGAAGCTCCCGGAGCCACCCACTGGCCACTGTCGTCGGGTCCCCGGTGGGCAAGCAATCGACCCATCGCCGCCAAGGATGGTTCCGCTGATTCAAAAGCGCCTTCACGCAAATGAACGAATCCCGCTATGCCGCACATAATTAGTTAAGGTTTTGAGAATGTAATCGAAGGTAGTCTATCATGGCGTCCATGCCTTTGCCGAGAACGGACATTTCGTATTTCCCCGAGGCAATGATCTCTTGATACGCCCGATCCACAAGTTCCTGCAGGAAGTCGTCGTCGCGCAAGAATCCGCAAATCTCATCGAAATTGGAAAAGTCACGCTCCAAGGGAAGGTAATGCCGCCAAGGCTCGAGAACGCCTCGGTATTCTCCGGGAAACATGACTTGGGCGGTGCGAACGGCAATCGCCTCGAAGGAACGAGGAGTAATGGTGCGGTGAACGACGTTTCCTTCGTGCGGAGCGAGAAAACGGCGATGCACTTCTTCATAACCTGCGTCCGGATTTTCTTCTTGGTAAGCGCGCACGGCGCTTTCAATGGAATCGTCGAAATCGAAAATACTCGCTCCCCCCTCAAGCCCGAGGACCGCTTTGCCCGACTTCATGAAGTCGATCCAATCATCGCCATAAATTCTATCTTCTTCCTTTGAACTCAAATCGGTTACCAATTCCCGTCCCGCCAAGCGCTTGGACACTTCGTTGGTCAAAGTGGTTTTTTCGCGAGCGGCGTGACCGAGCCAAAAAGGCAATTCCCGCCCCCTGTAGACAAGGTGCCTGCGACGCTCGCGGATCTTTGGGGAATCCTGCTGTATCCAATCCTTCGACACGTAGCCCGGAAGGGCCGAGACTTTCACCACATTTTCCATGTCCGGACTGCGGTAGACCTTCTCGAGATTTTCGATGGTGAGAGACGAGAAGAGACCGTCTATGCCAAGGTGCGTCATCTCTTCCATCATTCGGTTGATCCAACGATACTCGTCTTGAATAATCTGGATTTTGAGCCCTTTGAATTGCTTTAAAGCCTCTCGCAAATAGGAGGGCAGGTAACTCTCGAAAAGAATGCAGAGCGAGTAATGAATGACCACCACGTCGAAGTTGCCTCCCTTGTCCGACTGTAAGCGAATTTTCGGGATCTTCCGGAATTTCCCCCATTTCCTTCGCGTTGCTCTTGGAGAAAGAACGGTCACTCGATGGCGGGAATGGTCGCTCAAAGCGTCGACGTGTTCCTTGACGACCTTGGCAGGATAGCTTACGTCGGCTAGAATGAGAATATCCAGGCAATCCTCCTCTTGACCGCTCGTCCGAAGCATTTCTTCCAATGAAAAAGCGGTTTGCGCCATGACCTGTAATTGGTTTCTAGGAATTGTCGACGGAAGCGTTTTCATCGACACGACGAAAGGAAGACAAACGATCATCGGTCATCGAATTCAAGTACTCCAGGATTCGGCGGCCTTCTTCGTCGGACTCCAAGTTCCGCTTGCGAAGAGAAGGAGCAAAGGCAAAGTCGGGTTCGCGACGAACAACTTCCATGCCTTGGCCGAGAAAGAAGTCATCCAGCGTTTGCAAGACTTGCTCGGGTTGCCCGCAAAGATCCTCGTACCAAACCTGCACGCTTCTTTCCGGACAACTGGAAGCGAAATCCGTTTCGATTCGCCTGCCGTACTCGTATTGCTGTTCGACAACCTGTTCCCAATAAGGCCTCTCACGAATCTCCATATAATTGCTTGGCGTGGCCGAGTTCCAAATTTCGTAACCTCCTCTTCGCGCTCGGGCCTCCAAGTCGGAACGAGCGGCTTGGGCAACGTCCCGGCGGATCCATACGAAACTGGAAGCGGGAAACAACCGGGCTAACGCTTTTACACGGTAACAATTCCAAGCGTTCTTGAACAACAACGGGTTTCCGGAAAGGGAATGAAGAGCGGCAAAGGTCTCCACCATCAAGTTCTCCATATCCGGCAAAGGTTCCTTGCTGCAGGTTTCACTAGGATGCTCTCCTCCAAACCATCGTTTGAAAAAACAGGATGCTTCGGACGGACCCCATGGGCCTTCGGTCTTTCCATAACGACTTTCATAGGGAACCGAGGCCTGCCCAGCCATGCCACCTTCAAGGCAAGCTCCGGCAACGGGAGTGTCGCAGAAATTATCGTTGAAAAGATTCGTTGGGTAATGGAATGCAAAATGATTGATGAGAAACTGATAAAGCAACGTGCTGCCTGTCCGAGGAGATCCCAAAAGGAAAACGCAAGGCACTTCGATCGAGCTAACTCTCTTGGCATGATCTCTGCGAAGAGACTCCTCAAGAAGAGTCAAATGATCAACCGGAGGCCTGTTCTCTCGTTCAGTCATTGAGCAATTCCAAAACCGCCTCCTCAAACCGCGGATAAGTGAAATCGAGATACAAATCGTGTCCTTTCTTGCTCAAATGGAGTTGATCCGAAGGCAGAAGCATTTCCTGCAATTTTTCCGTTTCCTCTCCAAGCTGGTCCCAAAAAAAACGCTCCACGTCGTTGAAGGTAACCTCGGCATCCTGAGCCAGTTCCCTAATTGCTTGGTTGTAGGACTCGTTGCTCTTCTGGTAGGTGACGTCGGTATGCGGGAAAACCTCCGCATCCAAGGTCGTGGGGTGGTTGGTGTGCAGGAAAATTCGCCGTGCGCCGAAATTGCTCACACGGTCGATTATCTCGCGCAAATTCGCCGCGAAAGCTTGGCAACTCACTCGGGGCAAACCCTTGTCGCTTGCCCAATAGTTGCAATCATTCATGCCGAACTGAATAATGACCAAGTCGGGACAATGAGATTGCACCTCGTAGGGAATGCATTCCAGAGCCTGACGAGTGGTTCGGCCATTGACTGAAGCATTGGTGACCATGATCTCGGCATCATGCAACTTGCCCAATTCAGCAAGCTTGGCCGAAGTGCGAGTAACCCATCCATCGTGTATCGCGACGTGTTGACCCGTGCAGATCGAATCACCGAAAAACATTACGCTGATCGTTTTCATAAGCTTTCCAAATCTCCCTTCAAGGTTACCAAGCAAACTTGTCTGCCATTAGGGAACAAGCTCGGTTCGTCTCGTTCCAGAAAATCGAAGTCCGGCTCGACGATACGATCCTGGAAATACAAAAGTTCACGCGACAAACGATAGCCATCCCAAGGTCGCATGAAAAAGATTTCATCACCATCCACTCTTTTCACTTTGTAGCACCTGGTATTGTTGTAATACGTCAGCGAAAGCCTGATTTCCCTGGTCAGGGGTAAAAATTTTTCGAGAAACTCGCCCAAGCGCTGATCGACGTTGGGAAACAAATCGTTCGCGATCACGACGTCGTAGCCCCCGGAAGGAACGAACTCCTGCCAATCAAGGGCATGAATCACTCCTTCAGGCACCGATGCAGTCAAGGAGCGAACGATTTGCTGGTCGTCATGGTGCATCAAGTCGAGCAATTGATACGAAAAGCGGCTGGCGAAAAAAGAAGTGAATGCGGTCAAACCACCTCCTACGTCGAGAGCTTTGCCAGAGAAACCGTTGGCAAAATCTTCGTAGAGGGTGGAAAAGAGGTAGCGTTTAGGGGGGCTGTCCAGCAACCATTGGTTGCAAGTCAATGAACCGGGCAGATCGTCGGTCCTGGAAAGAAGGAAGCGTTCGATCCAATCGTCCCGGAGGTACTCTTTTAAATCCTCTTCCTTGGCCAATTTCATCCAATCACCTCGTCAAAGGAACCACTGCTTACAATCTTGCCGTCTTCCAAACGATACAAGAGGTCGCAATCCTTGACCGTGCTCAACCTGTGAGCCACGATGACGAAGGTCTTTTCGCCCTTCAAGGAACCAACCGCCTCCATGATTCCATCTTCCGTTTTTTCATCCAGAGAGCTCGTAGCCTCGTCAAGCACGAGAACGGAAGGGTTGTGATACAATGCTCGCGCTATGCCCACGCGTTGGCGTTGACCACCACTCAGGCGAACACCTCGTTCTTCCAGGGAGGTATCCAGGCCTTCGGGTAATTCACGGGCGAAGTCTTCTAGCTGGGCCGATCGCAAAGCTTTCCAGACACAATCGTCATCGATGCTCGAATCGCTGAGGCCAAAGGCCACGTTGTTACGGAGCGAGTCATCCGTAAGATAAATTTCCTGCGGGACGTAACCTATGCGGTTCTGCCAAGAACGAATCTTGGCAGACACCTTCTTTCCGTCCAGCAAGACACTGCCTTCTTGTGGATCAAGCAAACCCAGCATGACGTCGACCAAGGTACTCTTGCCGGAACCACTTTCTCCTACAATTCCCACCGAAGCTCCCTTGGGAATGCGAATCGACACGTCCTGCAAAGAAGACTTGTCGCTGGCTGGATATCGATAGTTGACCTCGGAGAAGGAGATTTCGTGTTCAAAGGGCAAAGATTCCACCTCTTCGTCGACGCCGCGGGAGGAAGTTCCTTCCTGATCTTTACAATCAATTTCATTTTCCAACACCTGAACGCAGGGCCATCCGAAGCGTATCGATTGAATGGCATTCAAGATTCGGCTGAATGAGGGAATCAATCGAAAGGCGGCAGCGGCCAGCATCGCCAAAACCGGCAATGCGGTTTCCACCGGCCTTTCCTGTCCGATCAGCGCCAAAGCCAGGATCACCAAGCTGAGAACAGCCAGCATCTCGATTCCTAATTTGGGCAATTGTTGTAGCACCAACTGACGCTTGCCCATAATGGCCGCGATCCGGTTGTGCTCCTTGTACCGTGCCAGAAACTCTTGTTCGCAACCGAACAACTTTATGTCCTTTATGCCTCCCAGTCCTTGCTGCAAATGCAACAATTTGAGCCCTTCACGCTTTTGGCGTTCCTTGCCCCATGAAGCAACCGACTTCCGAGTAATCCGGTGATATAACCATGCCACGGAGCCAAGAACCAACAGCAAAAAGGCCGTACCCAACGGTTCCACCCAAAGAAGCAAAACAAGTACTGCCAACATCACGAAAATCTCGGTCAACAAGATCATGCAAGGCTGGAGGACGTAGCCTGAGAATGAGTTTACCTCCCCCACCACGTTGCGGATGAGCTGGGAGGTATTGGTTTTAAGATGAAAAACGTAAGGTCTCCGCAAGTAATGTTCGAAAAGACGGAAAGAGGTTTCCTCCTGCACTCCAAAAGCAAAGCGAGCCTGACGCCGGACCTGAAAGGCCAAAAAAAGGTTCTTGCACAAATAAACCATAGCCAAGATTAGCAAACCCCAGGTGACCAACATGGCATGCGTAGGATTGCCCAAAGCTTCAAGCCAGGGATCGACTGCGGGAAAACGATCCAGATATGATTCCTGCATCAAAATACTAATCGCAGGAATGACCAATCCTATGCCCAAAGTTTCCAAAGCCATGCCGACAAGCATCATGGCAAGAACGAAAACCGAACGCCGACGAGCCGACGGGCTGAGAATTCCACAAACTCGCCCAAAGCCTTTGAACCATCGTCCAACCAAAGATTCGGCAGCTTTCTTTTTGTCGTTCAAGCCTTAAGCAAACTTAGTGTTTCAACTGGCACCACGCCATTCCAACAATCGACGCAAGCCCTCGCGAAGATCAATGTTCGCATCAAACCCCAAGTCTCGTTTGGCCTTCTGCGTACAAGCGATACGATTCTGCACGAACTGTCTGGCATCATCATCGGCATAGGGTTTGTACGTTACTTTCAAATCGGATCCCGTAAGTTCCAAAATAACGTCGCACAAATCGCGGATGCTGGTCTGCCGTCCTGTCCCCACATTGTAAAATTCGTCCGATGCTTCCGTTTGCAAGCCACGTACGTTGGCCCGCGCCACGTCCTCCACGTAAATGAAATCATAGGCTTGGGATCCATCTCCGTTGACCTCGGGATTCTCACCAACTCCTATTTTATTAAGCATGATTGGAATAACCCCGGTATATGCAGCGTCTTGATCTTGACGGGGGCCGTAGACGTTCATGTACCGAAGGCCGACGTAATCGAGGCCATGGCGGTCATGGAAAGCGCGGCACATCGCCTCCCCGGCAATCTTGGTGGATCCATAGAAATTACGATTATTGAAAGGGTGGCTCTCGGTCATCGGTGTTTCCATGGCATCACCATACACCGAGGCGGAAGAAGAAAACACGAGTTTCTCCACCTCGTTGTCGACACAGGCCTCCAAGACGTTGAAGGTACCCTCGACGTTGACCTGAAAAGCAGTGCGTGGAAATTCCTCGCAATGCAGCAGCCACACCGCCGCCAAATGCAAGACTCCATCGGCCTCTTTCATGGCATCATTGAGCAAGTCGAGGTCGCCGAGGTCGCCGCCATGAGAATAAATTTCGCAACGCGAATCCTCTAGAACTGCGCTCAAATGCGCCATCTTGCCTCTGGAAAAATTGTCGTACACAAGGACTTTTCCGACATCGGTCTTGAGCAGTTCCTCGACAACGTGGCTACCAATGAATCCAGCTCCCCCGATCACAAGGATGGTCTTACCCTCGACTTTCATCAATTAATGATCGGTGCAAAGCATTTGCTTGAAACTCACCTGCAATGAAAAAACGGATAGCAAAAATGAGGTTGGAGAGATCAACAGTCAGCTCCTAGTTGACGGAGGAAGCATCCTGCGGGATGCCAATGAGCCAAGATGCAGAAAAGCCGATTTCCTTTTCCGGTCCAAGGGAATCAATTAGCGCGGCAAATCAACTTGCGCGCTTATCGCCATCGTTCTTGGTCAATTCTTCAGGCAGTTCGGGAAGATTTAGCAATTCGCTGGTCCATACGCGCTGCTTCTTCGTAAAGGCAGAATCACCCGCTTCGTGCAAATAGGCAATATTGCTGTGCTGCGGCTCGGTATAACTCGTGACTTGACCGGAGCGGACGGACTCGATGATTTGACGTATCCCATCCTTTACGCTCCATTCAGCCTTGAACCGCAGACGACGCTCTATTTTGTCGAAGCACACTCGATAATCACGACGGTCAGCGTCCTTGTCGTCGATTTCCAGCTGCGAGCCTTCCACCTCATCGCATATCATTTGACCGATCTCACGAATACGGTGGTTGTTGGCGTTGGAGCCTACGTTGAAAACTTCTCCACCCACAAGTCTCAAGGGAGCTTCCAGCGCCAACAAAACCCCTCTGGCGGCATCGTGAACATGCACAAATGGACGCCACTGATCGCCTCCCATAACTGGAATGGATTTCTCAAAAAGAGCTTTGGCCGTGAGCAAATTAACGACCAAATCAAAGCGCGTTCGCCCGGAGAGGCCGAAAATCGTACCAAACCTTAAAATCACGGGCTTGAAGTCATCATCCTCGAATTCAGACAAAACTCTTTCAGAGGCAATTTTGCTCCTGGCATAAAGGGAAACGGGATTAAGAGTAGATTTTTCATCCAAAATATCATCGCTGGCTCCATAAACGGAACAAGTGCTGGCAAAGAGAAAGCGCCTCACGTTGTGAGCCTTAGCGATCTCGGCAATCATTCGCGTGGCCACAAGATTCACTTCCACTGTCAGCTCCTCGTCCCATGCGC
>PBLJ01000073.1 GCA_002721705.1 Opitutia bacterium
CAACGGACCATGGGAGAACTCGGCTTATCCGCTCGGAGTTATGCCCGCATCCTCAAGGTGAGTCGCACGATCGCCGATTTGGATGACTCCGAGGCGATAAAATCGCAGCACTTGCTGGAAGCCATACAATACCGCGCTTTGGATCGAAACTCATTGTAGGATTTGAGGTTCATTGCCAAAACTTTCCGGTTGGCATTGACGCTAGGCTCATAAGGAACGAAAGACTGCTTTCACGGTACGCTTTTTGCTTCCAGGCAATACCCCCTTTTTTCTTCCCTTCCGATCGCCTCCAGCCAAGGCTGTCAAACGCAACAAGGAAAGACCATTCAATGATCAAGATAGGAGAAGAGCGCTACCTCAACCGCTTGGAAGCGATCGAGTACTTGCTGCATGCCTACCGGGCTCGCTGGTGCAACACGAAATGGAGCGAAGAATGGGTGGTGTTCTCCTTCGAGGGCGCCGACCGGAAGAGGCATCGCCGCAAGATCCCGGCCTACCTGATACGGCAAAGCAAGATCGCCCGGGTCAGGAAAAGCGACATCGACGATTGGTTTCGTTCCACAGGGAACGACAGCGGGGAAAAGGGAGATTGACGAGGCGGGGATTTGAGCGGGCTTACACCTGCTCTTCTTCGACCTTGAGCCTCCGCACGGTGCATTCCTCGCCTTGGGCGTTGGTCGTGATCACGTCCATGATCTTGCAATCCTTGCCGTGGGCGGTGAAGCGCTTGGGCTCACCGTCGGCTTGCATTTGCTGGGCGAGTCCGGGCTTGGGAGAAATCTCCACGCACTCGAGGAGATCCTTTCCGTTGTAGCCTTTCTCGTGAGAGGTGGAGTAGAGCCCATCGGGGTGCAGGAAGCAGACGATCTGACCGTACTTTATGGTGGTGCCTCGCTTGTGCCTGATGATCGTGCCCTTCTTGAAGACCTTCTTCTTGAACAACGTTTTCCGGGGCGTGTAATGCTTGGCCCGCGACTTCTTCACGCGGAACAGCTTCATGCCGTCGGAACCCTTGGTCTTGGCGGTCAATTCATCGGGGTCCACCTCGACGCATTCCAAGGAAGGATCGTCGGGCTGGTCCATCAAGATCATCATGACTTCACCGACACGGCGTTTCTTGCCTTTCTGCGCCACCATCTCACGGATGACGTCGCCTATCTCGATTTCCTTCTTCTTCTTTTTCTTTTTGGCCTTGAACATAGCGTTTATCCCATAAGGTCGCCGCACGGGCGGTGACAATCAAATTTTATTTCCCTTTTTTGCGTTTCTCGCGGCAATCGGGGCAAACGCACCACTTGCCATGGGCGGGATTGACGGCCTTGGCTTCGGGCACGTCATCGAACAAGGGGCCCGGGTCGTTGCGTTCCGGCTGCTTGTCCTGAGGCCTGGTCGGCTTGGGCCTGGTCGGCTTGGGCTTGGTCGGATTGGGCTTGTTCGGATTGGGGCGGGTCTGGGTGTTCGGAGGACGCGGTTTCGGCCTGGTGGCGCGGGGCGGATTGGTCAAGGCCAACTCGGCCCGCCGCCTCTTGGTCACCTCGTAGGCGTAGGCCAAGACCTCCTTCAAGTCGGTTTGCCCCATCGGAATGGTTTTCCGCATGGGGGAAGATTCGTTGGGGGCCACCACTATGCTTTGGCTGCCAACCAATTGCTCTAAGACAAAAACTTGCTGGCCCGTGTTGAAAGCAGACCTGACCTGCTTGTTGCGGGTACTGACGAAGGTAACGGGGCCTTTCAAGGTAACTTTCCTGGGAAAGGCGGAGCTTGGTATACGGTTCCACTCCCGAACCACCTTCAGGAGATCGGGAGAATTCACGTCGGGCAAGAGTTCCTCGGGGTCACTGGGGGGAGGCCAAGGCTTTCCCGTGGAGGTCTCCGGCGGAGCCGATGCTGTCGCATTTACGTCGGATTTGGCATCGTCATCGTTTTTCGTCTCCTGCCCCTCGGGCTTGACGATTGCCTCGGAACCCTCGGTCTTGCCGTCTTCTTGGAAGGTCTTGGAGGTTTTCTTCGGTGTTTTGCCGCCCTCACCCATTTCCACGTCCTGGATGTTCTCACAACCAAAGAGCAAGCAAAGGGAGGCAATTAGCGGCCAAACGGGTTTCATAATGAGCCCACGAAAGGGCATCAGGGCGCATTTTGCAAGCTTCCTGAGGATTTGCGTTTGACGTCGCTGGCTCGTCCACCAAGGAACTTAGCGTGATGTTTGGGAAGGGAAACCTCTTTGCCGCGGCCAACTTGGCGGTGTTCTCCGGGCTGGCCGTAGGGCTCGCCTTGCGGGGCAACGACGAGATGGGCTGGGAATTGACCTTGGCGCTACTTGGGTCGACCGCCAACCTGGCCTACCTCCTGCTCAGTTTCCGCAAGGAAAAAGCGGCCGACACGCGACGCAAGGCGGAGCTCATGGAGGAACTTCGGCAAGAGGCCGAGGAGCGAAAGGAACGCAGGATAGCGGAGAGGAACTGACCTTCGCCCCGCCCTCGAATAACCTTGACCCTCCCCTCCTCTTTCGCGAATAAACCCCTTCTTTGCCGCGGGCATAGTTTAGCGGTAAAACCCCAGCCTTCCAAGCTGGTGTCGCCGGTTCGATCCCGGCTGCCCGCACCATCCCCTACCCGTCAACGAGTTGCGAAATTCGGAGCAGGCAAACAATCCGTTGTCACAACGAGGCTCACAACGGATGCGTGGGTACTCAGTGATATCCCAATCCGTTCCAAGAGGTTTTTAACACACTACCATCAAAGGGGGAGGCGGTGGTCGCCTCTTTTTCGCCCGCGTTTATGCAATATCGATTACCTCACGCGGAAAATCTTCGGCAATGGGCGGTTTTTTGCGGATGCTTGACCGCGGCGTTCGCGTCCGCGGAACCGAGAAGGAAAGACTCTTCACCTGGTGAAGTCCCAGTGTTCCTTGAAGCTATCCTCGAAGCGGCGCCGGTTGTCGCCGGGCTGGACGCGCAGGTAGAGGAACTCGAGGATTTCCTTGTCGATGGGAGCCAGCTTGGGAGGCAAGCTCCCCTTGTCCCCGTTGAACACGCTTTCGGTGATCAGCGGCGAGTCATTGGCCGGCCCTAGGACTTGGCAGATTTCCTGGAGGGCAAGGCCTTCCCATGCGGAAAGGCTCGCGGGCTGACTCCCCGCGTACTGCAAGGGCAACAGAATGATGGCCTGGGTGATGACGCCCCTTTGTTCGAAATAGGAAAACATGGCGCCCCTGGTTCTGCGGCGCATGACGGGGCGGTATCCGAACTTGGAGAGAATGTTCGGCCAAGCCCGGTTGGTGCAGATGAAGACCTTCACGTCGGCCTTGAGGTCGTTGTCGGCCACGACCTTCAATTGAAACTTGGTCGCTTGCAGGGCGCCGTTGATTTGCCGAGCCAGGCCATGAATGACCTCGCTGGCTTTTTCCATCGCCTTGTCGTAGCCGTACGTATCCTCCCGCTTCACGTATTTCCTGGCATCGAACAAGGACAAGGTCGGGCTCTTGTTCCAGCGTATCGCATAGCCTCGTAAATCCTTGTGTCCGTCACCCACCTCCTGGAACAAGCAAACGCGTTCGAGGAATTGATAAACGTTCTTCGGATTATGCTCTCTCAGGGTTCCGGCCAAGACCTGTGATTCCCTCGAGAGATCGGCGAGCCGCAAGACGTAGCGGCGGCCCTCTTTAAGCAGGGTGACCGTGCGGTCGTCGCCACCCAAGTAGGATGCCTGGATCGTCTTGCCTTCTCGGTTCGTCCAGGAACGCTCCTTGCCCTCGCCATGGACAAGGCTGCCCGCGACGAAGGCAAACCATGGAATCCATCGCAACCACTTCATGCCATCGACTTTACCTCTGGCGCAACCTCGGTCAAGCGCTTGGCCGCGAAGTTGCGGCAAGCTTGCAGTCGCTCGTTCTTGCCATCCGCGCGGAAACACTTGTAGTTTGGTAGTCTGAAAAAAAACCTTTCTCACCCATCTAGTCAGTTAAAGCTCCATGAGCGATGACTCCCACGAAATCGAGCCCGGATCGACCTTCGGGCACTTCCGCGTGGAACGACTGCTCGGTAGAGGCGGCATGGGAGAAGTCTACGAGGTGGAGCACGAGGCCTTGGGCAAGCGATACGCTCTCAAGGTAATCAGCGAGGAGGTGATGAGCCACGCGGGATCTGAGGGACGCTTTCGCAACGAGGGACGGGCCATGGCGGGCATGTCGCATCCCGGCATCGTGGAAGTGGACGACTTCGGGGAGACGGATGGGCGTGTCTGGCTGCGCATGCAGTTGATGAGCGGACGCGAAGTGGATGGCCGCAGTGTAGTCACCCTGGAAGAATACGTCGCGGCCAAGGGAGGTCGTTTGACGGAGGCGGAGGTGAAGACCCTGCTCACGGACTTGCTCGACGCCTTGGGGCACGCGCACGAAAAGGGCTTGGTGCACCGCGATCTCAAACCTGCCAACGTATTGTTCGACGGGAAGGCAATCAAGATCGCCGACTTTGGCCTGGTCAACGCGGCGGGAGCCGACTGGATGGAAACGCAGGTGCGCAACACCGTGATGAACCCAGGCGAGGAAAACACCTTGATCGACTCCTACGAAACGGGCTCTCGCCAACGCGCCCTGATGGGTACCTACGCCTTCATGAGCCCAGAACAAAGGGAAGGCTTGGCGGCTGATGCCCGCAGCGACCTTTATTCCTTGGGCCTGATGACCTTTCGCATGCTGACCGGCCGGCAGACCCCGGGAATGAAAAGGGCGAGCGAGCTTGGGCTCGACTTGGACAAGGGCTGGGACTCCTGGCTGATCAGCGCCCTCGAGGAATACCCCGAGGATCGCTTTGCGGGGGCGGTCGCCATGAAGGAAGCCCTCGGCTTCAAAGTCTCCGCAAATAAAACAGCAAAGCCGCCTGAGCCTATTCCGGTGGAGCCTCCGCCAGAGCCTTCGCCCAAGAACTCCCAGCCCACGCCAGGTGAAAGGGTGAAAAGTAAAAAGGGAATGAACTGGGTTGGTGTCTTCTTCATCCTGTTGGTCTTCGGGCTGGCCTTATGGCTCGTCGGGGCAAACTTGCTTCAGCGCAACGAGGACAAGAAGGATCTGGAATACCTCGTCGATGCTCAAAACGCCATGGTGCGCATCGAGTCCGAAATGATACGGGCGTACAACGCCGCCATGTCCATCTCGGGACAATCCTATGCCTTGGTCAGAGCCATCTCTCAAATGGAGGACGTGAGACTTAGGAGATGCCCGACGGACTACCAAAAGGCTTGGGACGAGTTGGTCGATTTGTGGCAAAACTGGAGCCTCGCGCTGGAAAACGGACAAACCGAGAGGGCCAATGAATTGGGAGCCAAGCACAATGCCTATTGCGACAAACTCAACCAGCTTGCTCGCAAACACGGCGCCCGAGTGAAACGTTGACGAGGCTTCGAGGCGGCCAAGAAAGAGGGCTTGAGAAAAGGGAAAATCGAAGGCGCCTAGGTTTGACTTCGAGAGGCCTTGAGCCATAGTGGGCGGCATGCAAAAGTTGATTCTTCGACTCGTTTTTTGCCCGCTTCTCCTAGTCGTCCACCTCGCATCGGGCCAAGCGGAAGTGCAACAGTGGACGAACCAGTCGGGGCAAACCATCCAGGCGAAATTCGTGCGTGGCGACGACGAAACGGTGATCCTCTTCATGAACGGGCGCAACTACGCCTACCAACTGGAAGACCTCAGCGAGAAATCCAGAAAACTCGCCCGCGAATTAATCACTGCCTCCGCACCGAAAGCCTCACCCCATGCGCCAAAACCGTTGTTCCCGACCCCGGCGCCCAAGGGCGAAAACGGCCAACCCGGATACGACGCGTCGGAAATCCGCATCGCGGTCAACGAGCACAACCGCCTGCGCCGGGAGGTGGGCGTCCCGGATTTGAAATGGGACGAAGACCTTGCCCGGGATGCCATGGAATGGGCCATCGTCATGGCGCGCGAGCAAGAGCTCGAGCATTCGGAGGGGAACGACGAAGGCGAAAACATATCCTGGGCCAAAGGGTACGGCCGAGCCCGATGCATCGAGATCGCCCTGAAAGGCTGGGGCGACAAGGAAAAGGTCATCTACCTGTCAAGGGGAGAGCCCGCAGTAGGTGAAAAGGGTTTCCAGGGCGTGGGGCATTACACCCAGATGGTATGGAGAAGCACGACACGAGTGGGCATGGCCACGGTGAGAAGCAAGGATGGCTCCTATTATACCTGCGCCCGCTATAGTCCGGCGGGCAACTACGTAGGGGAGCGTCCCTATCCCGGAAAAAACAAAAAGCGTTGAGGAGAAATCCTGCCGCCGGAAGAACGACGGCCCTTGAACTCGAAATTCTTTTCCTTTCATTCGAGTAATTAGAACTGTTTTGGTTTAATGAAATACCTTGCCTCGCCGTGAAATTCGTTCACCAATTCAAGGTGCAAACCTTGGACGCTCCCTTTTCAACCCAGCGTTAGCCATGAAAAAAATACATATCCTCAAGAATCTCCTGCGCTTCGGCCTGCTCCTCTGCTTCGCCTTGGCATCCTTTTCCTGTGGCAGTGAAAATGAAGATGATAGCGACGACGAAAGCAAAAAGAGCAAGGAAGCGAACGCCGCGAACGACGGTACAGCTGGACCCAAGACCACTTCCCAGAACGAAAGCCATGGGCATACCCACGATCATGACTCGGATGACCATCATGACGACGAGGACGACGAAACCGGAGACGCTTTATCAGGCTTGCTGGATGGCGACCTCCTCAAGATTCTGGGCGAATACGCCACGATTCTGGAGGAACTAGACAACCTTGACAAAGACACGGACAATTTGGCCGCGGCCCTGCTTGGCGCAGCCAAGAGAGTAGCCTTGGACGCCATGAACTTGTTCCTCGACGAACTCATGGAGGACGGTTGGCAGGAAGACGCCCGTGATGCCTTCCATGAAAGCATCCAGGAAGATCATCCCATCGTGAAGAACGAGGCCAGCGCGCACATCACCCGGATTTTGAAGAAACTCATAGAAGCCAACGAATTGGAGGATGCGGATGGCTACGAAATCTTCCTCATCGAAGGCGAAGACCCCAACGCCTTCGCGATTGTGGGCGGGTATTACTACATGACGACCGCAATGTACGAAATCATGAAGGACGACGAAAGCCAGCTTGCCTGTATCATCGGGCACGAACTGGCTCACGTCACCGAAAAGCACTGTGAGAAAAAGGCGAAGGTGCTGGCCTTTGCCGGCCGCTTCGGTGATTTCCCGGCGATGGCCGCCCAAACCGGGCTATGGCTGACGGCGCCGTTCTCCCAAAACGACGAGTACGAAGCGGACGAAGTGGGCGCGGAAATGGCCGAAACGGCGGGCTACGACCCGAAGGCGGCGGCCAAGGCATTGGAGCGGGCCCTGGGCGACCACGAACACGGCGACGACTTCGAGGAATTGTTCCGAACCCATCCCTACCCCAAGAAACGAATCAAGAAGCTCGAGGAAACCTTCGAGTAAAGAGGACAGGCGGGCAGCAGGGGAGACATCGCTCCCCAAGCGCGACGACGGAAGCTCAACGAACGCGCTCGCCTCGGCTCCATTCGACACGCATCCGGACTCTCCCCGTTTAGCAGGTGGCCTCCCCTTCGCCATCCTTCTGCAAAGATACGCCCCTTGCATGGTAGTCGCCCAAGAGCCAATCGGAGTCTGTGCCGGGACCGAAGAAACAAAAGCATTTGCTCCAAGATCCGGGCAAACCCAGACATCCAACGGCAGCCCCTGACGACCTCTATTGTCAGTCCTCGAAAGAGACCTGCCGGCGCAGGAAAAGGGAGGCGATTGCACCGAGGAAAATGGATCCCACGAATACCCAGAGTCCCCAGCGAACGAGCACCTCGATGTTCAAGGGCAAACCTTTCAAGGCGGTTACCACGACAGCGACCACCAGTACCTCGACGAGGGAAAACTTGCTCAAGCCGTCGATGAGACGAAAAGCATTGCCTGGATCCTTTCCGTTCGAGATCACGACCGTGGCCCGCCACAGGGCGCACAACTTGGCCACCGGGAAAAGGATAGAGAAAAAGACCAGGAACAGCCCCAGCGCCACGTCGCCGTCATTGAAAAAACCCTCGATCACGGATAGGATGGTATAGGTGGTGCTTTCCCATTCATCCCCATCGCCCAAGGAAAAACCGAAGACACCCCCCAACAGGTCGGTCAAGCCTCCCAAGGCATTGTCGGGCGCAAAGTCTTCCATTGACGGAGGAGTGACGGTCATTACGGGAGCCACCAAGCCGATGCCGAACAACATGCAGGACCCCGCCAACAAGAGGTAGATGCCCAAGGGTTTCATGCCTACTGTCCGAGAATCAGTTGCTTCGTCAAGTCCGCTTGCGGCATGTCGCTGCGAAGCATCTTCAGCTTGATGCGTTTGAGGCCCTTACTGGAATCCTGGTTGTAGATAAAAGCGTTCTCCCCCTCTTTCAGGTCCGCTATGGAAATGGTGACCCTCTGGACCAATTCCTCGGTCCATTCTTCAATTTTCCCGCCAATTCCCGGAAGATTGGAAAGCGGCAAGGAGGGGCTCAACCCAAGCGGCGGATCGACCTCCTTCACCTCGATGACTATTTCGTCTCCCTCCGCCAAGGAGGTCCTCGGCACCTTGATTTGGTTGTCCAGCGAAAGCCCTTTCGCGATTATGTCGCTGGGATCCACACGCAACCCGGACCACATCGCTTGCAAGCGGTCCTGGACCACGTCGCTGGTGTACTGACGGACTCCCTTCAAGAAAACGTAGACCCGAACGTCGGGAGCCGCGTTCTTGCCGCTCGGGTTCCCGTCCCAATTATTGCCGTTGGAGTCCACCGGGTAGAGTTCGACCAAGTTGACGTAGACGTAATAATCCTTGCCGATCTCCACCGCCTCCTTTGGGCCGTCAACGTCTTCCGGGTCACTCGGCTTGAAGACAAAATAGATGAGAACGGTCACTGCAACCAAGACTGCGGGGCGGCATAGGTCAACCAGATCGGCAACCCCTTTTTCTTCGGGGTTCCCTCGACCTTTTCCTCTGGTGAATCCTGCTCCATCAGGGAGAAAAGGCGAAACCACCGAGGTCAGGGCTTTCTCGACCGGTCGGTAAGCAAGGGCAGGGATAAGCAGATTCGAACATAACCCTAGACTGTGGCGAAAGGCATTTACCGTCAAGTGGTTCCTCAGCTTGGAAACCAAAGACTGGAGAAGTACCTGCATGGCCTCGTAATCCATTGGTCTGCAGCGGCTAATCCAACGAACGAGGAGCAAATTTCATTGACTTGACGATGCTTCGCGGAAGCCTCATGAAGTTCATCATGAAGATTTCAACCCCGTACTTCGCAGCCTCCGTTCTCCTGTCCACTTGCATCACCTGCGCCCTTTTACCCCAACATGCCCAAGGGCAAGGGGCCTTGACACTCGAGGCGATCGGGCAGTTGCACAAGCGAGCGGACGCGACCTTCGCCTCGGGCGACCATGAAACGGCCAGCAAGCTCTATGAAAAGCTGGTCAAGTACCGCCTTCCCAAGCAAGGCGCCAAAGCCTACGAGATCGGGATCATTTACAATAACTTGGGGGTCATCCAGCAAAAGGGGGGAGAGACCGAAGAGGCGTTGGGCCATTTCGACCAGGCGTTGGAGAATTTCCGGGCCTCCAAGGGGGCGGGGCACCGAGACGTCGCGACCGTCTTGAACAACGTCGGGCTCACGAAATTAGCCAACGGGGACCACGACGATGCGATCAAACTCTTCGAGGAATCCATTGCCATTCGGTTGAAGACTTTGGGAAAAACCCATCCGGACCTGGGCGATTGCCATGAAGGCATAGGCCTTTGCCTCAGCGCCAAAGGCGAAGAAACCGCGGCAATCGAGGCTTTCCAGAAGTGCCTCGACCTTCGAGTCGCAGCCTTGGGAAAGGAGCACCTTTACGTCGCGGCCGCGCACATGGGCTTGGCCATGGCATACTTGGAAAAAAAGGACTTCGACAAGGCCGATGAGCTGGAGGCAAAGGCAAAGGCAATCGTGAAGAAGACCGGCGGATTGGCGGTCATTTACAGGGATCCCAACAAGGCCAACAAGCCTCCTCCCTTCGCCATTTTCAAGATTCGCCCCAGGTTAGGGTTGTGACCTTGCATTCGTCGCGTCCCAAGACAAGATAGAGCACATGCTTTCCACTCTCCTGGGCATCTCTCGCAAACCCACCACCGGGTTCCGCCTTTCACCTTTCGAGGAGAGAAACCTAGGCACCTTGCTTTCCTGGGTGCAGACCAACCGAGACCTGCGCCTATGGGCAGGCGACACTTTTCCCCGAATACCGGATGCACCCGTTTTTCGCAAACACCTGGAAAGAACCGAAGTCAATGCATACCAAGCGGAGTCGGGAAAATCAGGCTTCGTGGGCTATGCCGAATTAGTAAGGATGCCGCAGGGTGACGGCACGCTGTGCCGCGTCATCATCGATCCATCCCGGCGAGGCATGGGCTGGGGGAAGGCATTCGTTCGCTTGTTGGCGAGAGAGAGCTTCGAGAGCCTTGGCTTCAATCACCTTTTGCTTAACGTCTTCACCTTGAACGCCCCGGCACTGCGTTGCTACCGATCGATCGGCTTCCGCCCCCTCCCCCACCGACCTCGCTCGCGATGCTTCGAGGGTGAGACCTGGAACTTGCTGGTGATGAAAAAAGCTCGCCCGAAACGAGCCGCCTAGGCGTCGGGCGAAGATTCTTCGCCTTTTTTCGTCTTTCCCGGCTCGATCCGCCTTCCTTGCGGCCCCCATTTACGGCGCAGGTATTCGCGCTCCTCCTTCCAGTCGCGAAAAGGCTTGCTCCGCTTGGCCATCAACTTGTCGAGCGGACGAGATGCGTTCTCCGGAGACGAATCACCTTCAGGCGTCGAGTCTTTCTTCGTCATGTCAAATTCAGGGACTGAGCCGCTCGATCCGCCAACCGTCCCCTTCGCGACGATAAACGAGGCGGTCATGGAGACGCTGAGAACGCCCCTGCCAAAACTCCATGCTGACCGGCTTGACCCAGTATCCGCCCCAGGAAGGAGGCGGTTGCGACAAATCGCAGGTGGACTCCGCCTCGCGGAAAGCTTGTTCCAAGTCCTCGCGACTGGCCACCGGCTCGCTTTGACGGGAAGCCCAAGCGCCGGCTCGGCTGGCAAGGGGACGAGACGCGAAATAGGACTGGGTCTCCTCACGCGAAACCTTTTCGGCCACACCGACAACGGCAACTTGGCGATACAAGGGAAGCCAAGGAAGGAGAAGCGAAACCGAAGAGTTGGCGGCGATGTCGCGCCCCTTGCGGCTTTCATAGTTCGTGAAGAAGAGAAGGGCGTCGTCGCGGACGTCTTTCAGCAGGACCACCCGGGAAGAAGGCTTCTGGGGCACTGCGGAAGTACCCAATATCATGGCGTTGGGAGCCGGCAGTCCAGCGGCTACCGCATCTTCGAGCCATTGCTCGAGCTGACGAAAGGGGCAGGCGTCGAGGTCGCTCCTGCGGAGGGGGCATTCCTCGACCTCCCCGGCCCTGTCGACGATGCGATCGAAGACGTCACTCATATCACATGGCTTTAGGGATGAGACCGTCGAAGGCAAACGAGAAAAAGAAAACCTCGCCTACCTACAGGATGACCTCCGACGCATTGCGGTCGGCTCGAGTGACGATACCATCGGCCAGCCGCTTGCGTTTTCGCTTCCTGCGGGTGCGCTCGATGGCTCGACGGGTAAGGAACCCGGCAAGGGAACGGCGAAACAAATGGATTTCCCGAACCACCCGCTGCTCCGTAGCCAGCTTGCGTTTGTAAGCGTTGGCTCCGGGCAGAAAATCGAACTGGGAACGCCCCTCCTCGCAACATTTGCGCAAGTTGCGAGCCAGCAGTTGACGCCCCGGGGAGTCACATCCGTAGACCTCGTCGTAGGACAGGTAGTGCAAACCGTAGAAATCCCGACCCAAGACACCAAGCTCGCAGGCAATCGGCAAATCGTCGAGGCAAAGAAAGGTCAGGCGCACCCTGCCCGCCGCCGCCAAGCTAGGCAGGAGGTCGAAGAGGAAGGCGCGCGCCCCGAGGGTCGAGAACAAGCCGACCTTCTCGTCCTGCTTCCATCCCCTGGTCTCCAATTCGCAGAGGGCCCCTAAATACGTCCGCACCTCCGACGCGGATTCGCAATCGATGAAATGAGCGGTGCCTCTTTCTCGAAGCTTTCTCTCGACGTAGCGTAAGGTCTTGCGGGATTTGTAACCTTGGCGAGAACGCCAATAGGCATCGAAGTCATCGTCCTGGAAAATGGCCACGGGAGCTTCGCGAGGCACCCGCGCGATACGATTCTCCGGCTTGTCCGACAAGAAAGGCTCGAGCCAGCGTTGCCAAAAAGAATCACGCAGGAAGGGGCACCACAGGAAGTGATAGTCGGCCAGACAGCCATAGGCTCCGTCCAACAAGGCCGAGACGCATCCCGGAGCCTCCTCGTCGGCCACGGGATCCGAATAATTGGCGTAGTTGTTGACCCAAGGCCAAAGGCCCGATCCCCATGTCCCGCGCACCTTCAGGAAGGGCCAATAAGCGCCCATGCGGCCTTCGGCATCGCGAGAGACGAGGATGACCGGCTCCTTGTTCTCGCCGTAATGCTTCCACCAAGAAAAAAGCCACTGGGGCGCGAAATAGGGGTTGGGGTCGGGCAACCGCGAAAAAAGATCCTCCATCTCGGACTCGAGTCGCAGAGTCGGCTCGACCCCCGTGACCCGCTCGAAACGGAAATTCCCTTTCTTGGTTTCCTGACGCATTAATTAAGGTTGCGCGTGATTCACGCGAGAGGCAAGGAGCGTTCGCGTGGATAACTCCGGATTGACGTATCCTCAAGAGCATCGCAAAACAAGGGGACATGAGCGAACAAGCGCCCAACGTACTGGCCGACCGATATGCGTCCGCATCCATGCGGGAGCTTTGGTCACCCACCGGAAAGATAATTCTCGAGCGAGAGCTGTGGCTCGCCGTGATGAAAGCCCAGCGAGACTTGGGACTGCCGATCCCCGAGGAAGCGATCGCTTCCTACGAGGCGAGCAAGGACCAAGTCGACCTCGAGTCCATACGCGACCGAGAAAAAATCACGAAGCACGACGTCAAGGCGCGGCTGGAGGAATTTTCCGGTTTGGCGGGCCATCAGCATGCCCACAAGGGAATGACCAGCCGGGACCTGACGGAGAACGTCGAGCAACTGCAGGTCTTCCGGTCTCTCGGCATGATTTTGGAAAAAGCCGCAGCCGCCCTTCTCGCGCTAGCCGACAAAGCGGAGGAATTCGCCGAGTTGCCCGTCACCGGCCGTTCCCACAACGCTCCCGCCCAACTGACCACCGCGGGCAAGCGACTGGCTACCGTGGGCGAGGAAATGGAACGGGCCATGAACCGCTTGCTGGGACTGCGGGACAGCTATCCTTTCCGCGGACTAAAGGGAGCGGTGGGCACGCAACTCGATCAACTCACCCTGTTCGAGGGAGACTCGGACAAGGTGGAAGCCCTCGAGAATCGCCTTTTCGAGATCCTGGAAGCTCCCGGAAAGTGGTCGGCAATAGGGCAAGTCTACCCGCGAAGCCTCGATTTCGAAACCGTTTCAAGCCTTTTTCAGCTCGCCTCTGCTCCCGCCAACTTCGCCAAGACGATGCGCTTGGCCGCCGGACATGAACTGGTCAGCGAAGGGTTTGCCAAGGGACAGACCGGCTCATCCGCCATGCCTCACAAGATAAACAGCCGCAGCTGCGAAAGGATCAATGGCTTTCACGCCGTCCTGAGAGGACACCTCGCGATGACCGAGAGCCTTACGGGTGACCAATGGAACGAAGGCGACGTTTCCTGCTCGGTCGTCCGCCGCGTGGCTTTGCCCGACGCCTTCTTCGCCATCGACGGGCTGCTCGAGACCTTCCTCGTGATCCTGCGTCAAATGGAAATCCATGAAGAATCCATTCGACGGGAGAACGCTCGCCAACTTCCCTTCCTGGCAACGACCACCTTCCTCATGGAAGCGGTCAAGGCGGGAACCGGGAGAGAAGATGCTCACGCCGCCATCAAGGAACATGCCTTGGCCACCGCTCGCGACCTCCGGGCGGGCAGGCTCGAGAACAACGACCTTGGAAGTCGTCTCGCCCAAGACGAGAGGTTGGGCCTTGGGCAGGAAACCATCGACCGCATCCTGAACGAAGCCGCCGAGGCCACGGGTTTAGCGTCCAGGCAAACCGTATCCTTTGCTCGAGAAGCGCGAAAATGGGGGGGACGATTTCCCGCCGCTGCGCAGTATTCTCCCGGCGATATACTCTAGGCAATTGGAAGCGTTTGGCCGCTTTCGTCGCTCTTGCCAACCTTCACTCATCGAAGGCGAGAACTTTTTGAGATTGCTAAAACGACCCGAAGTCGATCAATTGACACGCTAAATTTTTGTCAGGAAGCCAAATGTCGGAAGAATCTTTGGAAGGAAATTGCCTAGTCGCCCAATCGGGTGGGCCTACGGCTGTGATTAACGCCAGCGTTGCCGGAGTAGTCGGTGAAGCGCTAAACCACCCCTGCATCGAGGAAATCTACGGAGGCCTCAACGGGGTGTTGGGAATTTTGCAGGAAGACTTGATCGACCTAGCGGAGGAATCCCAGCAAAACGTGCGTGGACTGCGCTACACCCCAGCTTCCGCCTTGGGCACTTGCCGCTTCAAGCTCAGCAAGGAAGAAGACTACGAGCGCGTGCTCGAGGTGTTCCAAGCCCACGACATACGCTATTTCTTTTATATCGGTGGCAACGACTCGCAGGATACCGCGGACAAGATTTCCAAGCTCGCCGCCGACAAAGGGCATGAGATGCGAGTCATCGGCATTCCAAAGACCATTGACAACGACTTGGTTGGCACCGACCACACGCCGGGCTACGGCAGCGTGATCAAATACGTCTCCACTGTGGTTCGGGAATGCGCCTTGGATCATGAAGCCATGGGGCGACACGACCTCGTGTCGATCATCGAGGTCATGGGACGCAGCGCCGGATGGATAGCGGCCGGCGCGACCTTGGCCAAAAGACGGGACGTCCCGAAGGATCCTCCCCACCTTATTTATTTGCCGGAGAAAACCTTTTCTCGCGAAAAATTCCTCGAGGACATTCAAAAAGTACTCAAGAAGGAACGCCATTGCCTTATCGTGGCGGGAGAAGGGTTGCGCGACACGGAAGGCAACTTCCTCGGAGCCGGCAAGAGCAAGGATGATTTCGGCCATGCCCAACTGGGCGGTGTGGGCGACTACTTGGCAGCCTTGGTGGAGGAAAACCTTGCCGTCAAGGCACGCTCATCCAAGCTGGGCACGGGCCAAAGGGCCGCCGCCCATTGTGCCTCGCAAACCGACAACGACGAGGCTTTTCTCTGTGGCCAAGCCGCAGTTCGCGCGGCCATCGCCGGAGAAACGGACAAGATGGTCACCTTGGTACGAGGAGAAGGTGAACCTTACGCCTGTGAAACGGGGTTGGTGAGTCTTTCGGAAGTAGCCAATGGAGTGAAGGAAATCCCCGAGTCCTGGATTGCGGAAGACGGGGTCAGCATGAACTATCAGTTCATCAAGTACGCTCAACCCTTGATCCAAGGGGAAGTGGAAGTACCACACGCCAACGGCTTGCCGGAATACGTGCGACTCAACAAGAAGCGGGTTCGCCGGCTTCTCGACAAATACGTACCTGAATCCTGAGCGAGGCTCAGTCTCGAGCGGCGAGGCGGAAGGCTTCCGCGAAAACCTCGATCAACCGATCGGGCTCTTCCGTACCCACGGAAACTCGCAACAAGTCGGGCTCCAGCCCGGCTCTGAGCAAGGTCGACCGCCCCTTCTCGTTGGAAACCAAATCGTAATGGGCAAGGTAAAGATAAGGGCACGCCATGCTGAATTTGGTACCGAAGCTCGGGCTCTTGAGCAACTGTAGTTTATCGTAAAAGGATGCCAAGGGCACGGTAAGCTCGACGGAGAAAAGACATCCCGGGGAATCAGGGCCAAGAGCGATACTTTCGTAAGATGCGCGAAACTCGTCCGCATAGGTCCAGTGAACCTTGCGGACTTCCGGACGACCTTCCAGAAAAGCCACCAATTCCATGCAGGACTGGTTGGATCTTTGCACCACTTGCTCCCACGCAGGCATCTGCCACGCGAGTCGGTTCAAGTCTCCCTCGAAAGGAGATTCCAGACGAGATTGGACCCGGTCGCGAATCTCAGGCAAGTCATCGGCTTCCGAGAAAGGTGAAAAAACCAGGCAACCAAGCATGGCGTCTCCTTCGTTGCCCGTGTACTTGGTCAGGCTGTTGACCAATACGTCGCAAACCGGGAGAGGGTTCACGTTGAGAGGACTGACGGCGGATGGGTCGGCAACCAGAAGTACATCGTGCTTGTCGCAAAGGGTGCGAATCTCGGTAAGGTCGCAGGTTTGCAAAAGAGGGTTGGTGGGGGTCTCGGCAACCACGGCGGCGACTTCCTCGCCTCGCTCCTCGAGCAAGCGACGAAGAGGTTCAATGTCGGACACTTCGCGCAGCGCAATGGATTCCTCGTCCTCTCTCAAAAGCTTTTCCAAGACAAGCATGGTGTCGACGTAAAGCCAACCCAGTTGCACCCACACCTTGCGCCCCTTTGAACTACGGGTTTCCCGAATCGCTTCGAACAAGGAGTAAAAAGCGTTCATGCCGGAAGTGGCCAGCAGAACGTCTTCGCTCTCCACGCCCTCCATGGAGTCGGCGAGCCCTTGGCGAGTGAGGTCAGCTCCTCCGGCTTCCACGCGGTCTTCCGCATGCGCGTGATCCAAGCAACCGACGCGAATCAACAAGTCCTCCAATCGACGAGAAGAAGCGCCGCAACCCGTGTGCTGAAGGAAAAGCTTACCTTGCAGGCGAGCCTCCTCGCTGTCGGGGAGGTGGACAAAGGTCATGCCCTCCACCTCTTGCACCTCGCATGGTCCCGAGTCGAGAAACGCCTCCATGCTCTTGGCAAGTCGCGAGGAGTTGAGCGTGAAAACCGCCCGGTCACGCAAACCTTTCGTCTCCGCGAACCATTCACCCGCTTGGGCTGAAAAAGGATGTGTCACGAACCGCGGATACCCGGTGCGTATCCTATCCATGGTAGAGGAATCCCGTGTCTCGTAACCCACCACGTCGCGCATCGTCGGCAGGCTCACGCAAACGGCGTGGGGGCTAGCCGGCATTGGTTCCCCCAAGGGGTAATGGCGGAGTGAATCGTCGCTCACGGAAGGATTTCGTTTTCCAAAATCTGCTCCAGGGTTTGGCGTTTTCGGATAAGGGAGGTCGAACCATCCACCCGCAGCAAAACCTCGGGGCTTTCGGGGAACGAGTTGTAGTTCTTGGCGCTCATGGAGGAGCAGTATGCGCCCACTCCCTCGATCACGCACAAATCCCCCACTCCGCAGACGGCCAGCTCTCGCGCCAAAAGTTCCTCTGGTTGCCCGTCCGCCGTGGTGAGCAGGTCGCCCGACTCGCAACAGTGCCCGACCACTACGTACGACTTCGTTTCCCCATTCGCGTCGCGAGGCAAAGAAATGATCGGGTGACGGGCGCCGTACAAGCTGGGGCGCAAAATTTCCGTCATTCCCGCATCCAGCTTGAGAAAGGAATAACCTTCCGGGCCTGTGGAGGTGGCATCTTGAATGGTAGTCAGCAAGGAACCGGCGGTGGCGGTAAGGAAAGTGCCCGGTTCAATCTCCAATCGCAAGCGGCGCCCCGTCCTGTCGGCGAATTCCTCGAATGCTTGCTTCACCGGTTCACCGACGAGTTGCAGATCAGTCGCCCGTTCATCGCTCATGCGAGCCACCTTGAAGCCGCCTCCCAAGTTAAGAACCTCCACCTCCGGGAAAGCTTCCACTATACCGAGACTCAAGGACGCGACCCGCTGCCAAACTTCCGGGTCCGAGCCGGATCCTATGTGCGTGTGGATGCGCTCGATGCGCAAGGAAGCGGCGGCGGCCAAGTCACGAGCCCTTTCCAAGTCGTCTTTCCAAATGCCAAAACTCGCGGACGGCCCTCCGACGTTGGTCTTGGCGGAGCCTCCGGAACCCAAGCCCGGATTGAAGCGTAAACCGACCTTCGCCCCGGGAAGTTGCTCTGCGAATCGCTCGAGTTGAGAGAGTGAGCAAAGGTTGATCTTCACGCCTTCACGGGCCAAGGAAGCAAAATCCTCGGGCAGTTCCTGTGTGCTGAGCGAAACCTTCTCGGTGCCGATGCCTGCCCGCATGGCGCGTTCCACTTCGTGTCCGGAACTGGCGTCGAGGTGTAGCCCTTCGCGGTCGAAAACACGCAACAAGGCGCCGTTCGGGGCGGCTTTCATGGCGAATCGCACGGTCAAGCCGAAAGCATTGGGAAAAGCCAACGCGGCTTCCGCCCGGGAAAGCAAGGTCGCCTCGTCATAGACGAATGCCGGGGTGCCGAAATCCATACGGATGCCATCGGCCGTTTGGTTGTCGAGAAAACGCAAGGATTCCATCACTTATTCCATCACTTGATTGGTTGAGCGTAAGGGAGGGGCGATGGTAGGGAGTCCTTGCCGGGACGCAAGCACGCAACGCAAGGACTACTCGGTATTGGGTGACCGCAAGATCTTGGATGGAGCGGGCACCCAACCCCTGCGGTTCTTTCCACGACGAAAGATTCCTCGCCATTTCCCGCTTCCCTCGCAACGAGCGCAAATCAATCGGGCCGATCCTTGACCTTGGCCGGAGCATTGATTGCAAAACACGCGAACAGGGTTAATCAGTCTTTCCCCTCCCAGTCCAGAGCAAGAAGGACAAATGGAAGCATAACGGTCAATCGTCTCACCCAAGGCGGGACGGTATCTCGGGCTGCTTCGTCCCATGCCCAAGCAAGTCACGCAGCGATCGATGCTCAACTCGTGCTTTTCGACTCGATAGCCTTCTCCCAAGCAAAGGGAGCAAACCGAGCGTTTGGCTTCGCCTTTGCAATCGGGACAAGCGGCTGAACCACCGACACGCATGGCGCCGCATCCCGCCACCAAGACGGCGATGACAACGAGCGAAAAAGCGCAAAATGCAGGTTTCACCTCCTAGAAACTGATCTCGAAATCCTTGAAAATCAAGCGGCATCTGGATTTTGGTCTTTCCATTTCAGGTGGAACGAGTTTAATCGAGCGACTCCAGTGACTGACACGAAAAAAAACACTTTGATTCGTTTCGCGACCTTGCCGGGCGATGGCATAGGCCCGGAAGTGATGGAGGTGGCCTTGGGGCTACTCCGGAAAGCAGGCGATCTCCATGGGTTCCGCATCGAGACTTCTCATCACGACGTGGGAGGCATCGCCATCGACCGTCACGGTGAAGCCCTCCCCCCCGCCACCCTCGATGCCTGTCGCCAACAAGACGCCATCCTGTTCGGCTCGGTCGGTGGCCCCAAGTGGGAAAGCCTACCTCCCAAGGAGCAACCGGAACGAGCCGCCCTGTTGCCTCTTCGCAAGGCCTTTCGTCTCTACGCCAACCTTCGTCCCGGCAACCTCTATCCGGAATTGAGCGACCTTTCGCCCCTTCGCCCCGAAACCGTTGCCCGGGGCATCGACGTGCTTTGCGTACGAGAGCTTACCGGAGGAGTCTACTTCGGACAACCCAAGTCCACCAAAAAACTCGACGACGGCCAGGAAGAGGCCATCGACACCATGGTCTACCTGACCAGTGAAATCGAGCGGGTCACCGAAGTCGCGATCACCGCGGCCAAATTGCGTTCCGGACGCTTATGCTCGGTGGACAAGGCGAATGTCCTGGAGACCTCCGTCCTGTGGCGGCGCGTGGTGTCGGAAAAAGTAGCCGCGGAAGCGCCCGATCTCGAGCTCAGCCACATGTACGTGGACAATGCGGCCATGCAGCTGGTGCGCGACCCCAACCAGTTCGACGTTCTGCTTACGGAGAACATGTTCGGCGATATCCTGTCGGACGAACTGGCCGTTATTTGCGGCTCCCTCGGCATGTTGGCATCGGCCAGTCTGGGAGCGGACAAGAATAGTCACGGCCTGCCCTATGGGCTTTACGAACCGGCCGGAGGCACCGCCCCCGACATCGCCGGCAAAAACCTCGCCAACCCTTGCGCCCAAATTCTCAGCGCCGCGCTCATGTTGCGTTACAGTTTTGGGCTGGAAGAGGCCGCCTCCAGCCTCGAAAATGCCGTCAAGGCAGCCATCCGGACGGGCCATCGCACGGGTGACGTTTCCCAAGGCGAACCTTCCGTGGGCACTACGGAAATGGGCGAAGCCATCGCCAGCTGCCTGGAATGATCAGACCCTTACCGAACGTCCCATGACGGCCGACGAAATACGACAGAGCTTTCTCGACTTCTTCGCTTCCAAGGAGCACCAGCTGGTATCCTCGGCATCGTTGCTTCCGGACTCCCCCAACCTGCTCTTCACCAATGCGGGAATGAATCAGTTCGTGCCCTACTTCCTGGGAGACCGCGAACCGCCCTACCCTCGGGCCGCGGATACCCAGAAATGCATCCGCGCGGGTGGAAAGCACAACGATCTCGAGGACGTCGGTCTGGATACCTATCATCACACTTTCTTCGAGATGCTCGGCAACTGGTCCTTCGGAGACTACTTCAAACCCGAAGCCATCGAGTGGGCTTGGGAACTACTCACCGAGGTCTGGGGATTCCCCAAGGAAAGACTCTATGCCACCGCTTACAAGCCGGATTCGGGCGAACCCGCAAACGTAGACGAGGAAGCTCTCGCGATATGGGGGAAAATATTCGAAAATGCAGGGCTGGACCCCTCCGTCCACGTTCTCACCAGCGGAGCCAAGGACAATTTCTGGATGATGGGCGAAACCGGCCCCTGCGGGCCTTGCAGCGAACTGCACATGGACCTAAGCCCGGAAGGCGACACCGCGGGAAAACTGGTCAATGCGGACTCCCATCTCTGCATCGAGATATGGAACTTGGTATTCATCCAGTTCAATGCCAACAAGGATGGCACCTACTCGCCCCTGTCCGCCCAGCACGTGGACACCGGCATGGGCTTCGAACGTGTCGCGGCGGTCATGCAGAGCACCCAGGGCTTCACTGACTTTTCCAAGCCCGTATCCAACTACGACACCGACGTTTTCCGGCCTCTCTTCGATGAACTGGAAAAACTTTCCGGCAAACGCTACGCCTCCACCCTGCCGACGAGCGACGAACGGACCGAGCAAGAGGAGATCGACGTCGCCTTTCGCGTCATCGGAGACCATATCCGCACCCTCTCCTTTTCCATTGCGGACGGTATCCTGCCGGGAAATTCAGACCGCAACTACGTCTTGCGCCGCATCTTGCGCCGCGCCATTCGGTATGGTCGCAACCTCGGGTTCAGCGACCCTTTCTTCCACAAACTGGTCGCCCCTTTGGTCAAACAAATGGGCGGCGTGTTCCCCGAACTCCAAGAACGCAGCGAACTGATCGAGAAAACCATACGAGCGGAAGAAGAGTCCTTCAACAAGACCTTGGACCGCGGCATCGAACTGTTCCAGAGAGAAGCCGACCAGTTGGGCGAAGCCAAGGAACTGTCCGGTGAATTCGCCTTCAAGCTCTACGACACGTACGGTTTCCCGCTCGACCTTACCCAACTCCTGGCCCGGGAAGCGGGCCTGACAGTGGACGAGGACGCTTTCAGCTCCGAGATGGACAAGCAACGCCAGCGCGCCCGGGAAGCCCGCAAGACCACGGAGATCAAGGTGCGACAAGAAGGCGAGGACACCGAGGCCACGCGGTTCGTCGGCTACGACCAGGCCAACCTGCAGGGATATGCAACCACTTGCCTGGGCGCTGCCCGCGACGGCGAACAAACCTACCTGTTTTTCGAGAAAACGCCTTTTTACGCCGAAATGGGCGGGCAAGTCGGAGACTCGGGAAGCATCGAGATGGGAGGGCGTTCCCTCACCGTCACGGACGTCACCAAGGATGAATCCGGTCGCTACCTGCACGCGGTGGAGGAAGACTTCCCCGACGACGATCCGTCGGGTCAGCCCGCCGTGCTCTCGGTCGACATGGACCGCCGACTAGGAATTCACCGTCACCATACCGCGACCCATGTCCTTCACTGGGCCCTGCGCAAGGTGCTCGGCGACCACGTTCGCCAAGCCGGCTCGCTGGTCGAGCCCAACCGCCTGCGTTTCGACTTTTCCCATTTCGAGGGTGTCACGGCCGATCAAATCGAGGAAATCGAGGCATTGTCTAACCAGCGTCTGCTGGCCAACGACGTCGTGGAAGCCTATGAAATTCCCTTTTCCGAGAAGCCCGAAGAGGTCATGGCCTTCTTTGGCGACAAATACGGCGACGTCGTACGGGTCGTGGACCTAGGGGGCTGGAGCAAGGAGCTGTGCGGCGGCACCCACGTCGAGGCCGCCGGCGAGATTGGCTACCTCAAGGTGACCAGCGAATCCGCCATCGCCGCCGGTACGCGGCGTATCGAGGCAGTCGCGGGAGACGAAGCCCATGCCCTCGCCAACGAACGTTTTCGTCAAGTCGGCGCCCTGACTCAGGCATTGGCATGCAAACCCGAGGAAGTGGTCGATCGCTTCAGCGCTCTCCAGGCCAAGGCCAAGGAACTGGACAAGAAACTCCGCTCGCACCAACAAAAAGGCCAAGCTTCCCTCGCCGAGGACTTGGTTTCCCAAGTCGTCGAGCACGACGGCATACACTACCTAAAGGCCGTCGTGAACGACCTCTCGCCAGACGATCTTCGCTCCCTCGCCGCCCAAGTAAACAAGAGGACCGCGCCCTCCGCCACTCTCTTGGCCTCGCTCGCCAACGGAAAAGTCACCTTGGTGTGCATCTGCTCGAAAGAAGCCGTCGACCAAGGGCTCAAGGCCGGTGGAATCCTCGGCGAACTCGCAGGAAGACTGGGAGGTAAAGGCGGCGGCAAACCCGATTTCGCCATGGGCGGAGCCACCGACGACGGTTCGGCCGAGCAAGCAATCGCCGACTTCGCCTTCCCAAGTCAGGCTTCGTGAAGCTGCGCCTGGTCTTGCCGCCCAACTTGGCGGACCGCGCCGAACGCGACGCGATACCGACCAAAGTGGAACTGGAGGTGGGCGAGGACACCCCGACGCCACCGGAAAAGATCGACCCCGCCGACTTGGCCGACTTACCCGATGCTCACAGGGCCGCCGCGTTCGCCTTGTCTCAATGGTGCGGCGGTAAGGTTTCCTCCTTCCTGCAACTGACCAAGTCTCAACTGGGTGAACTGGTGGATATGCTGCGGGGAGAGGAATGTTTTTTTCAGGCGAGAGAGCCAAAGACGGCGATTGCATGGATCGACGGCGACCTGGAAGGAATCTCCGAGCATCTGGGACGCTTGGGGGCCGCAAGGGAAAACCAACCAACCGAAGAGGAAATGGGATGGGAGGACGAGTACGAAGAGGAGGAAGCAAACCCTCTTGAAGACTACGATGGCCCTCCCATTTCCGTCGAAGGCTCGACCCACTTTCTGTTGATCACCCTATCCTCGGAAGATCACCCCTTGTACCTGGAGGCCTTGCGTCTTCTTCGCCAATGGAACTTTGTCCGCGACCGCGTGAACCTTGATTGGTGGTGGTTGCGAGATCGGCGCAAAACCTTCGATTTCCTCGCCTGCCATCGGGAAGAACTGGAAAACTACTACGAGGCGTCCTTTACCGAGAACTTCCGCAAGCATTTTGAAAAAGTTCGGGAAGCCAAGTTGACGACCGAGGCCAAAGACCTAGGCGAATCATCGGAAGTCACGCTTTCCATCGTGGCCGGCGAATCCTCCCCGGCGGACGTTGAACACGCCCTCGCCACCGGCCAAAACTTCATCGAACAAGGCAACCGCGTGTGGCTCTTGCCCAAGCAGACGATCGAGCGCCTTCATCTCCTCCAACGCAAACTCTCGGGCGACCCGCGGGCACCCCTCCTGCACCATGGAAAGTTTACCGTTTCCCATGCCGGCTCGCCGGAAGCCGAGGAAATGATCGCCGAACTGGATCCCAACTTCAAGCCACCACGCACTTGGGAAGAACGAGGGAACGCCCTGCGTGACCTGTCCCAACTGAAACCAGCCCCGCTCTCCGACGCGTTGACGAAAGCGCTGAGACCTTACCAAAAAATCGGGGTGGCTTGGTTGCTTCACCTATTCAAGCACAAGCTGGGCGGTATCTTGGCCGATGAAATGGGTCTCGGCAAAACTGTGCAGGCCCTCGCCCTACTGGAAGCGCTCAAGGAGCAAAGCCGTATTCCTGGAACCTCACTCGTTGTCTGCCCCGCCTCCCTGGTGGAAAACTGGAGACGAGAAGCCGAACGCTTTTGCCCCAGCCTGAAAACCTTCGTTCACCATGGAAGCAAACGATTGTCCACGACCGCTGAAGTCAACAAGTTCGACTTGGTTATCACCTCCTACGGCACCCTCATCCGAGACCTCGACCTTTTCTCCGCCAAGCCCCTTCGCTGCGTGATCGGCGACGAAGCCCAGCACATCAAGAACCGCCGCACCCAAAACGCAAAGGCCCTCGCCACCCTGCCCGCCCAAGGGCGCGTGCTCCTCACAGGCACGCCGGTCGAAAACAGCATCAACGATTTGCTCTCCCTGCTCGATTTCCTCATGCCCGGCGGCTGGCAAAAGATCCCACCCGAAGCCCGCGGAGACGAACGAGCCTGGCATGAGCAGCGACTGCTCAAGCAGGCAGGCCCCTACGTCCTGCGACGGGCCAAGGAAACCGTCGCCCCCGAACTGCCCGAGAAAATCGAGCAGGTCGTCTACCTCGAGATGACCGATCCGCAAAAGGAAACTTACCGACGGGCCAAGGTTTCGGCTGAAAAAGAAATCGCCAAGCTCGAGGAAGCCGGATCCTCCGAAGGCGCCCTGCGCATGAAAACCCTCACCCAATTGCTTCGCCTGCGGCAGACCTGTTGCGACCCTCGCCTCCTCGACGACACCTTGGCGCCCGCCGACTCGGCAAAGCTCGCCGCCTTCCGGGAAATCCTCGAGGAAGCGATCGACGGCGGTCACCGCATCCTCGTGTTTTCACAGTTCGTCCAATTGCTCACGCTCCTCCGCGAACAACTCGACGAGGAAGAGCTGCCTTACTGTTACCTCGATGGGGCCACGCGCAACCGAATGGCTCAAGTCGATCGCTTCCAGAACGACGAATCGATTCCCCTCTTCCTCATCTCCCTGAAGGCGGGCGGCACCGGATTGAACCTGACGGGAGCCGACCTGGTGGTGCATTTCGACCCTTGGTGGAACCCCGCCGCCGAAGCCCAGGCCACCGACCGGGCCCATCGCATCGGGCAAAGCAAGGTGGTCACCGTCTACAAACTCATCGCCACCGACAGCGTGGAGGAGAAAGTACTCCACCTGCAGTCCCAAAAAAGAAAACTGCTGCAGGACGTGTTCGAGGCCGGCGAAGCCGCCAACTCAAAGATTTCCCTGGAAGACTTGAAAGCGTTACTCTGAGGCAAGCCGGGGAACTTTATTCAAGTTCGCCAAGAGCATCCACGTAATATTCGAGGTTCTCGTCGTTGGGACGAAAATGGCGGTGCACCTCAAGCAGGACGCGAAGAGTGTCGGCATCCTCTTGGGCAAAGAGGTATTCGCCAAGCTCGATCAATCGATCCTCTAAATTCGCCAGACGTTCATAATGAAAACGCAACTCTTTCCTCTCTTCGGCAGGTAGGGTTTTCATCAACCCCAATACGCAAAAACTAGCGGATGACGGATCGTCCGCAATGCCGTTACGGTAGGCTCGCAAGGCTTGCGCCTTTTTACCCAAACCAGCAAAAGCATCTCCTGCCTCTCCATAGTAGTCGCCGTCCTTGCCGAGTTGGCTGGCGTATTTGTTGGCATGCTCAAGGGCTTGTTCGTATTCCCCCAAGCCATTGTAATTCACAGCGTAAATATGGTGTAAAGTCGGCATGTCGGGATTAAGGGCCAAGGCCTTGTCGGCAATGGAAACGGAACGCCGAAATTCGCCGAAATCCGATAAGCAGGCACTCAATGTAAACAAACGCAGCGACTCGAGAACAGGCGGGAATCCGGCATTCTCCAAATTCTCGAAGACGGCTAGGGCACTTTCCGTGTCTCCTTGCGCCACCAATTGTATGCCCTCCATCAATTTCGGAAATTGATGTATCGCTGGATGCTTTTCCTTGGCCATTTTGGCCCCTACTCCGAACATGGTGGAAAACCGCATGGACATCTCCAAGGCTTCATAGTCGTACGCTTTCCAACGATTGTCGTGATTGTGCAGCCACCATCGCATTTTCAACTGGATCTGGTCGGCATCCCACATCCGCAGGTAAACCAACGCTTCCTTCTTGTCTTCGCGGAGAAACCTGACGTTGCGTATTTCATATCGTTGATAATGGACACCTTGGACCGGATCGCACATGCGGGGTGCCATGGCTGCCTTCATGATTGAAATGAATTGATCCTCATCAGGGACTTTTTCGGGTAGAAGATCACGCTTTTCGAGTAACTTGAATGCCATTCTCATATCAAAAAGCTCATTGACCTTCGCATAGTCGTTGTTGCTGGTTGCCTTGGGAAAATCATCGAAGAACCTGCGGATGCCCGCGGCATGCTCACCACCATCCGAGATGGAGTCTCCGGAGAAACTTTCAACCACCTCCTTTTGTTTTTGTTCCTTTGTTTCATCTTCGATCGTCTGTTCGTCATTGGAACAAGCAAACCCAGCGAAGGCCCAAAGGAAAAGAACGAGAAATAGGTTATTCGACGTTTTCGGTTTCATGGAGACCAACATGAAGACCAAAATAAATTCTTTTCAAGACAATAAGTTTCAATGCACTGCGGACGACGAGATCCGTGCAAAAACTGTTTTTCCAGGTGTTGCCAATGGCCGCCCCAACTACTCGGCCACGGGCATCAGAAAAATTGCCGAGGCAGCAGGCAAATCGAGGACAAGGGAGTCCTTCCACTGCTCCAGGGGCGCGTTCTCCGACGACGCGGACGCGGGAATGCTCTTGAGCCCACCGCCAAAATCCTCGTCTTGGGTATGGAGAACGACTCGCCAAGATCCTGAAAAAGGAACTCCCAGCCGATGCTTCTCAATTCTTTCGCCGGAAAAATTGCAGGTCGCGAGCAGGGTGTCTTGGGGAATGTCGCCAAAACGAAAGAAAGAAAAAACGGCAGGCGCCCTCTCTCCACACTCAAACCAGCGAAACTTCTCCGGCGCGGAATCGCCTGCAGGAAGGAAGGAATGGTCGCGGTACAACCCGTTGAGCTCCTTGACCAAACGACTCAAGCCGGCATGGTCGGCATGGCGGAGCAACTCCCAGTCCAGGGGAAACTCGAAATTCCACTCCGTGGTCTGGCCGAATTCACTACCCATGAAAAGCGTCTTCTTCCCAGGCCATGCCCACATATAGGCATACAAGGCCCTGAGGTAGGCGGCGTGGACGGAAACGTCCCCCTCTCCGGCTCCCATCTTGTAGATCATGGGGGCTTTTCCGTGGACTACCTCGTCGTGGGAAAAGGCATGAACGTATTGCTCGGAGTACTGGTAGTTGCAGGCAAAGGTTAGTTTTTCGGCCATTCCGGAACGAGCTGAAGGAGCCGCCCCGAAAAATTCCAAGGTGTCATGCATCCAGCCCATGTTCCACTTGAAATCGAATCCCAAGCCACCTTCGGACACCTTGCCGGTCACCTTGGGGAAAGCGGTTGATTCTTCCGCGATCATGACCGTGCCGGGATGGAGCCGGTGAACTTCCTCGTTGGTTCTTTGCAACAAGGAAATGGCTTCCAGGTTCTCTCGACCACCATGGCGGTTGGGCAGCCATTCCCCTTCCTCGCGTGAATAATCCAGATAGAGCATGGAGGCGACAGCGTCCACTCGCAAACCATCCACGTGGTATCGATCGAGCCAAGCCACGGCGCTGCTCATGAGGAAACTTCGAACCTCCGGCCGGGCATAATCGAAAACCAGCGTATCCCAGTCCTGGTGTTCACCTAATCGCGGATCGGCGTATTCGTAAGTAGGCGTTCCATCAAAGCGAGAAAGGGCAAAGTCATCTCGAGGGAAATGGGCTGGCACCCAATCCATGATGACCCCAATGCCCTCGGCGTGCAGGGCATCCACCAAAGCCATGAAATCACGAGGTTCGCCGAAACGCGAAGTGGGGGCGAAATAACCCGTCACTTGGTATCCCCACGATGCACCGAGCGGATGTTCCGCCAAAGGAAGAAACTCTACGTGCGAGAAGCCCATTTCCTTGAGATAGCCTGGCAGTTCTTCGATCAACTCGAGGTAACTCAGGGGGGATCCATCCGGTTTGTTTCGCCAAGAACCCAGATGCGCCTCGTAAACCGAAAATGCGGAGGTGGCGGGTTGCAGTTGCCGTCTGCTCTCCATCCATGAGGAATCCTGCCAATCGCGACCGCCGGGATCGTAGGTGATCGATGCATTACCGGGAGGGCCTTCGCAAAAAGAGGCAAAAGGATCCGCCTTGTCTTGGAAACTTCCGTTCGCGAAGACCCGAAACTTGTATTGCATGCCGGACGCCACCCCCGGAACGAAAATTTCCCACACTCCGGTCCGCCCGATCCGTCGCATCCGATGCCTGGAGGCATTCCATCCATTGAAGTCACCCAAGAGGGAAACCCCTTTCGCACCCGGAGCCCAGACCGAAAAGGCAAAGCCCGGAATCGCTCCCATGACACGAGGCTGTCCACCCAGTTTACGATACGCCAAAGGATCCTCGCCCCGGTTGAAAGGCTCGAGATCCTCCTCGGTCAAGGTCGGCCCAAAGGCATAGGGATCCGAAAATTCCTCAGTCTCACCTTCTGCCCAAACAACCCGCAAACGATAGCGGAAAACCCGTTCCCCCTTCACGATGCATTCGAAAAAACCTTCGTCGCCTTGCTTGGCTACCAATTGTGACGCAGGAGGATCCATGCTGGCATCGACGAGCTCCACTTGGGTTGCGCCCGGCAACAAGGCGCTGAAAGCCAAGTTGCCGCCCCCAGCCGGCTTCAAGCCAAGCCAAGCGTGAGGATTCTCCACGGGCCCGTAGAGAAGAGCCTTCCTGTGTTCTTTTGCCAGCACGGACAAAGGACTTATTCGGCACTCCTTGCCAATGGCAAAGCAAAATGGCATTTACTTCTTGTTTCCTGACGAATCACCATCATGTTCAAGAACATCGTGCCGAAATTCCTTTTATTTTTCTTAATCATCTGCGCCATGGGGTTGCGCCCGTCGCTCGATGCGCAGGAAAAGAAGGGCCTCAATGCGTCGATTCAGCCGGAGCTGAGCTCCGACAAACCGATTGTGGCCGACCAAGCCAGTGGCGAACTCGTGGCGGACGGAAAAGCCCGGCTCGAATACGGGAAACTGCTTCTACTGGCTGACAACATAAGGTACCGGAAAAAAGACGGCCGAGCATCCGCCAAAGGCAACGTGATACTAACTTATCGCGAATTCCGC
>PBLJ01000074.1 GCA_002721705.1 Opitutia bacterium
ACTGGAGCTTGCCGGGTAGGTCGCGCTGGAAGTTGCCCAGCATGGTGGCGACGGTGAAGTTGTCGGCCGGGTTGTTGTTGTAGACAATGGTTTTCGGGAGGGCGTCCTCGCGGTCGAGCCGGTCGAGGAAAAGTCCCATGTTTTCGGCCTGCGGCCAGTCGCCCATGGAGTCGCCCCCGGCGTCGGCGCCGAAGCATCGGTCAAGGCGCGAACTGTTTGCCCGCAGGGGGCCGAGGTGGACCTGCATGGCCCAGCCTTTCTCGGCGTAGAGGCGCCCCAGGAAGAGCATGAGGTGGGCCCCGATGCGTTCCTTTTCCTGAGGCGCTGCTGCTTGGCCGGCGAGCGCCTTGTCGAAGATGGCGGCGGCCTCGGCGTCGCTCGGGAAATCGGCGAAGAAGTAGGGGAAGCTGTGGTCGGACAGGCGGGAGCCGAGGGCGTGAAAGTCGTCCACCCGCTTGGCCAGGGCGGCGAGAAAATCGTCCAGCGTGGCGATGCTCGTACCCGAGGTTTGCTCGAGGTTTTCGACCCACGCCCGGAAGCCTTCCGGGTCGTCCACGCTCCATGCCTTGTCGGGACGAAAGGTGGGGTATACCTTGGTCCGCGTATCGGAGGCGGCGATGGCCTCGTGGTGGGGGAGCGGGTCGGCGGGGTCGTCCGTTGTGCAGAGGGCGCGAACCTCGAATCTTTCGAGCAGGCCGCAGGCGGAGAAGGCGGGCTCGGCGAGGCGCTCGTTGGCTTGTTCCCAAATGCTTTCGGCGGTATCGGGGGAGAGGAGTTCGTCGATCCCGAAGCAGCGCTTGAGTTCGAGGTGAGTCCAATGGTAGAGGGGATTGCCGAGGGCATGGGGGAGGGTGGCGGCCCACGCCAAATACTTTTCCTTGGGGTCGCCGTCGCCGGTCACGAGCGATTCGTCGGCGCCGTTGGCCCGCATCGCCCGCCATTTGTAATGATCGCCCTCGAGCCAGATCTCGGCGAGGTTGGCGAAGCGGCGGTCTTGGGCGATTTCGTCGGGCGGCAGGTGGTTGTGGAAGTCGAGTATGGGCTCGTTTTCGGCGTAGCCGTGGTAGAGCTTGCGGGCGGACTCGGAGCCGAGGAGGAAATCGTCGTGGATGAAGGACATGTCGAGCGGGGAGTGAATCTACTTCTTTTTCTTGCCGCCCCAAGGCCAAGGTTTGGCCTTGGCCTCGATGGCCCAGGCTTCCCAGCGGTCGGCCATGGCCTTGGCCCGTTCGGGTTGCTTGGCAGCCAAGTCGTTGAGCTCGGTGCGGTCGGCTTCCAGGTCGTAGAGCTCCCAGGCTCCGCGGGCTCCCTTGGCGACCAGCTTCCACTTTCCCTCGCGGATGGCGCGGTTGCCTTCGTGCTCCCAGAAAAGGGGCTCCTTGCGCCCTACGTCCTTGCCGTTGAAGGCGGGGGCGAGGGACACCCCCTGCAGGGGCACGATTTCCTGATCACCCACTTTTTTCGGGTAGGTGGCCTTGCCGAGGTCCACGCAGGTCGCCATGAGGTCGATGAGGTGTCCGGGTTGCGATTCCAGCTTGCCGTGGCGATTCGTGTCGATGCCTTTCGGCCAGTGGGCGATGAGAGGCGAGCCGATGCCTCCCTCGTGCACCCAGTGCTTGTATTCGCGAAAGGGTGTGTTGCTGGCGTTGGCCCAGGCGAGACCGTAGCCGTGGTAGGTGTCGGGACCACCGGTCATGACTTCGGTGCCTTGCTTGACCACGCGTCCGTCGCGGGTGCGTCGCGGTATCATGTCGAGCTGGAGGGCGTCCTTGGCCATGGGTTTCAGTTTGTCCGGTTCCTTGTCCTTGTACTGGATGCCGCCGCGGCGTCCCATGCCCTCGGCGCAACCACCGTTGTCGGCGAGGAAAAAGATCAGGGTGTTGTCGTATTGGCCGCTTTCCTTGAGGGCGGTCACGATGGTGCCTATCCCTTGGTCGAGGCGGTCGACCATGGCGGCGTAGACTTCCATCAGCCTGATTTCCCATTCCTTGTTCTTGGCGTCCTTCCAGGCCGGCGCCCGGGAGTCCTTGGGAGACATTTTCCAGTGGTCCTCGATCAGACCCATCTTGAGCTGACGCTTGTAGCGCGCCTTGCGCATGGCCTCCCATCCCTTGTCGTATTTGCCCTTGTACTTGGCGATGTCCTCGGGGAGGGCGTGCATGGGCCAGTGCGGCGCCGTGTGGGCGACGTACATGAAGAACGGTTGGTCGCCATCATGCTCCTTCACGTAGCGGGCGGCGTGATCGTTGATGGCGTCGGTGTAGTAGAATTCCTTGGGCTGGTATTCCTTGTCGGTGAGGGGCGAAATGAGGGTGTTTTCACGAGTGAGCGAATTGGGGTCGAAGAAGCTGCCGGCCCCGTGGATGGTGCCGTAGAAGCGGTCGAAGCCGCGTTGGCGTGGCCAGTTGTAGGTGGGTGTTCCCGGTCGCACGTGGGGCGTGACGTGCCACTTGCCCGCCATGTAGGTGGAGTAGCCCGCGGTCTTCATGACCTCCGCGATGGTACGGACGTTCTTGCCGAGGTCGCCCTTGTAGCCGGGTAGTCCGCGACTTCCCATCATGTGTCCGATCCCTGCCTGGTGTGCATAGGTCCCGGTGAGTAGCGTGGCTCGGGTGGGGCAACAGCGCCCGGTGTTGTAGAACTGGGTGAAGCGCACGCCTTTCTTGGCCAGGCCGTCGAGGTTGGGGGTCTTGATTTCGCTGCCGTAGCACCCGATGTCGGACCAGCCCATGTCATCCGCCATGATGATGATGACGTTGGGGCGGGCGTCTTTCTTGGCGAAGAGGGCGGTGGTCGTTCCGAGCAGGACGACCAGGAAGGAGAGTATTCTTGGTTTCATGATGGTTCGTTGTTGGGCTTGGCCAGAGGGTCGAGGGCGAGGGCCCCTTCGGATACCTTGAACTTGTGAATTTCGGGGCGTTTGCCAAAGGTTTTTTGGTAGGCCTCGATGGTTTGCTCGGCCACTTCTCCGGAGAATTCATGGCTCGTCCAGGCGAGGACGGCCCCACCGAAGCCACCTCCCGTGAGGCGGGCGCCAAGTACTCCCGGCTTGCCTTGCAGGTCGTCCACCAGGAAGTCCAGCTCGGGGCAACTGTTTGCGAAGAGTTCACGCGAGCTGGCATGCGAGGCGAAGAGCAAGGGGCCGATTTCCTCGGGCGGCGCCTTGTCTTCCAACAGGGCGACGGCTTGCTCGACCCGGGCGGTTTCCTCGATCACGTGCCGGGCCCGCTGGGCGATGGGTTCGGGCAGGGAAGAGGCGGCCAAGGCTTCAGCGTCCGCCGCGGCCAGACAGGGCAGGTCCGGTTGGTTTTTGCGGAGAGCTTCGAGGGCGTCGCCGCATTCCTCGTGGCGTGTGGAGTAAAGCGAGTCCACGAGGTCGTGCTTGAGCCCGGTGTCGAATACTTGGAGCTCGGTGTTCTCGGGAAAGGGGAGGGTGGAGAAGGTCTCGTCCCGGCAATCGATGCGGACCAGTTTGTTTGCCTCGCCGTGGGCCGAAACTCCTTGGTCGAGGAGGCCACAGGGCATGCCTACGAACTCGTTCTCGGCCCGGCGGCAGAGCCGGGCGAGTTCGGTCTTGTCGAGGGTGTGGTCGCCCAGTTGGAGGAGGGCGAGGGCGGTCGCCAACTCGACCGCGGCGCTTGAGCTGAGGCCCGCGGAGAGGGGTAGGTCGGTGGTCAGTATGAGCTCGAAGCCCTGGGTCGGAGCCAAGCCTTTTTCCCGCAGGGCCCAGAGTATGCCAAGGGGGTAATTAGACCATGCTTCGGGTCCTTTGCGAGGCGACGCATCGTCCAGGCTGGTCTCCACCACGGCGTCCTCGAAGGATTCGCTGAAGAGTCGTATGGTGGGTTCCTCGCGGGGCATGGCGAGGGCGCATACTATGCCGTCGATGGCAGCCCCGAGCACGGGTCCGCCGTTGTAGTCGAGGTGGTTGCCGAGGAACTCGATACGTCCCGGAGCCTGCGCCATGCGGGCGTCCTTCATGAATTCCCTATACGCGGCGATGCCGCATTCTTGTTCGTCCGCTTGCTTCATAGGCAAAAAAAACCCGCGGCGAACCGCGGGTTTTTAAAGACAGGAAAAAAGTATGTCAGACTGCAGCCTTAAGCTTTGCGCCAGCCTTGAAGGTGACGGTAGTGGAAGCTGCGATCTGGATCTTGTCTCCAGTACGGGGGTTGACGCCGGTACGCGCTTTGCGATGAGCCTTCTTGAAGGTACCGAACCCGATGATTTGCACGTTGCCACCTTTTACTCCGGAAGTGATGGAGTCGAGGACGGCATTGACGGCTGCTTCAGCGTTGGCGCGGGAGTCTCCGAGTTGACCTTGTACGGCGTCGATTAGTTGACCTTTATTCATAGCTTTTTTGATCCGTTGTTCAGTGTTAGTCTGAGGTTGAAGGTACTGTATCGGGATTCATTGGGTTGCGCATTGCAGGGTGTCGTCAATAGAAATCGTAAAAAATGATTTCTTTTTCTGCAATTCGGCTGTGAACAAGTCATAGAAAGGGACTCAGCCGATCACTGTGAAATGAATTCATGGAGCATGGAGATGGAGGGTGTTTCGTTAGGTACGGTTGAAATACCATTCAAACAGGCATTTTGAACATAATTGGTTTTCACCATCGCGACACCGATCTCCTTGTTGTCCTTCGAGTAACGAGTTTTCAAAACCCCCACGGACTTGTCTTCCAAGAAGATTTCAGAGGGTGTGGAAAGCCCTGTTTCATGGGGTTTGACGACCCATAATCGGCGTTTTACACCACCTAGTGAACGGAGCCGAGCCATCACTTCTTGGCCAAGGTAACAACCTTTGTCGAAAGAGACGGCATCTTTTTCCAAAAATCCTTCCTGCGGTAAGTCGTTTGGACCCAGTTCGTCGGGGATTGCGGGTATTCCGGCCTCGATTCGAGCAAGATGAACCTCGGTTTCGTTCAGTTCGCGACCTCCTCGCTCATCGACTTCCGCGAGCAAGGAATGGAGAAGCGAATCGATTTCCTCGATGGGTCCAATCAACTCGAATCCGTTGTCGCGAGAACGTCTCCCCGCGAAGATTTTGACTCCCCCGTGAGAGGTCCATCCAGATGCCGACGGTGTTTTCAAATCGATTGCCTCGGTTGCCTCGGTTGCCTCCTTCCCCCAAACGGATATTCCCGCGTACTGCGAGGTGAGGTCTTCGATCTCGACGTCGTCCGCTATTACGTTGGCGACAATTTTTTCGGCGAGGGTTTCGGCGCGGCAGTGGTAACTAATCACGAGGTATTCGTTGTCGGGGTTCCGTAGGACGAACCCGTCGCCTTCCACCTTTCCCTTGCGGCTCAACCAGAGCCCATAAGTTGCCAATGGCTCGGTTGACGACGGATCAAGGTCGGCGCTGAACTGGCTTTGGAGATAGTCTCCGGCGTCCATTCCGGTGACTAGCAGAACGGCTCTTGCCTGGTACTTGTGAAGGTGGATCGACATCAAATATATGAAGTTTTTTAAAACTTTGTCTTGTTCTGGCAAGAGCGAGTTCGCTAAAGACCGTCTCGTGCAAAAGGTAACCGATTTAAGAATCAGCTCATCCGAGGCTCTTCCGAGCCCGGTCGAGTTACAAGCAGAATTACCTCGGACTTCCGAGCAAGCGAAGTTCGTGGCGTCTTCTCGTGAGGTGATTCACGACGTCATTCACGGTCAGGACCCGCGTTTGCTTTTCGTGGTGGGGCCATGCTCGATCCATGACTTGGACGCGGGTCTGGAATACGCTCGTCGTCTAAAGGAGTTTTCGGAGCAATTTTCCGATCGCCTCTATACGCTCATGCGCGTCTATTTTGAAAAGCCGCGAACCACGGTGGGGTGGAAGGGTTTGATCATGGACCCGCAATTGAACGGTACTTGCGACATCCCCGAGGGTTTGCGCCTCGCGCGCCAGTTCCTAAGTCAGGTGATTGACTTGGAGATTCCCACCGCGACGGAGTTGCTCGATCCGATATCTCCCCAGTACATCGCCGATTATTTATGCTGGTCCGCCATTGGCGCCCGTACGGCGGAATCGCAGACCCATCGACAAATGGCCTCCGGGCTTTCCATGCCGGTTGGTTTCAAGAACTCCACCGCGGGCGATTTGACGGCGGCCGTCAACGGAATCGTGGCGGCGACCAAGAGCCAGACCTTTCTCGGGATCACCGAGCAAGGCAAGGCATCCGCCGTGACTACCAGCGGCAACCCCGATTGCCAAGTGATTCTTCGTGGTGGCTCCTCGGGGCCGAACTTTTCTTCCGGTCACGTCGAGGAGGCGATCGACTTGATGCAGGCGAAGGAGTTGCCGCCTTCCGTCATGGTCGACTGCAGTCACGACAACAGCGGCAAGGACCCGGACAGGCAACCCATCGTCCTGCGCGATGCCCTGTCCCAAGTGAAGGCCGGCCAGTCCGCGATCCACGCCGTCATGCTGGAAAGCAACCTGAACCATGGCGCCCAATCTTTTCCCCGCCCTCTCGATGACTTGGAATACGGAGTCTCCATAACCGATGCCTGTATCGACTGGAGAGCCACCGAGGATGCGATGAGAGAAGCCTACGATTCGCTTGCCGTCCGTTTCGCCTGATTGATTTTTTCCTTGAGCCTTTCGCTCGAACCGCTAAGCCGCAAACCACCATGAACGAAGTAAATCCCATCCGTGTATCCGTGACCGGCGCCGCCGGACAAATCGGTTACTCCCTTCTTTTTCGCATCGCCTCCGGCTCCATGTTCGGTCCGAACCAGCCCGTGGCTCTTAACCTGCTCGAGATCGAGCCGGCCATGAAAGCCCTCGAGGGCGTGGTCATGGAATTGGAGGACTGCGCCTTTCCTTTGCTTACCGACGTCGTGCCGACCTGTGACCTCGACGAAGGCTTCCGGGACGCCAATTGGGCCCTCTTGGTCGGCAGCGTCCCCCGCAAGGCGGGTATGGAGCGAGGCGACTTGCTTGGCATCAATGGAAAGATCTTCACTGGGCAGGGCCAAGCCATCGAGCGGTCGGCTGCCTCGGACGTCCGGGTCTTGGTGGTGGGCAACCCCTGCAACACCAATTGCCTGATCGCCATGAACAACGCCACCGGGGTGCCGCGCGATCGTTGGTTCGCGATGACGCGACTGGACCAAAACCGGGCCGCCGCCCAGCTCGCCAACAAGGCCGGGACCCATGTGTCCAAGGTCAGCAACGTGGCGATTTGGGGAAACCATTCGGCTACCCAGTATCCCGATTACTACAACGCCCGCATAGGTGGGGCTCCCGCCCCTGAGGTGATTGCCGACGACGCTTGGTGCAAGGAGGACTTCATTCCCACGGTGCAGCAACGCGGGGCCGCTATCATCCAAGCCCGCGGGGCTTCTTCCGCCGCTTCCGCCGCTAATGCAGTGGTGGACACCGTGAGCTCTCTCACCACGCCTACCCCCGAGGGCGACTGGTTCAGCGTATGCGTGGCTTCCGACGGCAGTTACGATACGCAGGAAGGCCTCATCACTTCCTTTCCAATTCGTTCGGATGGAACCAATTGGTCCATTGTGGAAGGGGTGCCGGTGAATGATTTCGCTCGTGAAAAGATCGACGCCTCGGTCGCTGAACTGGCTGAGGAACGTAGACTGGTAGGCGACCTCTTGCCGAGTTGACCCTCTTACAGGCTGCGTTCGTAGATGCGGACGCTGTGGTAGGCGTCGAACTTGTAACCGGCTTCATTGAGAAGCCCGGTGTCACGGAAACCCAGTTTTTCGTGCAGGCGCTCGGAGCCTGGGTTGGGAATCACGACCAGACCGTAGGCTCGATGCGCTTGTTCCGTCTTCTCGAGTAAGTCGAGCAAGGCCCGGTAGAGTTTCTCCCCGATCCCCAACCCCGTCCGGTCAGGGTGCAGGTACACGCTTGTCATGACGGAGGGAGCGTAGGCGGGCCGTTCGTGAAAGGGAGTGCTTGCGGCATAGCCCAAGACGGAATCACCACTCACCGCCACCAATATTCGGTGTGGTCCGGTTTCATCGAATTTCCCGAACCATTCGAGACGGTTTTCGAGGGTGGCTTCCTCCATCTCGAAGGTGACGGTGGTTTCGAGAACGTAATGGTTGTGGATTGCCAGTACGTCGGGCAAATCGCTTTCGCGACCGGGGCGCAGTTGGATGTCCTTTGGTTTCATCATTTTCAATTTACGACGTTGTGGGGGCGTTCTCCGAGCAGGACGCGGCGAGCATTCAGGCAAGCCTTTGCGCGTGCGTCGAGCAAGCCTTCTTCGCAATACCAGGCGCCGTGCGGGTTGAGGATCAAGCGGTCATGAGCGGGATGCCCGGGGTCGCGCCAAGCAAGGAGAAGAGGGTCTCTGTCATCCGGTGGTTCCATCGGCAGGACGTCGAGGGCGGCGCCCGCCAGTTTGCCGTTCTCGAGGGCTGAGACCACGGAGGACGTGTTTACCACGGATCCTCTCGCCGTGTTGACGAGGTAGGAACCCTGGGGCAAGAGAGCGATGGCTGCCTCGTCGATGAGGTTTTCCGTTTCCGGAATAGCCGGGCAATGCAGGCTTAGAACGTTGGCTCGCGGCAATAATTGCTCGAGGGTATCCACGCGTTGGACGCCCAGCGCCTTTTCCACGCCATCCGGCAGGTGAGGATCGTGAAAAACCACCTCGAAGCCGATTGCCTTGGCCCGCAAGGCGAGGGCGCTGCCGATACGCCCCAGACCGACGATGCCCAGGGTTTGTCCCCGAAGGCGGCGCAAGGGACTGGCCAGTTCGTGCGACCACGGCGTTTCGCCTCCTTTTGCCCGGACGCTCATTTTGTGTATTCCCCGAGTAAGTGATAATATCATGCCCAATGCCGAATCCGCGACTTCCTCCGTGCCGTAGTCCGGGACGTTGGCCACGGGGATGTCTCGGGCTCGGGCGGCGGCGGAATCGACGTTGTCATGGCCCACTCCGCACCGAATGATGATCTTGCAGTTCGCCAGTTCCTCAATGACTCGCTCGGTGATTGAGACGAAATGATAAACCAAGATTGCATCCGCGTCCGACAAGGTCCCCATCAACTCTTCTTCGCTAGTGGCTCCAAGGGCAACTACTTCAGCCAGGTCGCCAAGGATTTCTTTCTCGATCTCCAATGGTTCCTCGAGGTAATCGGTTACGATGACTTTTGCTTGGCTCATGATATTCAGGACAATCGAATATGCTGAGCCATGCGTTGTTCGATGTCACGCCCTTTGCCCTAAAAAACGATATTGACGGAAACACGGCTCCTGTTACTTTGGTACGCTTTTCTAATTTCAGCAGTGAAGACTACCTTAGCAAAGAAGGAAGAACTCGAACGAAACTGGTTCGTCGTAGACGCTTCCGAAAAGATTCTGGGCCGCATGGCGGTCAAGATCGCCGACGTATTGCGTGGGCGACACAAACCCATTTACACTCCGCACGTGGATGCGGGTGACTTCGTCGTTGTGGTGAATGCCGAGAAGGTGGCCCTGAGCGGCAACAAGGAAGAGCAGAAGCAATATATGTTCTACAGCGGGTACGTAGGCAACGAGAAGTATCGCAACGTTGCGGACTTCAGGGCGAAGCGTCCCACTTTCATCATCGAGAACGCGGTAAAGGGCATGATGCCGAAAAACCGCTTGGCTCGTCAAATGCTCAAGAAGCTGAAAATTTACGCGGGTCCCGATCATCCGCATGAGGCGCAAAACCCACAACCTCTCGAAATGGATTAGACTCATGGCCAAGAAAGTAGGAAACTTTTACGTGGGAACCGGTCGTCGCAAGACCTCCGTTGCTCGCGTGCGGTTGACCGAGGGAACCGGCAAGTTGACCGTCAACGGCCGGGATTTCAACGAGTATCACCAAACCGACTATTTGCGGAAAATCGCATCCGGTCCCTTGACCGAAGTGGAAAAGAAGAGTTCCGTCGACGTCGTGATCAAGGTCACTGGCGGGGGGGCCGTCGGTCAAGCCGGCGCGGTGGCTCATGGGTTGGCGCGCGCTCTCGAGGAAATGGATCCCGAATTGAGGATTCCATTGAAGAAGGCGGGGCACTTGCGACGAGATCCCCGTAAAAAGGAACGAAAAAAGACGGGACAACCCGGAGCCCGCAAACGTTTCCAGTTCTCGAAGCGCTAAGAAACAAAAGAACAGCCGAGAGACACCAAGAAACTTTCCAATCGCCCTCCGGAACCCCGGGGGGCTTTTGTTTTTGCAAACCCCTTTAAGGAAGCCATAAATAATTCATTTCCATCATGAAAACCTGCATCGTAGGAGCATCCGGTTACTCGGGCCAGGAACTGGTTCGTTTGCTGGCCGGTCATCCATTGGTGGAATTGGCTGCCGTCACTTCCCGTTCCCTTGCCGGTCAATCGGTGGAAGAAGCCTTGCCTGCCTTGCGCGGCCAGTTGGGCAACTTGTCTTTTACCTCGTCCGACCCGGGTGACGTCGCGAGCATGGATGCAGAGGTGTTTTTCCTCGCCCTCCCTCATGGGACGGCTTCCGAGTACGCTGCGGCCCTGCTGGAGGGAGGCAAGAAGGTGATCGACCTCTCGGCGGACTTTCGCTTGGGGTCGGCTACTCTCTACGAGGAATGGTACGGAGCCCCTCATCCGGCTCCCGAGTTGCTTGCTCAAGCCACTTACGGTTTGCCTGAACTCAACGACCTGTCATGGGACAACGGTTCGCTTATCGCCGCGCCCGGTTGTTATCCCACCAGCATCCTGTTGCCTTTGGTTCCCCTCCTCGAAGCGGGCTTGATCGAAGCGAAAGGGATCGTGGCCAACAGCTTCAGCGGAGTGAGCGGGGCGGGACGACAAGCGAACGAGCGTTTTTCCTTCTGCGAGCGCAACGAGAGCGCGGTGGCATACGGCTTGCCCGGGCATCGCCATCTTTCCGAGATCGAGGAGCAGTTGGGTTTGGCTGCCGGAGGTGAGGTTGTGATTTCCTTTCAACCTCATCTTGCCCCGATGAACCGTGGCATAGTCAGTACCATTTCCGTGGTCGCCGCGGGCGCTCTTGATGCGGGCGCGATCGAGGAGCGCTGGAGGGAGCGTTTCGCAGGTCGACCCTTCGCCCACCTCTTGCCCAGCGGGGAATTTCCCGACGTCGCTCACGTCGTGGGTAGCAACCGCGTGGATTTTTCGGTCGTCGCGGACCTTCGCACCGGGCGTTACGTCATTACCTCGGCAGAGGACAACTTGATCAAGGGGGCGGGAGGACAAGCCGTGCAAGCCATGAACTTGTGCGAAGGGTTCGACGAAGCCGCGGGCCTGCTCTAATTTTATCTTGCTGCAGTGATGGAGTTTCAAGGCGAGTGCGAGGGATTGACGGAAGCGGGCGGCTTTTTTTGCGCCGCCGTGGCCAGCGACGTTCGCGGCAAGCGGGACGGAAGGCTCGACTTGGGCATCCTCCATTCCAAGAGACCCTTCACGTCAGCGGGCGTCTTCACCACCAACGACGTGAAGGCGGCCCCGGTGAGGTATTGCATGGATTTGTTGTCCCGCAAGGACCATGCTCACGCCTTGGTCGTGAACAGCGGTAACGCCAACGCTTGCACCGGTGAACAGGGCGAGAGAGACGCCCAGGTCATGGCTTCGGAGACCGCTCGCCAATTGAATTTGGACAAGGACGACGTCTTCGTTTGCTCGACTGGTAGAATTGGTGAAAAAATGCCAATCAGTCGAATTACCATGGGAATCAAGGATGCTGCGGAAGACTTGGCCGATGGGATTGAGGGAGGTCGCGCTTTTCTACGCGCCATCCTCACTTCCGACACGCGTACCAAGTCGTGCGTTGCCGAGGTGAAGACGAAGTCGGGTGTGTATCGCGTCGCCGGCGCCGCCAAGGGAGCGGGAATGATCGAGCCCGACATGGCCACCATGCTCGCGTTTCTGACCACCGACGCGGAGGTCGACGCTTCAGTGCTTCGCCCTCTCTTGAAAGAGGTGGTGGACGAAACCTTCAACAAGGTGACGGTGGATGGCGACATGAGCACCAACGACACGGTGTTGGCTTTTGCGAACGGCTTTTCGAGGGTCAAGGTGAATAGTCGCTCCCAGTCGGAAATCCAGTCTTTGCGGGATGCCATGGTGAAAGTATGCCAATACCTGGCCGAGAAAATCGTGGGCGACGGCGAGCGTATCACCAAGGTGGTTAAGGTCACGGTGGAGGGAGCGTCCGACGACGTCTCCGCCGAGCGGGTGGCCCGAGCCATCGCCAATTCCCTCTTGGTGAAGACGTCTTGGTATGGTTGCGATCCCAACTGGGGACGCTTGGTGGATGCGGCCGGATACGCGAAAGCGGGCCTCGCGTTCGAGCGTTTGGATCTCTTTTACGAGGACGTTCCGGCCCTTCGCCAAGGCGAGCCTCAGACACGCCATCGCGAAAAGTGGAACGAGATCGTGAGCCGTGATCGTTTTTCCATCCGGATGAACCTGAACCAAGGCGAGGGCGCCTGCAGCGTGCTTTCGACCGATTTGACCGAGGGCTACGTCGACTTCAACAAGAGCGAAGCCCCCACGAACCCTAATTCATCGAGTGAGTCATGAGTGCCGAAGCAGACATGTCGAGCAGTGACTTGAGCGTGGTCGAGAAGGCTGCGGTCTTGATGGAAGCCCTGCCTTACGTTCGCAAGTTCCGCAACTCCACTTTCGTGGTCAAGTACGGGGGGAGTTGCTTGGAGGCTCCGGATGACGAGGTTCGTTCGCGAGTGGCGGGCGACGTCGTGTTTCTCAATTCCGTGGGCATCCGCGTGGTGATTGTACATGGAGGAGGCAAGGCCATTTCGCGAGAATTGGCCAAGCGGAACGTGGAGCCGGTTTTCGTGGATGGTCTGCGTGTTACCGATGCGGAGACCTTGGCCGTGGTTCGTGATACCCTGGACGGTGAAGTGAATAGTGACGTCTGTGATCGCGTCTCTTCTCGAGAAGGCTTGGCGGAAGGTATTTCGGGCATCGACGTTCTGCGTTGCGTTCCCATTCCCGGAAGAGAGGACCTTGGTTTCGTCGGCCAGATCGTGGGCGTCGAGACCTCTCTTCTCCATGCAGCCTTGGACGAGGGCAAAGTACCCGTCGTCTCCTGTCTTGCGTCGGCCGCCGACGGCCAGCTGTACAACACCAACGCGGACACTGCCGCGGCCAAGGTGGCGGCGGCCTTGGAGGCGCGTCGTCTGGTTTACTTGTCGGACGTTCCGGGCTTGCTGCGGGATCCCGAGGACGTGGATACCCTGATTTCCACCTTGCCGGCCGGGCAAGTGGATGACCTCAAGGCGAGCGGAATCATCGCCAAGGGCATGCGCCCGAAGGTAGACAGCGCGGTGGAGGCCCTGTCCTCTGGAGTGAAGCGCGTGCACTTCGTGGACGGACGTTTGCCTCATAGCCTTCTGCTTGAAATTTTCACCGACGAGGGCATCGGCACGGAGATCGTGCGCTGACCTTGCCTCCCAAGCAAAAAGGACGAACCCATGGACCTTACTCGTTACAGTCGTTGCCTATTGAGCAATTACGCATCTCCTGAGATCGCCATCGCCCGTGGGGAGGGTTCTCGCGTGTGGGACGACGAGGGCCGGGAGTACTTGGACATGGGGGCGGGAATCGCGGTGTCTTCGCTCGGCCATGCGCATCCCAAGTGGGTGGAGGCGGTTGCCGAGCAAGCGGCCACACTCGCCCATTGCACCAATTTGTACGCCATCCCGCCACAGGCCGAACTGGCCGAACGTTTGGTGGCCAAGGCGGGTCCGGGCAAGATGCTCTTCTGCAACAGTGGGGCCGAGGCAAACGAGACACTCCTTAAGTTGTCTCGGTTGCATGGCCTTCGAAAAAGTGGCACGGAGGGCAAGGTCTTTCGGGTAGTGTGCGCAGAGGGAAGCTTTCACGGGCGCACCTTTGGTGGCATGAGCGCCACGGGGCAGGAGAAAATTCGCAAAGGGTTCGGTCCGCTCTTGGAAGGGTTTTCCTTTGCCCGCCTAAACGATCTCGAGGACTTTGCATCGAAGATTACCGACGAGACGGCTGCTGTCTTGGTGGAACCGATCCAAGGAGAGAGCGGCATTCAGGTGGCGGAAGACGACTTCCTGCGCGGGTTGAGGCAATTGTGCGACGAACGAGGCGCCTTGCTGATGCTTGACGAGGTGCAATGCGGCATTGGTCGCGCGGGTGACTTTTTCGCTTTTCAGCGTTCCGGGATTCAACCCGACGCGATTGCATTGGCCAAAGGGCTGGGAGGTGGTTTCCCAATCGGGGCTGCTTGGGTGGGCGAGGCTCACGCTGATTTGTTCTCGCCCGGCTCGCATGGCACGACTTTCGGAGGTGGACCCATCGCGTGCCGGGCGGCCTTGGCCGTTTTGGACGTCATCGAGCAAGAGAGCCTCGTGGAGAGGGCGAACGAACTGGGTGCCCAGTTTCGGAAGCGACTGGACGTGATCTCCGCGGCTCACCCCAAGCTCCTTGCGGGTACTCGAGGGCGAGGCTTGATGGTGGGCTTGTCAATGCGTGTCTCGGCGGTTGCATTCGTTCAGGACTTGAGGAAGAGGGGTTTGCTCACCGTACCTGCTGGTGGGGAGGTGGTTCGTTTTCTGCCACCTCTGAACGTTTCTTCCGAAGACCTCGAGAAAGCCGCCGCGATTGTGGAAACCGCGATCGAGGATTGGCATTTGAACGAAGACTGAATTTTGCTAAACTGTTTTTTTCCATGAGACATTTCCTGAAGGAAACCGATTTTTCCCGCGAAGAGCTCGAAGAGACCTTCTTGCTTGCGACTGCTTACAAGGAAGGCAGGGGGCGTGACGTCACTCCCTTCCTGATGGACCAGACATGGGGTTTGCTTTTCTACAAGAACAGCACGCGCACGCGTTTGTCCTTTGAAGTTGGCATTGGTGAGTTGGGAGGGCGCACGGTATATCTCGACCAGAAAAACATGCAAATCGGACGCGGAGAAACACTTCACGACACGGCCAAGGTGTTGTCCCGCTATCTCAGTGGCCTGGTCATCCGGACTTTCGGTCATGAAATCGTGGAGGAACTCGCGGAGCATGCGAACATTCCAATCGTCAACGGTTTGACCGACCTGCTGCATCCCTGCCAAATTTACTCCGATGCTCTCACCATCGTCGAAAAGCTTGGAGACACGAGCAACCCCTTGGCGTCCTTGGCCGGCAAGAAACTGGCTTTTCTCGGGGACACTTCCTGCAACATGGCGAATTCCTGGATTCTGGGCGGAGCCATGCTCGGCATGGAGATCGCCTTGGCGGGTCCGCCCGACCATGCCCCCGGACCCGAAACTCTCGCCTTGCTTGAGAAAGACGGGCTTCCAGACAATTTCCAATTTACCAGCGATGCCCAAGAAGCCGTCCTCGAGGCCGACGTCGTGTACACCGACGTTTGGGTCAGCATGGGTTGCGAAGACGAGGCAAAGGAGCGTCTCGAAAAAATGCGTCCTTATGCCGTCACCCCGGACCTCATGAGCCAAGCCAAGCCCGAGGCCCTCTTCATGCACTGCATGCCCACCCATCCGGGACTCGAGGTCACCCAGGAGGTACTCGATTCCTCCCAATCCGTTATTTTCGATCAAGCCGAAAACCGTCTCCATGCTCAGAAGGCCATCGTTACCTTGCTGGCTCGGGAGTCATCCTCAACCTAACCCAAGTGAAACTGGGGAAACCCAATATTTAGTCATGAAAGTAGCGCTCGCTTATTCCGGTGGATTGGACACTTCCGTGTTGGTTCACTGGTATGCCAAGGAAAAGAACGCCGAGGTGGTGACGTATTGCGCCGACGTCGGGCAGGGGGAGGAACTCGATGGTCTCGAGGAAAAAGCCCTCGCCACTGGAGCCATTTCTCACCACACCCTCGACTTGGTGGAGGAATTCGCCGCCGATTTCGTCTATCCCATGATCCGGGCCAACGCCGTCTACGAGGGGCAGTATTTCCTCGGTACCTCGATCGCCCGTCCCTTGATCGCCAAGGCCCACATCGAGGTGGCGCGCAAAGAGTCGGCCACGACTTTGGCGCACGGCGCCACCGGCAAGGGCAATGACCAATGTCGCTTTGAATTGACCTATGCGGCCCTCGCTCCCGACCTCGAGGTTTCAGCTCCTTGGCGGGAAGCCGAGTTTCGAACCAAGTTCCCGGGCCGAGCCGAGATGATCGCCTATTGCGTGGAGAACGACATAGACGTCGAGGCGACAGCCTCCAAACCCTACTCGATGGATCGCAACCTCCTTCATATTTCCTACGAGGCGGGCATTCTCGAGGATCCTTGCTTCGATCCCACCACCCCGGAAAACAAGGGCATGTTCAAGCTGAGCAACTCGCCCGAGGATGCTCCCGACGACCCCGAATACCTAGACCTTGCTTTCGAGAAAGGAGATTGCGTGGCGATCAACGGCGAAAGCGTGACCCCCGCTCAGGCCCTGACAAAGCTCAACGAACTGGGGGGGAAACACGCGATCGGCAGGGTAGACTTGGTCGAGAATCGTTTCGTCGGCATGAAAAGTCGTGGAATTTACGAGACGCCGGGCGGGACCATACTTATGCACGGTCATCGCCAACTCGAGACCTTGACCATGGATCGCGACCTCATGCATCTCCGCGACGGCCTCATCCCTCGTTACGCGGAAATGGTCTACTATGGTTTTTGGTACGCCCCCGAACGCGAGGCTTTGCAAGCCTTGGTGGACAAGAGTCAAGAGACCGTCACCGGTTCGGTCAGGCTCAAGCTCTACAAGGGAAACGTCATCACGATAGGCCGCAAATCTCCACTTTCCCTCTACGACGAGGACGTCGCTTCGATGGAAGGCACGGAGAGCGATTACCAGCCCGAGGATGCCGGTGGTTTCATCCGTTTACACGCTCAGCGCCTGCGCGAGCGCTATCGCAAGCAAGACTATCGCGGCAGTTGACTTACGACCGGAGATTTTGCTCTCCACGACGCCTATCCCCCTGTTTGGTTTTCGAGTCTTCTTGACGTCGCGCGCATGAGATATATCCACGATTTGTGATGAGCAGACTTGGATGTGGATGCGACCAGTAGAGATTTGCACCAGCATTGGGCAAACCGGGAACTTGGTTCCTTGATGCAATTATGGCTGCATTGACAATATTGGCGAATGCCGCGGAAGGTCCCTTCGATAACTATTTGCGAGTGGCGGTGTTGGCTGTCGTAGCGCTCGTTTTCGGGATTTTGCCCCTTCTCATCGCTTTGGTTTTGCGCCCCAAGAAAATGGGTGAAATCAAGCAGGCTGCCTTCGAGTGCGGACTCGAGTCGAAAGGCGATCCTTGGGTGCAGTTCAAGGTTCAATACTACGTTTACGCCTTGGCCTTCGTCATCTTCGACGTAGAGGTCATCTTCCTGTATCCTTGGGCAGTGGCTTTCGCCGACGTCGGGATGGGCGGTTTCATCGCCATGGCGGTTTTCATTCTCCTCTTGGCCGAGAGCTTGGTCTATTTATGGCTCAAGGGCGTCTTGTCTTGGAAATAACATGGAAGATCCCAGCAAGTCGACCACGAGTGAGGCTCACACCTTGTCGGATTCGGTTGACTTGGACGACGCCACTCGCAGCGAAATGGAAAAGGCCGGTGTCATCGTCTCGTCGGTGGACTGGCTTTACAATTGGGCCCGAAGCGGGTCGGTCTGGCCCTTGCAATTCGGTTTGGCCTGCTGTGCCATCGAAATGATCTGTTCGGCTGGGTCCCGTTACGACATTGCGCGATTTGGGTCCGAGGTCTTCAGGCCTTCCCCCCGTCAAGCCGACTTGCTCATTGTTTCCGGCACCGTGACCAAGAAAATGGCCCCCCAAGTGGTGCGTATCTTCAACCAAATGCCTGAACCCAAGTACGTCATCGCCATGGGCGCATGCGCCATATCGGGAGGCCCCTTCAAGCAGGGGTACAACGTGCTCAAGGGAATTGATCGTTACATCCCCGTCGACGTTTACATTCCCGGTTGTCCTCCACGTCCCGAAGCGGTGCTTCATTCCTTGATGACTCTGCAGAAGGGTATCCGCAGGCAACGTACCTTGGGCAAAGGGTCGAACAATCCCGCCTACGTCGAAGGTAACCGTGAGTATCCGGTGCCTTCCTTCTCGGGCAAGGATTTGGACCCACCTTATAACCCCGAGGTTTGGCAGCCTCCTGAAAAAAGGCCGAACATGCCGGAGGACGGATGCCCGTGAGCGACGAGACCCCGGTTGATCTGGCTCCTGTCTTGGAAAGTTTCCCCTCCCTCGAGGTCGAGAAAGGCACGGGAGCCTTGATCACCCAGCCAGCGCTTGTTCTCGAGGTAGTGCAGTTTCTCCGCGACGATCCTCGCTACCGTCTCGATTATCTCAGTAACGTCACCGGCATCGACTATTTGGCTACCGTGCGCAAGGAGAAACGCGTCAACGAGGAAGGCAAGACGGAGATCGTGAAGATCGACGAACCGCCCCGTATGGACGTCGTTTACCACTTTTACTCGATGAGTGAAAAACGCGGCTTGGTGACCCTCAAGCAACGCATCACCGATCGCGATCGTCCCGTGGCCACTTCACTGATGCCTCTCTTTCGTTCCGCCGAGTTTCAGGAACGCGAAGTGTACGATTTGTTCGGCATCGATTTCCAAGGACACCTCGACTTGCGCCGGCTCCTGATGTGGGAAGAGTTCGAGGACTTTCCCATGAGGCGAGATTACGTCGAGCCCGACGACTATGAATATGAACCCACCCCCCACGGAGAGGTCTTGGAAAAAGCCAAGACGCACGCGGGGTTAGGGGAGGGGGGATCCGAGGAATGACCATGGAATCCTCAGTCGTCGCAGGCTCCGAGCCCACGGTGGAACCGCGTGGTTTCGAGTTGATCGAGCGGGAGGGACTGGAAACGAATTTACTCGAAGTTTCCATGGGGCCGCACCATCCCAGCACGCACGGTGTTTTTCGCATGGACGTAAAGCTCGATGGCGAGACCGTGACTGAACTTCGACCGGTGTTCGGCTACCTTCATCGCAACCATGAAAAGCTGGCCGAGGACATGGGATACCTCGGTTCCATGCCTTTCACCGACAGGCTCGATTACTTTTGTTCCATGACGAACAACTGGGCCTATGCCTTGGCTGGCGAGAAAATGATCGACTTGGAGGTGCCCGAGCGAGCCGAGTACGTCCGTGTGATCATGGCGGAACTGACCCGCTTGGTGAACCACATCATGCTGGTGGGTTTTTTCGTAAACGATCTCGGTGCCCTTGGCACTCCCTTGCTTTACGCGTTGAGGGAACGAGAGAAAATACTCGATCTCTTCGAGTGGGCCAGTGGCGCCCGCATGATGTGTAACTACATGCGCTTCGGCGGTCTGCGCAACGACTTGCCGGAAGGTTGGCTGACCAAGTGTCGGGAAGTGGTCGATGCTTTTCCCTACTTTCTCGATGAGTACGAGAAACTCCTGGTAGAAAACGAAATCATTCTCGTGCGTACGCAAAACGTCGGCGTGCTTAAGCCCGAATTGGCCATCAACGCGGGAATCACAGGGCCCATGTTGCGCGCCAGCGGGGTGAATTACGACTTGCGCAAGGTGGATGCCTACGGAGTGTACGACCGTTTTCCTTTTCGCGTCCCCATGGGCGAAGTAGGCGATTGCTACGACCGCTTCATGGTTCGCATTTTGGAAATGCGTGAGAGTATCAAGATATTGAGGCAAGCGATGGACGAACTTCCTGAAGGTCCGATCATGGGTGAGGCTCCACGAGTCTTCAAGCCACCTGCGGGCGAGATTTACGGAAGGATCGAGGGTCCCAAGGGAGAGCTTGGGTTCTACTTGGTCAGCGATGGCACGGCCAAGCCTTACCGTTACCGAGTTCGCCCGCCATCGCTCGTTAACCTCACCGTGCTGGAAGACCTCTGCCTAGGCCACAAGGTGGCCGATGCCGTCGTCATTCTCGGCAGCGTGGACATTGTTTTGGGAGAGGTGGACCGCTAAGGAACGACGTCATGGATTTGCTGGGATCAGGAATTTTCAAGGGAATGGCTGTCACGCTGAAGAATTTCGCCATGACCTATTTCGATCGCGGACGCAAGGAGCGGTTGCCTACCGTGCAGTACCCCGAAGCGGGCGACACGGTCACTCTTTTTACCCGAAACTTTCCCTTTCTCATATACGACGGGGAGGAGGAAGTCGACGGTATGCGGTGCGTGGCTTGTCAAATCTGCGAACGCGAGTGCCCGCCCGCCTGCATTTACATCGTGAAGGAAAAGGACGAGAACGGAAAATTCGTCAAGCGGCCCAAGGTTTTCGACATCGACGTTTCGGTTTGCATGGGGTGTCAAATCTGCGTGGAGGTTTGCCCTTTCGATGCCATCGTGATGGACAGTGAGTTCGAGTACTCCAAGGAGGATCGATTTGGAGACCTCCTGTTCAACCGCGACGAATTGCTGAAGTCCAACGACTATTACCACAAGATACATCCGGAAGAAGCCCAAGCCCGCGACGCTAACCTGGCCGCCAAGAAAGCCGCTGACGAGGCCAAGAAAAAAGCCCGCGAGGAAAAAGCCGCGGCCGCTGCGGCCGCCAAGGCGGCGGCGGAGAAAGAAGCATCCGAGAAAAAGGATTCTCCAGAGGCCTCGGAGCCCGTAGCCGAAGAACCGAAAGCGGAGCCCGCGGCACCTTCCGAGAATCATGCCAAGGCCGAGTCTGAGGCGAAGGAAAAACCCGCAGCCGAAGAAACTCCCGTCGAGGAACCTGCTGCCGCGACCGATGAAACCGAGGATGCGAAAGAAGAGTCATCGGGCGGTTCCGAAGGAAAAGAAACGTCGGAAGAACCCGAAGAAACCGCAGGTTCCGGGGAAGATGATGAGAAGAAAGCCGAGGAAGGGGAGGGCGTATCTTGAATTTCGACAATCCGGATCAAGTGTTGGTGCAGTTCGCGAACTGGGTGCAAGGCGAACTGGCCTGTAGTCCCGCCTTGGCCAAGATCGTGGGCATTTTACTCGCCGCGGTTCCCTTGGCTACCGTGTTCGCCCTTTGCTTTGCCTTCACCACTTGGTTGGAGCGCAAAGGGTTGGCTCGCATACAGAATCGTATCGGCCCCAATCGTGTCGGCCCCTTCGGCTTGTTTCAGCCCATTGCCGACGGTATCAAGATGATCACGAAGGAAGACATCGTGCCGCGTTCATCGGATCATTTCTTTCACCTCATCGCTCCTCTTTTGGTACTGGTGTCTTCCATGGCCTGTCTCGCCTTCATTCCTTTTGGTCTCGGGATGACCATGTCACCCATCGACACTGCCGTGGTTTTCTTTTTCGCCATCCTCGGCATGAATACCTTGGCGGTGTTCCTGGCGGGTTGGGCTTCTCGCAACAAGTACTCCCTCCTCGGTGGCATGAGAGCGGTGGCTCAGATGGTGAGCTACGAAATTCCGCTCGTGTTGTCCGCAGTCACCGTCGTCATGATGGTGGGTTCACTAGATACCCGTGAGATCGTGGGAGCCCAAGTCGTGGAAGGTTGGGCGACTAGTGAGAACTCGGGGCTGCGTTTTCTGGGGCAGATCGCGGGGTGGCACGTTTTCACGCCATGGGGCTTCGCCGGTTTCATCATCTTTTTCATCGCCGCCTTGGCTGAGACCAATCGTTCCCCCTTTGACCTGCCGGAGGCCGAGTCTGAGATCATCGCGGGTTACGTGACCGAGTACAGTGGGTTTAAGTTCGCCTTGTTTTTTCTTGGCGAATACATTGGCGCCTTCGCCGTGCTCGGCTTGGCCATCACCCTCTTTCTCGGAGGTTGGAATGGCCCCAACTTCCAGCCCTGGTGGTCTTCCGATCCCCATGCGCTCCTTATCCCGGGCTTCGTCTGGTTTTTCTTCAAGATGTTCGTTCTAATGGCCGTCCTGATTTGGATTCGAGGCACCCTGCCTCGCTTACGGGTGGACCAATTGATGAGCTTCGCTTGGAAATTCCTTTTGCCCTTGGCCTTGGTCAACGTCTTCGTCGCGGGATTTCTTTTCCATGTCGCGAAGGAGGATCGGGTCTGGGCCAGCGTGGCGGCTTTCGTTTTCCTCTATCTCGTGGCCAAGGGCCTTTCCCGCATGAATCAATCGGATGCCCCGGCTCCCCGTAAGTACCATTTCGCCGAATGACCATCGCCTTTTACGTTTTCGCATCGGTGGCGCTTCTGGGAGCCATTCTCGCCGTGCAGGTGACCAACTTGGTGCGGGCTGTTTTCGGGTTGTTGCTGTTCTTCGGGGCCTTGGCCGGCCTTTTCCTTTTGCTGATGGCTGAGTTTCTCGCCGCCGTGCAAATACTGGTTTACGTCGGAGCGGTCGGCATCCTCATGTTGTTCGCCATCATGCTTACTCAACGCGTAACCGGAGACGATCGCAGGGGAGGGGGCTCCCGCGGAGGATTCTGGGGTTTCTTGTTGGCGATCGCCACCTTTTGCTTCGTGCTCTTGCCGGTTCTGCGCGACGCCCATTTGCATGAGCAATCGGCAACCGGGGCAAGCCTCACCACCAAATTACTGGGTGAGCGTCTTATGGACCCCTACGCATTGACCTTGGAAGTAACTGCCTTGTTGCTTACCGCCGCCCTTCTGGGTGCCATCGTGGTGGCCAAGGGAACCAGCGAGGACGGAGAAGGGGAGGAGAACGAGTAAGATGATAGGTCTCGAGCATTTCACCATTCTTGCCGCCTTGTTGTTCTGCATAGGCTTGGTCGGTGTTCTCACTAGGCGTAATGCCATCATCGTGCTGATTGGCATCGAGATCATGCTCAATGCGGCCAACCTCAATTTCATCGCCTTTTGGCGTTACGGTGAAAATACCGAGGCGCTGTCGGGTCCTCTATTCGCCCTTTTCGCGATCGCGGTAGCGGCGGCGGAGGTAGCCGTTGGATTGGCTTTGGTGATAGCCGTTTATCGGCATTATCGTTCCGTGGACGTGGATAAACTGAAGTCCTTGAAAGGCTGACGCGAATGGAAGGAAGCGACAGTTTGAGTTGGCTCGTTTGGATACCGCTTCTGCCTTTGATTGCCTGCGTGTTCGCTTTGCTTTGTCGTAGCGGAGTGGCGGCTTCCCTGATCTGCATCGCGGGCATGGCGGCGGCCATGGTACCGGCCTTGCGGGCGTTCAACCTGTCAGGGGAACTGGATGCTCCCATGACCTTTAATTTCACCTGGATGACCATTGCCGGCAAAAGCATCGACTTCGGTTTTATCCTCGATCCACTCAGCGGGAGCATGGTGGCTATGGTCACCTTCGTCGGTTTCCTGATCTTCTTATACGCGGCAAAGTACATGGAAGACGACCTCCGGCGAGGACGTTTCTTCGCTTATCTTTCACTTTTCGCGACTGGGATGTTGGGGCTTGTCTTGTCCAATAGCCTGCTTTTGCTCTTCATGTTTTGGGAAATCGTGGGCGTGGCTTCCTACCTCCTGATATCCTTTTGGTTTCACAAGCCTAGCGCCGCGGCCGCCGGCAAGAAGGCATTCATCACCACGCGCATCGGGGACTTGGGTTTCCTGATTGCCATCCTGTGGGCTTTTCAATCGACCGGGGCACTCCTCTTCTACTCCAATGGGGAAGGTTTGCTGGAAGGAGCTGCCTTGGAGACCCTGCAAGCCGAATCGGGATTCTGGGGCCTTACGGCGGCGGGAGTAATCGCCTTGCTGCTTTTCGTTGGGGCCATCGGCAAGTCGGGTCAATTGCCTTTGCACGTTTGGTTGCCCGATGCAATGGAAGGCCCCACTCCAGTCTCGGCGTTGATCCATGCTGCCACCATGGTGGCAGCGGGTGTGTTCCTCGTGGCCCGGACCTTGCCTTTGTTCGATGGTTCACCTGCCTTGGACGTTGTGGCCTGGGTAGGCGCCGCCACCGCTCTTTTCGCGGCTTTTGCGGCCTTGGGGCAATACGACTTGAAGCGTATTCTCGCGTTTTCGACAGTGAGCCAATTAGGCTTGATGATGGTGGGCATCGCGGTGGGTGGAGTGGCCGTGGGAATGTTTCACCTGCACAGTCATGCCTTCTTCAAGGCCCTTTTGTTCCTTGGCGCCGGTTCCATCATTCACGGGTGTGGCGACGAACAGGACATCCGCAAGATGGGCGGGGTTGCCCGCATGAAATTGACTACCCTGGTTTATCTCTGCGGTGCCGTTTCGCTTTGCGCAGTGCCTTACACCAGCGGTTTTTTCAGCAAGGACGAGATCCTGGCTGCCGCTTACCACGACCGCCCCGGGATTTTCTGGACCTGCGCCGTCGTCTCCTTGTTGACTGCCATGTACGTCACTCGCCAATGTCTCTACGTCTTCCCTGGCAAGCACCGTGGTTCAGGTGGCGAGCCTCATGAAAGCCCGGTCCAGATGACCGCTCCCTTGTTCGTTCTCGCAGCCTTCGCGCTGGCTTTCGGGTACTTTGCCGTGGATCGAGGAGTATTCGAATATTTCGGGGGTTATCATGCCGCTGAACATCCTCTCATCGTGGTGGAAGTCGCATGGGCGGTCTCCTTGGGTGGCATCGCTCTTTGTTGTTTGATCTATGCGGGTAAGCCCTACGGTGGCGAGATCGCAGATCCTCTGTCGGGTATTCTAGGCAAAGCCTACCGTGTAATGGAGAACAAGTTTTACTTTGATGAAATCTATGCCGCCACGGTTTGTCTTCTGTGGCAAATCACCGCATTGGTGGTGGCAATCTTGGACGCTATTCTCGCGATGTTTCGAGAACTCATCGTTTTTGCCGCCCAAGCCATCTCCTATATCTTCCATCACTTCGGCGACCGCGCCTTGATCGACAACTGGGTGTTTGATGGCACCTGCGACTCCCTGAAGGAAAGCGGCGAATTGGCTACCTCGCCCCAAGGCGGCTTTCTTTCCAGTTATTTGAGGTGGGTGGCTCTCGGGGCCGTGATTTTTGGAGCTTTTGCCATAGGAGGGTGTTCCTAGCATGATCACCTTGGTAACGTTTTGCCCCTTGGTCGCGGCTTTGCTCATCCTCTTCACGCCGGCGAGCAATTACCGCGGCATCAGGTTCCTCGCCCTTTTCTCGTCCCTTCTCTCCTTGGTGGGCACCCTCTTGATCTTACAGCGGTTCGATGCCTCGGGAGGCCTCCAGTTCGTCGAGAAGGCGGCTTGGATACCCCGTCTCGGCGTACACTACTACGTGGCCGTCGACGGAATAAGTATGCTGGTCTTGTTGCTGACCGCCTTGTTGGCCCCCCTTGCAGTTCTCGCTTCATGGAATCGTCAGCAAGGAGCCAAAGCCTACTATGCCCTGCTCTGCATACAGTTCACCTCTCTCTTCGGCGCCTTCACGGCCTTGAACTTTTTCCACTGGTTCATTTTTTGGGAGGCGGCTTTGGTACCTGCGTTTTTTCTCATCAAGTTGTTTGGTGGAGATGAAAGCCGTCATCGGGCGGCTCTTTCGTTCTTTCTCTTCACGGCCTTGGGCAGCGTGTTCATGCTCCTTGGCTTCATCACGATTTTCCTTCACACCGGATTTCTGGATTTTCCCGTTTTGGCTGATTTGGCGCAGACGGGCATGCTGCCCGCCGAACTGGGCTCCGTGTATCCTTGGGTTTTCTTGGCCGTGATCATTGGATTGTGGGTCAAGGTGCCTTTATTTCCGCTGCACCTTTGGCAACCATCGGCTTACGCCCAGGCTCCCACTGCGGTAAGCATGATCTTGACCGGGGTAATGTCGAAGATGGGGGTCTACGCCTTCCTTCGGATCATGGTTCCGCTTTTCCCGCAAGGTATACAAGCTTACAACGAACCTTTGATGGCCTTGGCCTTGGTCACCGTCCTTTGGGGCGCTTTTCTCGCCTTGCGTCAGACCGATCTCAAGAAAGTTCTAGCCTATTCATCCCTCAATCACGTCGCCTATTGCATGTTGGGCATCTTCGCGGCGGCGGCAGGAACTTTGCCTGCGAATTTCGTGGAGGCTCCCGTCTTGGCCATTCAGGGAGCCACCCTCCAGATGTTTGCTCATGGCGTAACCGCGGCTGGCTTGTTTTACGTCGTGGGCTTGCTGGAAAACCGTTGCGGCACCCGGGATATTAATGAACTAGGAGGCTTGGGCAGGGCAATGCCTCGCTTGACGGGAGTTTTCTTCCTGCTCACTTTTTGTTCACTGGGGCTTCCGTTCCTTGCGGGGTTCGCTGCGGAATTCCTTATTTTCAGTGGTGGTTTCGCCTTGGCTCCGGGAATCGTTTCGTGCGCCGTGATAGGCTTGCTTGCCACTGCGGTTTTCCTGCTGACCGTTCTGCAGAAAACCTTTACTGGTCCCGAAAAAGCGAAGTGGGCTCAATTGCCCGACCTCACCGGATCCGAAACCGCAACCTTGGTTCCTCTTCTTCTTTTTGTTTTCTGGATAGGCTTGGCTCCCGGCGACTGGCTCGCCTTCAGTGACGCTACTTCCCAAATCTTAGCCAACTTGCTTCGTTAGTACGCCATGCTCGCTATTCTCACCGTAGTCATCAGTTACCTCGGAGCTTTCGTGGTAGCCTGCACTCCGCCTTCCCGCTGGCGGGAGATTCGTTGGGTAGCCTTGATCACAACGATTCTCGGGCTAGCCACAGCCGTTTGCTGCGCCACGCGCAGGGATGCTGCCGACGGTGGATTCCAGGACGTTTTGCGGTATGATTGGATACCATCGATCGGCGCCAGTTTTCACTTTGGCGTCGACGGCATCAGTTTGCCCTTGATCTTGGTGACGGGGATCGTGGCGGTTTGCGCGGTCTTGACGTCATGGCGGATGGAGACTCGGGCGAATGAGTTCTACGCCTATATCCTAGCCCTCATCGGTGGAGTGTACGGTACCTTCCTCTCGATGGACTTGTTCCTCCTCTTCGTCTTTTACGAAATCGCAATCATACCGAAATATTTCATCATAGCGATTTGGGGCAGTGGCCGAAAGGGATATGCCGCGATGAAGCTGGCTCTCTATTCGTTTGGCGGCAGCGCCCTCGTATTGTTCGGAATCCTCGCCGTATATTTCGCGTCCGGCTTGGAAACCTTCGACATGGTCAGGCTCATGAACGAAGGTGACTTTTCCCCGGAATTCCAAGTCGTTTTCTTTGCTGTCACCTTCATCGGTTTTGCCGTGCTCGCAGGTATGTGGCCTTTTCACACTTGGGCTCCCACCGGCCATGCCGCGGCTCCTGTGGCCGCCTCCATGTTGCTCGCTGGCGTGGTTATGAAACTGGGCGCCTACGGGTGTTTGCGCGTAGCCATCGGCCTCTTTCCCTGGGGCGCTTACTATTGGGCTCCCACGATTGCCTGGTTGGCCGTCATCAACATTGTCTACGGCGCGTTGGTCGCCCTCAATCAAAAGGATTTCAAATACGTCATTGGTTATTCCAGCGTTAGTCACATGGGCTTCGTTTTGCTGGGATTGGCCACCCTCAACCTGGAAGGCTTCGACGGCGCCGTGCTGCAGATGTTTTCTCATGGAGTCCTGGGGGCGGCGCTCTTCGCCTTGGTCGGTGGCGTGATCTACGTTCGTACCCATACTCGGAAACTGGATCATTTCCATCGCTTGATCGACCGTATGCCCGGGGTGACGTGGGTTTTCGTGGTGACCGGCCTGGCGTCGATGGGCTTGCCCGGATTCAGTGGGTTCATTGCCGAACTATACGCTCTCATCGGGGTATGGAAGGCGGAACACTTGGGGGCTCCCATCCTGTTGCTTGCAGGCTTGGGCATCCTCTTGGCCTTTGGTTACGTTTTGGTGAAGACGCACGAGGCCTTTTTCCGAAAATCGGAAAACACCGAGGAGAACGACCCACCCACTTCGTACGAGCCCATGACCTGCGCCGAGAAAACGGCTTGCGGTATCCTCTTGGGGTGTTCCTTGGTCGTTGGCCTGTATCCCGACATCCTGACGCAATGGATCGAGCCGAGCTTGGAACCGATCCTTGAAAACATCGGGAAGGAGGTCCTTCGATGGACTACCTGACCTTGCTGGAGGCAACCTTGCCCGACCTCATCGTGGTGGTCGCCTTGTTCGCTGCCTTGGGAGTTGACTATGGTTTGTGTCAGGGGAAGTCCCCGCATGAACGTGGACGCATAGCCGGGGAGGTTTCGAGCATCGGTCTCCTCTTGGCTCTATGTTGTCTGGCCTTCCAATGGATGCAGGGTAGCGTTTTTGAGATTGCGGAGGGGCAGTTGAATCTGGATGCCACGGGCTTGGCGGCCAAGGCGATTGTCTACGGCCTGACTTTGGCAGTGATTCGGTTTGCGACCCGGCATTGCCCCACCACGCATGCCAGCGAATACCATGCCCTGATTCTTTTGTCCGCTCTCGGTATGGGTTTTCTGGCGACTACGGAAAACCTATTGCTGGCCTTCGTGGCTTTGGAACTCGTCAGTTTGAGCCTTTATGCATTGGTCGCATTCAAGACTTCATCTCCGCAATCCGCAGAGGCCGGGCTGAAGTACTTTGCCTTTGGCGGAGTGGCTTCTGCCTTTTTCGTCTTTGGCGTAAGTTATCTCTATGGAGCCACTGGTTCCTTGGATATCGGAACATGGAGTGACTGGAGCGATCGTTCCACCTTGTTCGCCCTTGGCCTCGTCTTCGTATTGGTTGGGTTGGGCTTCAAGGTGGCGGTGGTGCCGTTTCATCTTTGGGCGCCCGACGTTTACCAATCCGCTCCCACACCGGTTGCCGCTTGGGTGGCTTCCGGGTCCAAGGTCGCCAGCGTCTTCTTTCTCGTTAAGCTGATTGCCGCCCTGCCGCCGGGTCCCGAAACTGCCACCATGATCTTCGCTCCTCTCGCCACGGCAGCGATTTTCAGCATGTTGATCGGTAACCTTGGCGCTCTTCGCCAAAGCAACCTGAAGAGGTTGTTGGCTTATGCCAGCATAGCCAATGGAGGGTATCTTTTGATCGGTCTTCTTGCAGGTTCACCGGATGGTTACGCGGCCTCTATCTTCTACGTCGTGGTCTATGCCTTGGCGAACGTGGGAGCCTTTGGGGTCATCGGTTTACTGTCTGACCGCATGAAGGGAGACGGGCGACTGGAAGACTTCAGCGGCAGCTGGCGCCGGCATCCCGGGCTCAGTTTCGCTTTCCTGCTGTTCCTTCTCTCCTCCGCCGGCATCCCTCCCTTGGCCGGCTTCGTGGGGAAATACTATTTGTTTTACTCCGCGTTCGATCAGGTCGAGATGAGCTACGTTCTCGGAGAACTATTGAGCGGTCGCAATGGTTGGCTGGTCTTTCTCGTTTGCCTGGCCTTGGTCATGAGCGTGATTTCCCTCTATTATTACGTTTTAGCTCTCAAGGCTTTTCTGGTGAGTGAAGACGAGTCACCGCACCTGGATGACGACGAGGGTATAAGCCCGGGCATTAAGCTATGCGTTTTCGCTTTGGCCTTGTTGGTACTGATTCTCGGGGTTTATCCGGGACCCTTCATGGCATTTCTTCAAGCGGCTTTTTAAGGCACCGAGACAGGCGAGGCTTCCTGAGGGATGGAGTCCCGCGGTGGGCCGAGATCTTTTTCGGGAGCGCCTTCTCCACCCTCCACCGGCTGGCTTCTGGCACTTCTTGTAACGCTTGCAAGATCTTCCTTTCGAGGAACCCCCAAGGGATTTCCTGGTATTTCCCGATCACCCAGTGATCGATGGTGTGATTGCCTTTAAGGCTTGTCACCTCATGACCTGAGTTAATACTATGAGCCGTCGTTTTCCTCGGTTAATACCTAGGTGTCACCTTTCCCTTTTTGATACACTTCATTTAAGCTAACCAAAGTGCAATTTTGATGTTGGAAGAAACAGATGCAGAGGAAACGCAGGAATGGATCGAATCCCTTTCTGCGGTCATTGCCAGGCAAGGTACCGACCGAGCCCGATTTCTCCTTGAGAGAGTCATGGACCAAGCTCGTTTTGCTGGAGTGGACATGCCGACCGGCGTAACCACCAATTACGTCAACACCATACCGCCCTCACAGGAACCTCCATACCCGGGCGATTCCACTATTGAGCGCCGGATTCGATCAGTCATTCGCTGGAATGCGATCATGATGGTTTTACGAGCTTCCAACAAGGATTTGGAGTTGGGCGGTCACATGGCTTCCTATCAGTCTTCAGCAACCTTTTACGAGGTTTGCTTCAATCATTTCTTTCGAGCTTCTGAAGATGGGTCATCGTGTGACCTTATCTACTACCAAGGTCATATCTCTCCTGGAATCTATTCCAGGGCCTTCGTTGAAGGTCGCCTGACCGAGGAGCATTTGGACAACTTTCGCCAAGAGGTCGATGGCAACGGGCTTTCCTCTTATCCTCATCCCAAGCTGATGCCTGATTTCTGGCAGTTTCCCACCGTTTCCATGGGTCTTGCCCCGATTTCCTCTATCTACCAGGCTCGCTTCCTGCGCTACCTCGCAAACCGCGATCTCAAGGATACCGCCGAACAGCGTGTTTTTTGCTTTGTCGGCGACGGTGAGATGGATGAGCCCGAATCCAAGGGAGGCCTTGCTTTTGCCGCTCGCGAGAAACTCGACAACCTCTGCTTCTTGGTGAATTGCAACCTCCAGCGACTGGATGGGCCCGTCATGGGCAACGGCAAGATCATTCAGGAATTGGAAGGCCTATATCGAGGAGCAGGTTGGCAGGTGATCAAGGTGATCTGGGGAAATAATTGGGACAAACTTTTGGCCAAGGACAAGTCGGGTAAGTTGCTCCAGTTGATGAACGAGACTTTGGATGGGGATTACCAGACCTTTAAATCCAAGGACGGCGCTTACGTGAGAAAGAATTTTTTCGGAAAATATCCCGAAACCGCCGCTCTTGTCGCTGATATGACCGACGAGGAAATCTTCGCTTTGCGTCGTGGTGGCCACGAAGTCTCCAAAATTTACGCCGCTTTCAAGAAAGCGGAGGAAACAAAGGATCGCCCCACGGTGATTTTGGCCAAGACGGTCAAGGGATTCGCCATGGGCGATGCCGCCGAAGGGAAGAACGTGGCCCATCAGGTCAAAAAAATGGATGCCGCCTCCGTTCGCCATCTGCGGGATCGCCTGCGCCTCACGAATTTGGTGCCCGAGGAAGATTTGTCGAAATTGCCTTATCTTACTTTGGAAGAAGGCTCTCCCGAGCATGAATATCTCCATGCCAGGCGAAAGGAGCTCGGTGGGTATATGCCGACTCGCAACTCGCGGTTCAGCGGCGAATTGGAAATTCCCCAATTGGAGGCATTCGATTCTCTTCTTGGTGAGCAAAAGCGTGAAATTTCCTCTACCTTGGCCTTTGTGCGAGCGTTGAACCTCCTACTAAAGGACGAGCATTTGGGTGATCGTATCGTTCCCATCGTGGCTGACGAGGCCCGTACCTTTGGCATGGAGGGTCTCTTTCGCCAAATCGGCATTTACAACCCAAGTGGCCAAAACTACGTCCCGCAAGACAAGGATGCGGTTTCCTACTACAAGGAGGACAGTACCGGGCAAGTGCTTCAGGAAGGCATCAATGAAATGGGGGCAATGGCATCCTGGGTTGCGGCTGCTACCAGTTACAGCACAAACGACCTCCCCATGATTCCCTTTTACATCTATTATTCCATGTTCGGCTTTCAGCGAGTGGGTGACATGGCATGGTTGGCTGGAGACCAGCAGTCGCGAGGCTTTCTGCTGGGCGCCACTGCCGGTCGGACAACCCTCAACGGCGAAGGCCTCCAGCACGAGGATGGTCACAGTCACGTCTTGGCTTCCACTGTCCCCAACTGCGTATCCTACGACCCCACCTTCGCTTACGAGGTGGCTGTCATTCTTCAGGATGGCCTCCGTCGGATGTATGGTCCGGATCAGGAGAACGTCTACTATTACGTCACCTTGATGAACGAAAGCTATCACCAACCTGCCATGCCAGAGGGCGTGGAGGATGGTATTCGTCGGGGTATTTACAAGTTGCTAAGCGTTGAGGGCGACAAGGCCAAGATTCAGTTACTTGGATCGGGAACCATTCTCAATGAAGTGATCAAGGCCTCTGCCATCTTGAGCGAGGACCATGGTATTGCCTCCGACGTGTTCAGCGTTACTTCGTTCAACGAGTTGGCCCGCGACGGCCAGTCCGTCGCCCGACACAACATGCTTCACCCCGAAGGCGATCCGCAGGTTCCTTACCTTGCCGAAGTCCTGTCGGACGATCCCACCATTGCCTCGACGGATTACATCAAGAACCACGCCGAACAAATTCGGGCGTATCTTCCCGGCTCCTCCTACAAGGTGCTGGGTACCGACGGGTTTGGGCGTTCCGACAGCCGCGAGAACCTTCGGCGCCATTTCGAGGTGAACGCAGGCTACGTGGTGGTGGCTGCCTTGCACGAACTCTCCAAGCAGGGAGTGGTCGAAAAAGGCGAGGTGGCCAAGGCGATCGATAGGTTCGCTATCGACGCAGACAAAGAAAACCCGCTTCACGCATAGCTTTCCAAGCCCATGGCCAACGCAATCATTTTGCCAGACATTGGAGCCGACGAGGCCGAGGTCACCGAGATACTGGTTGCCGTTGGTGACACGATTGAAGAGGATACCCCTTTGCTTACCATTGAAGGCGACAAGGCGGCCATGGAAATCCCCTCTCCTCAAGCCGGAGTAGTCAGTGAAATCAAGTTGAAAGTGGGGGATGTCGTCACCACGGGTTCCCTTGCTTTGTTGCTTGAAGGCGAATCGCCGGTTGCCGTGGAGGAGGAGGATGAATCTCGGGAGGAGCCTGCCGAGGCGACGGAAGTTGAAGCAAGCGCCCCGGTGGATAAGGAAATCCGTCTTCCCGACGTGGGGACGGACGAGGTCGAGGTGACCGAGGTGATGGTTACGGTCGGCGACGTGATTGAAGCTGAGGCCCCCCTAATCGTGGTTGAGGGGGACAAGGCAGCCATGGAGATTCCTTCTCCCTTTGCCGGCTTGGTGAAGGAAGTCCAGGTAGCCGTCGGCGACTCGCTTTCCTCTGCTTCCCCGCTTTTGATTCTCGAGATCACCGAAGTCCCGGCGGAAAAGCCTGCAGAGGCCGAACTCGAAGAACCGGCGGCTCCCCCTCCCGCTCCCACCCCCACCACTGCGCCCGCTGCGGCTGCTGTGCAAGCAGAAGGTTTCGTGGAAAACCGCGAATACGCCTATGCCTCTCCGGTGGTTCGTCGCTTGGCCAGGCAGTTCGGTGTCAATTTGGCCAAGGTGCAGGGCACCGGCCTCAAGAACCGCATCCGCAAGGAAGACGTCCGCAACTTCGTCAAGGATGCTCTACGTCGGCTGGAATCGGGTGGAGGCGGGCTCGACTTGCTACCTTGGCCCGACGTCGATTTCGAGAAATTCGGGGAGGTGGAGGAAAAACCCCTCACCAAAATACAGAAACTTACGGGAGCCAACTTGCACCGCAATTGGGTCAAGATACCCCATGTCACCCAATGGGACGAGGCCGACGTCACCGACCTCGAGGCTTTGCGCAAGAAACGTAATGCGGAGGAGGCCCAAAAGGACTCGGGCATTAAGTATACCATTCTAGTATTCGTCATGCAGGCCGTCGCCAAGGCTCTCCGCGCATTGCCCCCCATGAATTCCTCGCTTTCCTCTGACGAAAAGGGCCTCGTACTCAAGAAATACGTCGACCTTGGCATTGCCGTGGACACCCCCAACGGGCTCGTCGTACCGGTGGTGCGTGGCGTTGATGAAAAAAGCGCCGAGGAGCTGACCGCTGATCTTTTCTCCCTCTCGGCCAAGGCCCGCGAAGGAAAGCTCACCATGAACGACATGGCCGGTTCCACTTTCACCATATCGAGCCTCGGCGGCCTTGGCGGTACTGCTTTCACTCCCATCGTCAACGCCCCCAACGTCGGGATCCTCGGGCTTTCCCGTTCCCAGACGAAACCGGTTTGGAATGGGGAAGACTTCGAACCTCGCCTGCTCTTGCCGCTTTCCCTTTCCTATGACCACCGCGTAATTGACGGCGCCGACGGGGTACGGTTTCTCAACTTCTTCAAGGAGGCCCTCGTGGAGGTGGCCGCGGAGGCGGCCAAGGCTAGCTCATGAGCAAGGAGCTCAAGACGCAGGTCGCCGTATTGGGCTCGGGACCGGCGGGATACGCCGCTGCCTTTCGTTGCGCCGACCTCGGCCTCGAGACTGTTCTGATCGAGCGCTTCGATTCCCTTGGCGGGGGATGCCTTAACGTTGGATGTATTCCCTCCAAGGCCCTCCTTCACCTAGCCAAGGTGATCAAGGATGCCAAGGCCATGTCGGGCCACGGCATAGAGTTCGGCGAACCCACCATCGACCTTTCCAAAATCCGCAAGTGGAAGGAGCAGGTGATTGGCCAGCTTACAGGTGGCTTGGGCGGGATGGCAAAGATGAGGAAATGCCAGGTAGTCAATGGGTACGGCAAATTTGCAGGCCCCAATGAAATGATCGTGGAGGGGGGCGAGGAAACCGTCACGGTTCATTTCGAGAACGTTGTCTTGGCAGTGGGTTCCCGTCCTATCGAACTGCCTTTCATTCCGCATGAAGATCCCCGTATCTGGGACTCAACCGATGCCCTTGAGTTGAAGGAGGTGCCGGAGCGCATGCTTCTCATGGGCGGGGGCATCATCGGGCTCGAGATGGGCATGGTTTATCATGCCCTTGGTTCCAAGTTGGAAGTGGTCGAGATGCTCGACCAAGTCATTCCCGCGGCCGATCCCGACGTGGTGAAAGCCTTCACAAAGACCATCGCCGACGATTACCACTTGATGCTCGAGACCAAGGTCACCGCAGTCGAGGCTAGGGACGATTGCATCGCCGTCACCATGGAGGCCAAGGACGGGAGCGAGGAGACCCGTGAATACGACGCCGTCCTGGTGGCCATTGGAAGAACTCCGAACGGCGGCGCCATCGATGCCGAGAAAGCGGGACTGGAAGTCGACGAGCGAGGTTTCATCGCGGTCGACAAGCAGATGCGAACCAACCTCTCCCACGTTTACGCGGTGGGGGACGTCGTGGGGCAACCGATGCTCGCTCACAAGGGAGCCCACGAGGGGCACGTGGCCGCCGAGGTCATCGCGGGCAAAAAACACTATTTCGATCCCAAGGTGATTCCTTCCATCGCCTATACCGACCCCGAGGTTGCTTGGGTGGGCAAGACGGAGCGTGAAGCCAAGGAGGAAGGCATCGACTACGAGACCGCGGTCTTCCCGTGGGCCGCTTCCGGCCGGGCTTTGGCTTCCGCTTGTTCCGAAGGTATGACGAAATTGATTTTTGAAAAGGAAACCAACCGCATCATTGGCGGGGCGGTCGTCGGCTCCAACGCGGGCGAACTTCTCGGAGAAATCGGATTGGCCATCGAAATGGGCTGCGATGCCGAAGATTTGGCCCTGACTATCCACGCTCATCCTACCTTGCATGAGTCGGTCGGACTCGCTGCCGAGGTATTCGAGGGCACCATCACCGACCTGCCCAACCCCAAAGCCGCGAAAAAGTAAATCCCTTCTCGGTACCAGGTTAAACCAATCGCTTGGCAAGTGGTGCCCGGAGAGGGGATCGAACCCTCACTCCCTTGCGGGAACTGGATTTTGAATCCAGCGCGTCTACCAATTCCGCCATCCGGGCAATGGTTCGCGAGCGCTTGGTGGCCAACGAATCTTCAGGGAAGGGAAAGCTGTAGGCTAACCTGGGAACATGGTCAAGCGAGATGGCTTTGGCGATCGAAGTAAAGCCCTCTTTCCACGAAGAGGAAAGTCGGACACGGAGATTTGCCTGCGCCTTAGAATTGTCCCGTGCCGAGGTCGCGGATGGTCTGGGTGTAGAATTTCCAGCCGTACCCAGTAACGCGATTGGAGTTGTCGAAGACGATGGGGGTGAAGTTCTTGTCCTCGTTGCCGTCGATCAAGACGTTCACGCCTCCTCCGGAACCGGTTTGGTAGAACCATACGCTACCCCAGTCGTACCCTTCGATTTTAGCTGCGGTGCCCGCCAACTGATAAACTTGGGCCTTGGACAACCCTACGGAGAGCCCCATCAAGGCTTTGTTCGTTCTGGTTGTCTTACCGCCACCCATACCCGGAAAAGTTCCGCCACAGGAAACGAGGAAGGTTAAAACCAAGGACAACAGTACGGGGGGGATATACCATTTAGCTTTCATAAAGGCAGATAGTTAGGAACACTCTAGCGGTCTCTGCAATCTCTTTTTCTCGTCTTGTTTTGGCAATATCCCTTTTTATCTGTCCCATCAGTGTCCACTCCGCGCTTGATTAGGCTGCCCGGCTGCGTTACCTTCGGGTTTGCATGAGCAAGCAATCGGGTGAAACCAATAACCGGAGCGAACGTCCTGGCAACGCCACGCCTATTCAGCCCTACGATAATACCTCCCACGCCTACAAGGCCGAACCGCGCAAAGGATCCTCGCAAACTCGCTTCGGCATAGCCCTCAGTTTGGCCATGGTGGTGGCGCTGATCGTCTTTTTCTCTTTTCTCTACGAAGTGATCACTTCCGGATACGAACGTTTCAAATGACCGAGGCCGCCGAAGCGCCCACCAAGGAGGAGTTCCCGGAAACGGCGCTCCTCGAGAAATTTCTCTCCCATCTCGAACTCGAACGGCGTCTCTCCCCTTACACCGCCCGCAACTACAGGCAGGCCCTCGAGGTGTTTTTCGACTGGTTGCGAAAAACGGCTTCTTGGGAAGGCGACCTCGACGCCATCTCCAAACGCGAGGCTCGCGATTTCCTCGTCGAGCGCCAACGCGCCGTTTCCCGGCGCACCTTGCGCAACCAAGTCTCCGGCATCCGGGCCTTTTTCAAGTATTGCCTGCGTCAGGGCCACGCCAAGGCAAACCCTTTTCTTTCCATCACCTTGCCCAAGTTACCGAAAACCTTGCCCAAGTTCCTCACCCAGTCGCAGATGGAGACCCTTCTCGCCCAGCCCGACCGTTTGCTGGAAGGGGAGGGGGCCGACCCCTTCGCCGCCCTTCGTGACCGCATGATACTCGAGTTGCTCTACGGTGGCGGTCTTCGCGTCAGCGAACTGGTGGGCCTCGACTACGGAGCCCTCGACCTCAAGCGCGGCATCGTTCGGGTCCTTGGCAAGGGACGCAAGGAACGGCTCTGCCCGATTGGCCCGCAGGCGTCCGAGGCGGTTCGCCGCTTTCGCGACGAGTGCGCCAAGGATGCTTCCCTCGGGGCTCCCGTGGTGGTCAATCGCTCGGGCAAGCGGCTCAGCCCGCGCTCCGTGCAACTCCTGACCAAGAAGTACCTGCGCATGGCGGGCCTCCCGCTCGACCTTACCCCTCACAAGCTTCGACACGCTTTCGCCACCCACCTTCTCGACGAAGGAGCCGACCTGCGTTCCGTCCAGGAAATGCTCGGACACGCCAATCTTTCCACCACCCAGATCTACACCCACGTCAGCGCCGCCCGACTCAAGGAGGCCCACCGCCTCGCACATCCCCGGGCCTGAAGCTATAACCCCGCATCCTGTTTTCTCTGGGGGGAGAAAAAAACGTTTTCCAATCCCTTGCCTTTTAAAGATTTCCGTTGCGGCCTATAAATAAAACGTAATATTTTCAGGTTTTCCGCTAATACCTTATGTCGCCCGCGCGTTATGCGCGGGTTGACGCTGCATAGACTAGACCGCCATGAAAACCATACGACACCTCCTCTTGTTCGGCCTTCTTCTTTCGGCCTTCGGCCTTGTCTGCC
>PBLJ01000075.1 GCA_002721705.1 Opitutia bacterium
GACGGCGTTCCCCGAATGATCGTGGGGACAAGGAAAGAGTTAGTCTTTTTTCCTGTAGCTCAGTTCATTACCATCCTCATCCTCGAGCCGGAGCTTCTCGTCGGTGAGTTCAATGATTTCATCTTGGCCGGATGGTGCCTTTCCATTTGACGACGATTTTATCTTCGTTCGAAGCGCAAGCCCCGAGAAGAAGAACCCCGACAAAAGAGAAAAAGAACGGTATCCTTGGATGTTTCATTCCTCTACCATGATTCACCCCTCGATTCGATCAAGCATCGGGTCTCCAGCGCACGCGTTTACGGCAAAACGTTTTGGGCGGTGTATCCTGTGCGAGGTGCTCAACACATTGCATTTTTGCATGCAAAAACAACAGTAACTAAACTGTGGTCAATGGTGTGTTCCAATGACCTCTATGATTGAGAAGGGCTTACTTGGCCTGTTTTACGTTTACTGCACAGGGACCTTTCTTACCCTCGCCGATTTCATATTCAACGGCATCTCCTTCATTAAGGCCATACCCCTCCGTTTCGGAGTGATGGACGAAGAGGTCTTGGCCATCGTCATCCTGTACGATAAAGCCGTACCCCTTTTCATTATCGAACCACTTAATTTTTCCTGTAGCCATTTTGTTTTGTGTGTTGAGGTTTTTATCTGTGTGAAATTATATGAGGCACTTGTGATTGGGTTAGAACTTGATTTTGCAGGTAGACAGGATGTGCGGCTTAGTTAGTTGCCCCTCTTGCCGTTCTTATAAACGCGACGAGCTGCCTTTGAGCCATCCTATTCGTAAAAAATCCTGTCGCCTCCCGTGAAGCGACCTACCCATTTCACTGTTTCATGGAACCTACTATGCTTGAGGAAATTCGTCAGTCAATCACTCGTGCAAAAACCGCCCATTGCCGAAAATCTTCCGCGTGAGGCAATCAATATTATACAATTGCAGGCGAAAAAGAGGCGACCCCGCACCCCCCTTGGATGTCCTCGAACATTAAAATACAACGCCGAACGCACTGGAGCGTGTTGTAACTTTTGTTGCAACTGTCCCTCCATCACCCGCTAAAACAGAGGAACCCAGCATGCAAGGGACTGGAGGCGCGGGCGGGAATCGAACCCGCGAATAGAGGATTTGCAGTCCCCGGCCTTACCACTTGGCTACCGCGCCGCTCAGGAAAAACGGGGCATTACATTGAGCCTACGACACCCATTCAAGCAAATTCGGAACTTCCGGCTCGACTTGTGGCCGAGGTGAATTTAGCAATTGAAATCGATGGGAGCTACCGTCTTCACGATTGCGAATCAGAAGGGCGGCGTAGGCAAGACGACGACGGCGGTCAACTTGGCCGCCGGGTTGGCTGGCCGCGCCGTTCGTACCTTGCTGATCGACTTGGACCCGCAGGCCAACGCGACGAGCGCCTTGGGCATGGAGAAACGCGAGGGGGGCAGTATATACGGACCTCTTTCAGGCGAGGGCAAGGCCAGCGACAAAATCGTGGCGACGAGGGTGGACAACCTGTCGTTGATACCGGCGGAGGTGGACTTGGCGGCTGCGGAGATCGAGCTGAGCCAAAACAAGGACTACCTGATGCAGATGAAGTCGTGCCTCGCGGGCTTGCGGCGGAGCAAACAGTTCGGGGCCATTATTTTGGATTGTCCGCCGGCCCTCGGCATTTTGTCGATGAACGCGCTGGCGGCGGCCGACTACCTCCTGGTCACCCTGCAATGCGAGTACTTGGCGATGGAGGGGCTCGGGCAAATCCTGAACGTGGTGGAGACGCTTCGCTCGGCGGGAGCGAACAAGAAACTGAAAGTGGGAGGCATCGTCATGACGATGTACGATTCCCGTACCAAGCTAGCCTCGCAGGTGGTGGCGGAAGTGAAAAAGCATTTGCCGAAGGAAATTTTCAAGACGAAAATCCCGCGCTCGGTGCGCCTCAGCGAGGCGCCCAGTTTCGGTCAAACCGCAATGGAATACGACCCCGGCGGCTCAGGCACCGAAGCCTACCGCAAACTGGCCTCGGAAGTAATGAAACGATTCAAGCTGAAATGACATGAACTGGGTACGGAAGCTGGCGAGCAAACTGCGAACCGACGAGCCGACCCCAGCTCCCAAGAATACCCTAAGCAAAAAGGAACAAGCCGCCCTGCGCAAACTGGAGAAGCGCATCGGGTACCAGTTCCGCGACCAGTCGTTGCTGCAGACGGCCCTGACCCATCCCTCGCGGGTGGAATACAAGCGAGCCGTCGGAGTCGACAACCAGCGACTCGAATTTCTCGGCGACGCGGTCCTCGGCATGATCTTGGCGGATCGACTCTTCAAGCTGTTTCCGGACGAGGACGAAGGCAAACTGACGCAGGCCCGCTCGGTCCTGGCTCGAGGCGAACAGTTGTGCAAACTGGCCCGCAAGCTTCAGTTGCAAAAAGCCATCCTGATGAGTCGCAGCGAGCTGGAAAGCAACGGCAACGCCCGCGACTCCACCTTGGAGGACGCCTTGGAATCCTTGGTCGGCGCGATGTACTTGGATGCAGGCATGCGGGCGACCCGCAAGGTAGTGTTGACTTGGCACGGGGACCTGGAAAAGACCCTATCCAAGGTATTGGCGGACTACAACCCGAAGGGGCGTCTGCAGGAAAAGATCCAGTCTATGATCGGCCCCAACAAGATCGATTACGTAGTGGTCAAGCAGGAAGGACCTTCGCACCAGAGACGCTTCACCGTGGCGGTTCGCCTGGCCGGTGAGAAACAAGGCGTAGGCCTTGGCTCGAGCAAGAAAGAAGCCGAGGAAGAAGCGGCCCGCAAGGCGCTTCGTTCCCTCGAGCGCGCCATCCCCCGCCGAAAGCGTCGGCGGTGAAACCGGTCCTTGTACGAGGAAACCGCTTGGCTGGTTTCCACCACGGGGTACCGGAAGCGGCGGTGGCGGCGGTCACCGCGGATCACTTGTCCGATTCGCCGCACAGGGTTCACCTACTCTTGGCGGAATCGCTTTTCGCGGCCGAGCAGTGGGCCGAGGACACCGCGCTCTTCCTGCGCTTTGCGGGCAGCGAGCTTCCGACCGTAGTCATCCCCTTCCCCGAACCCGTGGCGGAAGAACCGGGAGAAATCCTCGACCAGACCTGCGATCGGCTCGCCGTTTTGGCGGAACTCGCCAAGTCGCCGGAGGAAGGGGCAGCTCGCCTGCTCGTCGCCACCACCCCGGCCGCCCTCCTGGCTCCTTGCCCGCGACGCGCCTCCCTGGAGGAACGAGAAATTATTTTGCGAACAGGGGAAAGCCACGACCTCGGTCAAGTTACCCGCGACCTCGCGGAGCGCCTCGGGTACGCCAGCGAAATCCTTTGCGAAAGGCCGGGAGAATTCGCCGCTCGAGGCGGCCTGCTCGACGTCTACCCACTCAATGCCACGGCACCCGCGAGGATCGATTTCTTCGGCAACGAAATCGAGGAAATCCGCGAATACGACCCTACCACCCAGCGATCCGAAGGCCCGATCGATTTGATTTCGATCATTTCCGCGGACGGTTCGGAGGAAACGCGAGGAGGCTTCTTCGAACACCTCGGGGAAAGCGTAACCTGGGTCTTGCGCGAACCGGAATCCCTGGCCGACGGCTTTCCCTCCTTTTTTCACCAGGCAACCGAACTGGCCAATCCTCTCCCATGCCTGCAAGACGCCCTCGACCGACCCGCCGGGAAGGACGACCGGTTCCTCGGGATCGCGGAGCTCGAAACCGAAAGCGGACCACTGGAAAACCCCGACAGGCGCGAATGGTCGCTCGAAACCTTGGAAAACCTGCGTGGCGAAAAGTCCCGCGACGTCCTCGAGCTGGATCGACTGGAGACCGAACGAGCCGTGCGGACGAACTACCTGCGTCAGCTCGCCCGTTGGCGCAAGGAAGGCTACCAAGTGGTCATTTCCCACGGCATCGACGCGGAACGCGAACGACTTCGGGAAACCATCGAGGCGGAGGACGACCTGAAAGCGCTCGACCCCGCATACGTCGACGGCGGTCTGCACGCCGGGTTCCGCCTCAACCTCGCGAACAAGGAAACCGCCCTCGGCATGACGGGCAGCGCCAAGGTGGCCGGCCTGGTGGTGGCCACGGCCCGGGAGATCCTCGGGAGAGATCGCAGTCGTCGCCCCGTCAAACCGAGGCGTTCGCTCCCCAAGCGAGCCAGCGTGGACGAGGCCCTCGACTTTCCGGAGTTGGCCGACGGCGACCACTTGGTGCACCTTCAGCATGGCATATGCCTCTACCGCGGTTTGTCGGAACTCGATATACGCGGCCTCGCCGAAGAGGTCATCACGGTGGAGTTCGACAACGGCATACTGCTTCACGTCCCCTTGCGCGAATCGCACCTTCTCTCCCGCTACGTCGGACTCAGCAAGGTCAGGCCCAAGCTCGCGAAGATGGGAGGCAAGGCATGGACCAAAACCAGGCAAGCGGCGGAACAGGCCACTCTCGACCTCGCCGCCGACCTCCTCCATATGCAGGCCCTCCGCAACATGGAGAGCGGGTTCTCCGCCGACCCCGACCACGACTGGCAAAGGGACTTCGAGGACGCCTTTCCCTTTACCGAGACGCCGGACCAACTGACCTCCATCCAAGCGGTCAAGGAAGACATGGAAAGCGCCCAACCGATGGATCGCCTGCTGTGCGGCGACGTCGGGTTCGGCAAAACCGAGATCGCCCTGCGGGCCGCCTTCAAGGCGGTCATGAGTGGGAAACAGGTAGCGGTACTGGTACCCACCACGGTGCTTTGCCAGCAGCACCTGAACGTTTTTCGCGAACGCATGGCGGACTTTCCCGTGGTCGTCGAGATGCTCAGCCGCTTCCGCTCAAGTTCCCAGCAAAAACGCATTGCCAAGGCCGTGACCGAGGGAGCCGTGGACGTATTGATCGGCACCCATCGCCTCCTGGGGCGAGACGTCGCCTTCAAGGACTTGGGGCTACTGGTGATCGACGAGGAACAGCGCTTCGGCGTGAAGCAAAAGGAAAAGCTCAAGCGCCTCAGGGAAAGGGTCGACGTGCTGACCATGAGCGCCACCCCCATACCACGCACCCTCTATTTCGCCCTCATGGGAGCCCGTACCTTGAGCGCCATAGAGACCGCCCCCACCAACCGCTTGCCCATACGCACCTTCGTGCGCGGCTACTCGATGGATCTGGTCAAGGAAGCCGTCGACCGCGAAATGCGACGCAAAGGACAAGTGTTCTACCTGCACAACCGGGTAAAAACCATCGAGAAAGTCGCCCGCAACTTGCGGGAAACCTTCCCCAAACTGGAAATCGCGGTGGGCCATGGCCAAATGGAGGAAGGCGAACTGGAACGCGTAATGACGGAATTCGTAGCCGGAAAAAGCGACTTGCTGGTTTGCACCACGATCATCGAGTCGGGCATAGACATCCCCAACTGCAACACCATAATCATCGAGGAATCCGATCGCTTCGGCCTCTCCCAGCTCTACCAGTTGCGAGGCAGGGTGGGACGCTTCCACGAGCAAGCCTACGCCTATCTCCTACTGAGGGATCGCGCCCCCCTGCTCGACAAGGCCCGCAAGCGGCTCTCCGCAATCCGGCAGATCACCCAACTGGGGGCAGGCTTCCGCATCGCCATGCGCGACCTCGAGCTCCGCGGGGCGGGCAACCTCCTCGGCTCCGAGCAAAGCGGCCACGTCGCGGGCGTGGGTTTCGACCTCTATTGCCAATTGCTCCGCCAAAGCGTGGCTCGGTTGAAAGGGGACGACAAGGCAGCCAGGGTGCGGGCTTCCACTCGTTTCGACTTCGTCCGCGAGGGAGAAGGCGAAGAAGGACCCGAAAAGCCGGACAAGGGAACGATCGGGTGCTACCTGCCCAAGGACTACTTGGCCGAGCCTCAACTGCGAATCGATTTCTACCGACGCATCGCCAACGCAGCCGAAACCAAGGAGATCAAGAAGATCGAGCAAGACCTACGAGACCGGTTCGGCAAGCCGCCTTCCGAGGCTCGCGCCTTGCTCGCCGCGGCCGAGATACGATGCTTGGCCGAGGCCCGCGGGATCGTGTCCGTCGAAACCCAAGACCAAGTGGTTCGTTGCCGGCTCGCCCAACCCGGCAAGACGGGAGCCTACGTGCGTCTGGGCAGGCGATTTCCGAGAATGACAGCCAAAACCCCTACTTTGAAGTTGAAGGAACTCCGAAAAATCCTCAAGTTGCTGCCTGATGAATAAGATTCCTCCAAGAGGTTTTTTGCAATGGGCATGTATTGCGTTGCTTGGCATGGCGGCCAATTCGGCGCAGGCCGAGAAATTGGTTGAAATCAACCGCGTGGTGGCCCAGGTCGACGACAACGTAATCACGCAAGGCGAGCTGGATCGCGTGCTCGATTTGCTCAAGTTGAGCGATCAGGAAAAGAAGGATCGGGCTCGCGAGTTCATCGAGAACAAAATCGAGAACATGCTCGTCGTACGCGAATTCAGGAGCGAAGGCCGCTTCATCCCCGACTCCTACGTCGAGAGTGAATTCAACAAGCGACTGATTCGCGACTTCGACAACAACCGCGTGCTCTTCCGCGACTTCCTCAAGAGGAAAGCCCAAACCCAGCTGGACTTTCGCGATGATATCGAAAGAGACATCATAATCGGGGCAATGTACGCCAAGTTCCGGCGCGGCCAAGCGGACGTAAGCCCGGATCGAGTGGAAGAATTCTACAACGAAAACAAGGCGATGTTCACCGTCGATGCCAAGGTGCGACCTAGAGAAATCAAGTTGAGTCCCGTGGCGGGCGAACCCCGCGACGTCCTCGTGCAACAAGCCGACGACCTCCATGAAAAATTGAAAAAAGGGGCCTCCTTCGAAAAACTGGCCACCGAAAACGGACAAAGCCCGCTGAAGTCACTGGGCGGGGACTGGGGAGCCCTCGTGGCCAAGAAGGAAATTGCCAACCAAGCGCTCGCCGAAGTTGCGTTCTCCCTCAATCAGGGCGAATTCTCCAAACCTTTCGTGGTGGAAGAAGTGAGGCGCGACACCGATGGCAACCTCAGGAAAACGGGTAAGGTGTCGGTATACATTCTGAAGGCCGACGTGAAGCAAGCCTCCGGAGTAAAGCCATTGAACGAAGTCCGCAACGAGGTGGAGAAAAGATTGGCCCAGGAAGAGGATCGTCTCGCCCGGGCTCGTTGGGTCGCTCGCTTGCGACGCAAGGCATACGTCAAGTATTTCAACCTAGAGGACTGAGGTTTCCCCTCCCCCTCTCCTTGCGGATCGACATGCCGGTCGAGGATTCCTCGCTTTCCCAAGTCCAGGCAAGCGGACCGGCTCCCAAGGCCTTGACGCTTCGTCAACTGGAACAAGAGGAAAGACCACAGGAGAGGTTGCAAAGACTGGGCCCGGCCGCCCTCGCCGACCGTGAACTGCTCGCCATGTTGCTGCGCAGCGGCAGTCCCAAACTCGACGTCCTCGCCCTCGCCGACCACCTGCTGCGCGAAGCCGGCTCGCTACCCAACCTTCTCCGCTGGGCCCCGGAGGACTTCCGTACCCTTCCCGGTATCGGGCAAGTAAAGTCTCTCCAGCTCACCACCATCATGGAACTGGCCAAGCGAATCGCCCGCTCCGAACGCGGCAAGGCGCCGGTACTCGACTCCCCGGAAAAAATCTTTCATCAACTTTACCCGGACAGCCAAGGCTTGACCGTGGAAAAATTCTGGGTCCTCTCCCTCGATCGCAAGAACAGGCTGCTCAAGATGGAAGAAATCACCAAGGGCACCGCGGACGCCAGCCTGGTTCATCCAAGAGAGGTTTTTCAGGCAGCCATCCGTCAAGGCGCTTCCGGGGTGATCGCTGCTCACAATCACCCCAGCGGCGACCCCGCCCCCAGCGCGGCCGACCTCCAGGTCACGCACCGCCTGCGGGAAGCGTCCGGGATCGTCGGGATCGACTTGCTCGATCACGTCGTGATCGGCGAACCTTCAGTCGACCCACTGGGCCTCGGCTACTACAGCTTCCACGACGCCGGCTTGACTTGAGCCAAAGCGAACGGATGGGGGGCCGAAGAAATTTCGGCTTGGCAAAACCGAGACGCCCAGTAGTTTGAACGGCTTCGGATTTTTCAGGAGGTAGGGTATCCAAGTGGCTAAAGGATGCGGACTGTAAATCCGCCCGCTTCGGCGTTCGTCGGTTCGAATCCGACCCCTACCACCACCTTTAGCACTGGAAAAGTCATCTGAGGAAGAACTCCCAAGCCCCTCCGGTTTCCGCTAGACTTGAGAGCCCACCGAATGTAGAAGATAACCCGAATCAGGAAGGATTATTCGTTATGGAACGCGCTAGACTCTGGATGTACATAATAGTGGGCGGGTGCATATTTTACCTGTTTCAAAGCAACTGCGTGGGATGAATCCTCGGGAAGGAAACGGCGCAAACCGCGCTTCCGTGTTCTTCATACCCTACTTGCTCGTCTTGGCTGCAGTCTTGACGGTCTACCTGCACGCACACGCAATCAAGGCGGTGGGAGAGTCGAAACTATGGGGTCCCATCGAATACGTTGCCGGGCAACCAGTGATTCTTCCGAAATGGGCAAGTTGGACGCTGGGCGCCCTTATATTCCTAATCGCGTTCGAAATGCTCAGACGGCTCGATTCCTTCTTCCTGCCCAAGGGTTCCGCAGTACCCTCATCCCAAAAGAAAAAAAAGGGAGATGAAGAAGAACGGTCATCGAGAAGTGAACGGGAAAAGGAAAGGGCAAAGCAGCGCGAGGAACAAAAGAAAGGCCGGGAGCAAAGGAAGCGGGAACGAGCTCGCAAGCGAGAGGAGGACAAGGCGCGCCGCGAGAAGAGCAAAGAGGAAGAGTTGCGGAAGCGTGCCAAGAAAGCAGCCAAGGAACGGGCCCGCAAAGTCAAGGAGGCCGCCGAGAAAACCGTGAAAGCCGAAGATCGGAAACTGGAACTCAACCATGGCAAGGCGCTCGGACTGCAAGGCAAACTGACCCCGGACGAGATCAAGAAAAAGTATCGGGAGCTCATGACCCAATACCATCCCGACAAGGTAAGGAGCATGGGCGACGAAATAAGGGAAGTGGCCGAACGCAAAGCCAAGGAAATCAACGAGGCCTACGATTACTTTCGCAAAAAATACGATTTGTAACACACCCCGCTCGGTCGCCCGGCAAAATGCTCGACTGCCCCGACACCCCCAACTCCTTCCCCAACGCTCGATACAACTCCGTTCGACTCAGGCAACGGAGATCGTTTCATCGGCTTGCCTTGAGTTGAAGAAATCCTATTGTAATTCGGCTTCGATCAACGCCTACAATCCATGAGTAAGAAAAAGCCCAAGAAACAAGAGTTTCAAGCCGAGGTGCGCCAAGTCCTCGATATCGTGATCAACTCGCTCTACAAGGAGCGGGAAATCTTCCTGCGGGAATTGATCTCGAACGCCTCCGATGCGCTGGAAAAGTTGCGGCACCTGCAGCTGACCGAGGAAAAAGTGCATGACGACAAGTTGACGCTGGAGATCAACGTGACCTCCGACGACAAGGCCGGCACCCTGACCATACAGGACTTCGGCATCGGCATGACGGCGGAGGAACTGGTAGAGAACATAGGAACCATCGCCCACTCGGGTTCCAAGGAGTTCCTCACCGCCTTGGAGGAGGGCGGGGAACGCAACGAGTCCTTGATCGGGCAATTCGGGGTCGGTTTCTACAGCGCCTTCATGGTGGCCGACGAAGTCACCGTATACACCCACTCCTGGAAAGAGGACGAGCCTGGACAAAAATGGGTAAGTGATGGTTCCAGCTACGAACTGGAAGAGAGCGAGGGCCAACGAAGAGGCGCCAAGATCGTGCTGAAGCTAAAGGAGGAACACAAGGAATTCGCGGGAGAAGACCGACTCAAGGGTATCATCAAACGCTATTCCAGCTTCGTCCCGTTTCCAATCAACCTGAACGGTGAGAAAGTAAACGTGGTGGACGCCCTGTGGATGCGCAAGGCGAGCGAGATCAAGGAGGAGGAATACGCGGAGTTTTACAAGTTTCAGGCCAACGCCTTCGACGAACCGCAATTTCGGATTCATTTTCAGTCGGACGCTCCCTTGGCGATCAACGCCTTGCTCTTCACCCCGAGGGACAACCTGGAAAAGTTTGGTCTGCGTCGGGAAACCGCGGGCGTATCCCTGCATTGCCGAAAAGTGCTCATCGACGCTGAACCGAAAGGCTTGTTCCCCGATTGGTTGCGATACATCCGGGGCGTGGTGGACAGCGCCGACTTACCCCTCAACGTTTCCCGAGAGACCATGCAGGACAGCGCCTTGGTGCGAAAACTGAACCAAGTACTTACCAAGCGCTACCTGAAGTCGCTCCGTGACGAAGCCAAGAAAAGGCCTGAGGAATATGAAAAGTTCTGGGCTCAATTCGGCCACCACCTGAAGGAAGGGGTGGCGACCGACCAAGAACACAAGGAAAACCTGGCCAAACTGCTGCGTTTCGAAACCTCTTTCACCGAAAAAGGGAAGCTCTCGGGTCTGGAAGAATACGCATCCCGCATGACGGAGGATCAAAAAGAGATCTACTATCTCTGCGGACAAAGCAGGGAAGCCATCGAGAGCGGCCCCTACCTGGAAGCGTTCAAGGCGCGGAACCTGGAAGTACTGTTTCTCCTCGAGCAACCCCTCGATGAATACGTCATGCAACAACTGCTCGAGTTCGACGGCAAGAAACTCGTGGCGGGAGATGCGGAAGACTTGAACCTCGGCGACGCGGAGGAGGAAGACTCCGCCGACCGCCTCTCCGAGGAAAACGCCACGGCTCTCTGCGCCTGGGCCAAGGAAGCGCTTGGGGAGCGCGTCACCGAGGTCGAACCGAGTGAACGCTTGGTCGACAGCCCCGCCTGCGTTCTCAACGCCGACAAGATGGGAAGCGCCGGAATGAGACGCATGATGAAGGCCATGGGGCAGGATGAATCGCTCGCTCCCCTGGCGGTGAAGCTGCAGCTCAACACGGCTCATCCCATGGTGCGAAACCTCGACGCTCTCCGCGAAAGCGACGAGGACCTCGCCAAACTGGTTGCGGAACAAGCCCTCGACAACGCGCTCGCCGCCGCCCAATTGTTGGATGACCCCCGCGAAATGATCGCCCGCAGCTACCAGATCCTGGAACGAGTGACGAAGACCTGAAAGGATGGTCATCGCCCTTTCGAATAGGGGTGTCGAGAAGCGAGCATGGTTGGATCGGGCCAATGCGAATCACAACCGTGCCGGATAGATGGAAAAACTTTTGCTCAGGGATTGAAAAATACAGCAAAATGCCTATTATTGATAGGTTCAGCATGACTCCCACGCACAATGCTCCCCAGCCCAACGGGCGCTATCAATATTTCAACCGCGAGCTTAGTTGGTTGGCCTTCAACCAACGCGTACTCGAACAATCGCTTTCCGAAAAATACCCACTCCTGGAACGGATCCGGTTCCTTTCCTTCGTCAGCTCCAACCTCGACCAATTCTATGAGATCAGGGTAGCGGGTGTCCTGCAACAGGTCGATGCCGGGCGTTTGGAAACGGATTTCGACGGCATAGGTCCAAGGGAATTGCTTACCCGCATTCGGGCGGGATGCGACGACATGGTAAAGGAGCAATATCGTTGCTGGAAAGAAGTCCTGTTGCCGGAACTCCAGAAGCAACGCATCCACTTCAAGACGGTGGAGGAATTGAGTCCGACCGATTTCAAGTGGTTGGAAAGCTATTTTCGACGCGAGGTGTACCCGGTACTCACCCCCTTGGCCATCGATCCCTCACACCCCTTTCCCCTGATCACGAACAAATCGCTAAACTTGATCGTCTCGCTCAAGAATCCCAACCCGAAGCGAAAGGAACCATTGATCGCCGTGGTACCCGTACCGCGCATTCTGCCTCGCTTGGTGCGAGTCAACCAGCGCCCCGGCCAACCCGCCACCTTTCTTTTCCTCAGCGACGTGGTGCGTTGCTTCGCAGCCCGCCTTTTCCCGGGCTACAAACTACTTGGCTCATGGGCATTTCGAATCACTCGCAACAGTGATCTCTACATCGACGAGGAAGAAGTCGAAAACCTCCTGACCAAGATCGAAGAAGAGCTCCACAACCTGCGAAAAGGAGCCGCCGTCCGACTGGAAATCGAAGAGGGCGTGGACGAGGATATCCTGAAGGACCTGCTGGAAGCCATAGATCTTTCCGACAGCGACGTGCACCTGATCGACGGACCGCTGAACCTCTACCGCCTGATGTCCTTGCCGGATCAAATCGACCGCCCCGACTTGAAGTTCGAGAAATACACCGGCAAGGTACCCAAGCCTTTACAGCAAAACGAGAACCTTTTCTCCGCAATCAGGGAAAACGATTTCTTACTTCATCACCCCTACGAATCCTTCGCCCCGGTAGTCGAATTCGTCAAGCAAGCGGCCAACGACCCCGACGTTTTCGCGATCAAGCAAACCCTGTACCGCACCAGTGGCGACTCTCCCATCGTGAAGGCCCTCATGACTGCCGCTCTCAAAGGCAAGCAGGTAACTGCAATGGTTGAATTGAAAGCTCGGTTCGACGAAGCCGCCAACATTCAATGGGCTCGTCAAATGGAGGAAGTGGGGGTCCACGTGGTCTATGGCCTCAGCGGGCTCAAGACTCACTGCAAGTGTTGTTTGGTGGTGCGACGGGAAAAAACAGGCCTCAAGCGCTATGCCCACCTCGGCACGGGAAACTACAACCACCACACCGCTCGTCTCTACACGGATTTCAGCTTGTTCACGGTCAATCCGAAGATCACCTCGGACGTGGCGAATTTATTCAACTCGCTGACTGGATTCAGCCGGTCGCCCCGATTCAAGAAACTACTGGTGGCTCCTTTCAACCTGCATAAACGCCTGCTTGGCTTGGCGAGGCAAGAAATCGAAAACGCCCGAGCGGGTAAGAAGGCCCGCATCATCGTGAAGGTCAATGGCCTCATGGACAAGGATACCATCGACATGATCTACGAAGCCTCGGCAGCCGGGGTTCAGGTGGACTTGATCGTGAGAGGAATTTGCGGATTGGTTCCGGGAATCAAGGGAGTCAGTGATAAAATCCGAGTGCGAAGCATACTCGGACGTTATCTGGAACACAGCCGCATTTACTATTTCGAAAACCATGGCGACGAACCCATAATTTACGTCGGCAGCGCCGATTGGATGCCTCGCAATTTCTTTCGTCGCATCGAGGCAATCTTCCCAATCGAGGACCTGAAGATGAAACAACGCGTCAAGGACACCCTGGAAGTCTACCTGCGGGACAACGATTCCGCCAAGGCGTTGCGTCCCAACGGATCCTATGCGTCCCTTCCAGTGCGTAAAAACCGAGAGGCTTTCTGCGCCCAGCAACATTTGGCCGAAATCGCAGGTTCGCAGTACGAGCGAACCGGCAAAGGCAAGACCTGACGGAAAGGTTGTCGTGAAGAGCGCCAGCTGTTCGCGACCGGGTTTATTCCTTCGGTGAACTACCGATGGAAAAACCAAGGATCAAGCTGAAGGCAACCAAGCTGACACCAATGGCGATGGGGGTCGATTCCTTTAGGCAAATCAAGATACCGCTCACCAAAATCAGCGGTGCCACGAAGCGACGCCAATTCAATTTAATCGGGCGCTCTTCGCTCATGGCATGTTGAAACTCATGCTTAAGAACGAGGGAGTGGAAGGGGGTGGAGGGCCTACGTTACCTACTTGCTGCAAGGCTTGTAGGATCAAGCTATTGAATGCGGCATTGGATGATTTTTGTTTCAATTCAGGAGAAACCAATCGACCCGCAGGAGTGACACGGAATTTAACGAACACCTTTGCCGAGCTACCATTGTTTTGTAAATTCGCATTTCGCTCAAGTTCCAGGTATTTGCTCAGGATCATTTGGCCCACGCGAAATTTATAGGCGTCCAGTTCGCTGGAGTTATTCACGCGAGGAGTCGGCTTAGCCGGCTTCATCTCGATTCCACCGATCATGGGGGGAGGTGGAGTGGATTCTCGCGGGGTGTTGGTAGATGTCTGGGGTTGGGTCTTGAGATTCGGATTTTCCTTGAGGAAATCTCTATAATTCTTCTGCGTGGGCGTGGGGTTTGGCTTCCTCGCCGGCTTGGTTTTCGGCTTCGTCGGCGGCTTGGTCGCCGGCTTGGTTTTCGGCTTCGTCGGGGGCTTGATCGCCGGCTTGGTTTTCGGCTTCGTCGGTTCAGGATCAGGTTTCCGAGTCTCGGCAGGCTGGGTCTTGGTTTTCGGAGCGGCCGCAGGCTGGATGGAGTCGGCTTGGGAAAGGGGTAAAGGAACAAGCTCGAAAACATGCAGTTCCGGCTCTTTCTGGGAGCAATTGGAAAACAGAGTGGTGAATACCAACCCGAGAAAAACAGCTGCATGGGCAACCAGGGAAAACATAAAAGCCTTCTTGTTGGTTCTACTCATTTCACCAAAGAAAAAGAAGTACGCACGCACGCGCGCTATATAATTCGACCCATCATGTTAGAAGTTAGACGCTTGGAACACGGTTTTCGTTCAACCAAAAGCGATCGGGGCATCACTTGGGTTGCGTGTCTATGTTCAGTTTAGAAAGCTTGTACTCCGAAATCAAGGCGATCACGTCGATTACTGACTGGTAGTTCAAATCACGATCCGCCTTGAGGTGAATGACGGGCTGTTCCGGTTCATTGGCGGCCTGCTGCAAAAGGTTTCTCAACTCCTCTTCATCGACTTTCCTGGTGCCCCAATGGACGTCGCCGGAAGCGTCGATGGCGATCACCTCGACATCCGGTTCATCCGACGAGGAAATGCCGGCGGTCTGAAAAGGAACGTTCACTCGAATGCTCTGTTCCATCAACGGCGTGGTGATCATGAAGATAATGAGAAGAGAGAAGGCGAGGTCGATCAAGGGCGTGACGTTCAACTCCGAGATGGCATCCAGCTTCTCCTTTTGCTTGAAATCCCTAGCCATCTAAGCTCCTCAAAAAAACGCGCTAGGCATTGGCATCCAGCTCGATGCGGTCCGCCACCTCGCTGGCATAATTTTCAAGCTTGGTGATTTCCTGCCGAGTCTTTCGCAACAAGTAGTTATAGAGGAAAACCGAGGGTATGGCTACCAAGAGCCCGGCCACCGTGGTCAACAAGGCTCCGGAAACCCCGGGACCCAAGTCCTTGATGGAAGGGCTGCCCTCGGCATAGGCGATGGCACCGAAGGAGTCCATCACTCCCCAAGTGGTACCGAGCAAACCAAGGAAAGGAGCCCCCGACACAATGGAAGCGAGGAAGATCATTTTTTCCTCGTAGACGTCGGTCAGGGCGGAAACCTTGCGGCGCAACGCGTTCTCCACGTGGCCCATGCGTTGACGAGCTTGTTCTTCCTCGCTGAGGGGGGAAGAGTTTCCCAATTTGCGAAAAGCCTCCACTCCCCGAGCGTACAATTGAAGGACGGGACTGCCGGCCCCCTTGAAAAAATCGGGCGGAGGCTCGAGGACGTTCGCCAAGGCCCGGAACTTGCCCGCATGAACCTCGTTGGCGCGATGCAGCTTCTTGAGCTCTCCAATTTTCGAGGCAATGATCGTCCATGCCCACATGCTTAGGCCAGCCAACACGAGCACAATGATTTGACCCGCCAGATTGGATGCTGCGAAATAATCGAATATACCCTCAGCCAGAACGGCTGGAAATTCCATGCCCATCATCATTAAACCTCCCTTTGTATACTGTGGTGGACTTTCCAAAGTCCGTTATCGTTCAAACGGGTTATCGGCTCGGGCGCAAACTGAAAACGCCATGATTAAGAAGGTTTGTGAAATTTTCGATTAGGATTGCGAAATAACCCGCGCTCAACTTACAAAGGCAAACTGTGGACAAAGTAAGCCAAACCTTGGAAGAACTTGCTACCAAACCTCTCAACTCGAGCAACAAAAACGTTGTGGTCGGGTTGGATGGTTTCGTGGACAAAATCGTCACGCCCGTAGACAAACGTCATGGCATGGGAGAGAACTTCGATCCCATCTCCACCATTAGAGAACTGGGGGAACGCATTTCCGCGGCGGCGGGGAAAAGCGCCAACTTGGAATTGTACCCACGTTTTGAGAAACTAGGTGGCAACGGCCCCATCATGGCAAACGCCTTGCTCGCCCTGGGACACGGCACGCGTTACGTCGGGGCATTGGGTCGACCCGAGGTCCATCCGGTCTTCAAGGACTTCGCCCGTCGAACGGATGCAGTAAGCCTGAGCGAACCCGGCATCACGACGGCGCTGGAGTTTCAGGATGGCAAAATAATGTTCGGGCGCATGGTGGGATTGGACGACATCAGTTACGATCGCATCATCGAGGTGGCCGAGGAAGGCAAGTTCTTCGACCTGCTGGCGAAATCCGACTTGGTCGCGATGGTCAATTGGACGATGATCCCGAAAATGACCGAGATCTTCATCGCCTTTCTGGAAAAAGTTCTTCCGAACCTGCCGCCGGAGGAAAGGCATTATTTTTTCGATCTGACGGATCCGAAAAAACGTTCCCAAAACGACGTTTCCAACGTTCTCAGCGTGATTTCTCGTTTCCAGTCCCATGGAGAAGTCACCCTCGGGCTCAACTACAACGAGTCGCTTCAAGTGGCCTCGGCCCTGGGGTTGAAGGAAGGTGAGGCCGAACAGGCCGGCTTGCGTAAAATGGCCGAGGAAATCCGTGGAGAGCTCGAACTAGGATGCGTCGTGATTCATCCGGTGGATTCGGCCGCTTGCGCCACCAAGGAAGGCAGTTGGTGGACAGTGGGTCCTTACGAGGAAAACCCCAAGATCACGACAGGGGCCGGCGATCACTTCAACGCCGGATTCTGCGCCGCCCGCTTGGCCGGACTATCGCCAACGGCCTGCCTGCACTTCGCCACCGCAACCTCCGGGTACTACGTCCGCACCGCCCAAAGCCCTTCCATCGGACAAATCGAAACTTTCCTCCGACGTATGGAGTAATCACCATGACCAAAGAAAGCGAAATCACCAAGAAAGGCATCCTCATATCCTTCGAAGGCTCGGAAGGATGTGGCAAATCCACGCAGATTCGTCGCATTGCGGATCGCCTGGAAGCGATCGACCACTGCGACGTAGTAGTCACGCGGGAGCCCGGTGGCACCGAGATAGGTGAGGAAGTCCGCCATCTGCTGATGCATTCCACCGCCAACTCGGCCATGCATCCGGAAACCGAGCTCTTGCTGTTTGCCGCCAGTCGAGCCCAGCTCGTGCGCGAACTTATCGTCCCAAGCGTGAAGGCGGGCAAGATGGTCTTGTGCGATCGCTTTCTCGACTCGACGACCGTGTACCAAGGCGTCGCCAGGCAAATCGCCGAGGACCCACTGACGCAAATCAACGATTTCGCCGTCGGAGACATCGTGCCCGACCTCACCGTGGTGGTCGACGTACCGGCGGAAATCGGGCTGGAGCGCATCAAGCATCGCATCTCCGACATGCCGGATCGCATGGAACAGGAAAACGTCAGTTTTTACGCGAAGGTTCGCGAAGGTTATCTCATCCTAGCCCGCTCGCTGCCCGACCGTTTCCTGGTGGTCGACGGCACCAAGGCGCCTCACGAGGTCGAGAACGAAATCTGGCAGGAAATCCATGCCCGTTTCTTCTGAAGATTCCCGAGCCGAGCGTGTCTTGGGAACGCTGGAAACAGCGATTGCCGAAGAGCGCTTGCCACACGGAGTCCTTCTTCACGGCAACCACTTGGGACACCTCGAAAAGTCCTGTCTTCGCCTGACTCGGCAATTGCTTGGGATAGAGGAAGCCAAACGCCAACATCCCGACCTTCACGAGTTGCGCCCGCAGGGAGCGGCTCGCGTCATCAAGGTGGATCAGGCAAGGGCATTGATCGAGATCCTCAATCACGCGCCTTCGCATGGCAGTCGCAAGGTGGCCGTGATCCACGATGCGGACAGTATGAACTTGGCCGCCGCCAACGCCTTCCTGAAAACCTTGGAAGAACCACCTCGCGGAACAACCATCTTCCTGCTCACCACGAAGCCCTATGCCTTGCTCCAGACAATCCGGAGCCGCTGCCAGCGCTTTCGGATCGATTCCGATGAAGAAAGGGCGCGATTGCCTGCGTGGGCTGAATGGATAGGCATCTATCGCGCTTGGTTAACCTCGTTGGTTGACCCGAAAAAAGTCAGGAGCGACCCCTCGGGCATCGTGCTCGCGGCCTTCGGGTTGATCTATCGGTTTGAATCCCTGCTCTCGCAATGGACTGCGGAAGCGTGGGATGAAATTCTCCAGGGTTTGCCGGAAGAGATAGATGAAAAGGAGAAAAAAGCCGCCAAAAGCGGTTGCCGCAAAGGCATTCGCAGGCAGTTGTTCATCGACCTCGAGACAGAGACGCATGCCTTTGCCGTGGATTGCGGGAATTCGGGGCCATTGCCCGCGACCGCCATATTCCAAGCCATCGAGACCCTCGAGATCGTGACCGGGTTGATGGATGCCCAACTCAAGGAAACCACCGCTCTCGAGCACTTCCTACTCTCCTCCCTGCGTATTTGGACGACGCCGCGCTGAATCGAGCGAGCGCGGGTTAAAAGAGCTCCATCTGGCCCGGATCCTCGGGCAGCTTTTTTCGAGGAGCGAGAGGCTTCGCTTCCGGTTTTTGCTTGGAAACCGCGGGCGTGGGTTCCGACGCCCCCTTTGCAGCCACCTCTTCCCTCGGGTTCTCCAAGCCGTCGAGGATGGTCTTGGCCCGCTCAATCACGCTCTCGGGTATACCGGCCAGGCGTGCAACTTGTATGCCGTAGGATCGATCCGCCGCTCCCTGCACGACCTGCCGCACGAAGATAATCTCGTCGTTCCATTCCTTGACCGCGACGGAATGATTGCGGAGGCGCGGCAAGCTCTCGGACAACTTGGTCAGCTCGTGGTAGTGGGTGGCGAACAAGGTCTTCGGGCCGGACTCCCCTGCCCCGTGCAGATGCTCGGCCACGGCCCAGGCAATGCTCAAGCCGTCGTAGGTGCTGGTACCTCGACCTATCTCGTCGAGAATGATCAAGCTGCGCTCGCTGCAATTGTTGAGAATGTTGGCGGTCTCGTTCATCTCCACCATGAAGGTCGAGTTGCCACGAGCCAACTCATCGCTCGCTCCCACGCGGGAAAAAATCCTGTCGATCGGGGTCATGACGCAACGCCGCGCGGGCGTCCAGGATCCGACGTGGGCCATCAAGGCGATCAGGGCCACCTGCCGGATATAGGTCGACTTTCCCGCCATGTTGGGTCCGGTGATGAGGGCGATCTGTTCATCGGTGGCGGCCAATCGACAGTCATTGGGCACGAAGGCATGAGTGCCCGCCAACCCGAGTCCGCTTTCACGGAGGGAAAGCTCGACCACGGGGTGGCGACCCTGCTCGATTTCAAGGACGTCGCCCTCTTCCTGGAACTCGGGACGGCAATAGTCGCGATCCCTCGCCAAGCAGGCCCAGGCAGAGAAAAGGTCGAGTTCGGCCAAGGCCGCCGCCGTCTCGGCCAATCCTTCCGACTCGGCCAAGGCCGCCTCCACCAGTTTGCGAAAGATTTCCTCCTCGCAGGCAATCGCGCGTTCCTCCGCATTCAAGATCTCCTTTTCCTTTTGCTGCAGCTCCTCCGTGAAATAGCGCTCAACGTTGGTCAAGGTCTGCTTGCGAACGTAATGATCGGGCACGAGGGGGACGTTCGACTTGGAGATCTCGATGAAATATCCGAAGGCTCCGTTGTACTTGATCCGCAAATTCTTGATCCCCGTCTTTTCACGCTCCGACTCCTCCAGCTCGGAAAGCCAGGTCTTGCCTCCCGCCGACAATTCTCGCAAACGGTCCAAATCTTCGTCGAAAGCCTCCCGGATGACCCCGCCGTCACGCAGGTCAGCCGGCAATTCCTCCGCCAAGCCCCGGGACAAGAGGTCGCGCAACTCATCGAAAGTTCCCAACCGTTCGGCCACCTTCGCGGCCTCGAGCTCCTCTCGCTCGGCGAACAAGTCCTTCACTTCCGGCAACTGGACCAAGGCCCCGAGGATGCCGCCCAATTCCCGGGGACGCGCCAAGCGGTTCCGCAGACGCCCGAGTATGCGCTGCAGGTCGTTGACGGAGCGCAAACGTTCGCGGATTTTCTCAGCCAGAAGCGAATCACCGTGGAAATCGGACACGCAGCGCTGGCGCCGGCGAATCTCAGGCAAATCCACCTCCGGCCGGGCGAGGAAATCCTCCAGCAGGCGGGCTCCGCCTGCCGTGACCGTCTCGTCCATGGTGTCCAGAAGCGAACCCTTTCGCTGGTTGGACGAGGTACGGAAAATTTCCAGGTTGCGAAGGGTGGCGGGATCCAGAAGCAAAGTGCTGTCGCTGCGGTACTCCTCGATTCGCCTCAAGTTGCCTGGTTTGCTCTTGAGCGCATCTTGCGTGTAACTCAGCAAGGCGCCGGCGGGGCCGAGCCCGGGATGATCGGCGTGAATGCCGAATCCCTCCAGGTTGAGCACGCCCAAGGCTTCCATCACTTCGCGCGCTCCCGACGAGGTTTCGAATTCGTAACCAGCCCGTTCCGTGCAAGTCGCGCCCTCGAGCACGATCTCCAGTTCCTCGCGAAACGCCAATTTCTCGTCATCGTCCGGAACGGCCTCGCCCCAACCCTCGGGCACGAGGTATTCCTTGGGAGACAAGGACGCGAACACGGAAAGCAGCTCATGGGGATTCGCATCGGCCGCGAGGGCGAACTTGCCCGTGGAAAGGTCCAACCACGAGGCTCGGAGGCCGACTCCGTTGAGGTCGAATGCCAAAAGGAAATGGTTATGGGAAGCTTCCATTTGGCGCTCCTCAAGGGCAGTACCGGGCGTCAGGATGCGGGTGACCGCCCGCTTCACCAGCTTGCCGGGTTGAGCCGTCTCCACCTGGTCGCAAAAAGCCACCTTCTTGCCGGCGTCGAGCAACTTCGTGATATAGTTGTCGACGGCGTGGAAAGGTATGCCGGCCATCGGCATGTCGTGACGTTTGGTCAAGGTGATGCCGAGAATGGCGGCCCCCACCTCTGCGTCGCGCTCGAACAATTCGTAGAAGTCGCCGAGGCGGAAAAGGAGCACGGTATCCTTGGGCAAGCTCCCGCGAGCTTGCCGGTACTGGACCATCATGGGGGTGTCCTTTTTTCCACTCATTGATTGAAAGGACTTTTGTCTCGTTGATCCATGGCCATTGGCAAGAGGAAAGAGAAAGAAATGCTTGGGCAACGGGAAAAGATCTGGAAAAAAGCTTGTCGATCCAGATCTTTTAGAATGACTTGTCTAAGCTCAAGAAAAACGCCATTCGCAGTGTTTCAAACCCAAATGCCAAATGAGTGAAGAAGAATCGATGGAAAGCCCGAGCAACGGGCAATCCAACCAAGCCTATTGGCGAGCCAACCTACGCCTCATGGGCTGGTTGCTGGCCATCTGGTTCGTCGTCTCCTTCGGTTGCGGCATCTTGTTCGTGGAACAGCTGAACGAACTAACTTGTTCGGGCATGGGAAGCATTTGCGTGAGTATTGGCAGTATTTTCCTTTTCGGTTCCTTGATCACTGGTTTCTTCAAGTCGGAAAAGGACGCATTCGCCCGGGCAAGCGCAAGCCTCATACCCGCAATATGGGCCATCGCTTTCATTTTGCTGGCTGTTTATTTCAATGCCAAAGGAGCCGAACCTTTCAAGTTAGGCGGTTTCAAGCTAGGGTTTTGGTTCGCACAGCAAGGGTCGATCTATGCCTTCGTGGTCTTGATCTTCGTCTACGTCAAAAAAATGAACCAACTCGACCACGAGTTCGGTGTCGAGGAGGACTAGGTAGCGATGGACCTGCAAACACTTACCTATCTGGTGGTTGGAGCCACCTTCGTCCTTTACATAGGAATCGCGGTTTGGGCCCGGGCCGGGTCGACCAAGGAATTCTACGTTGCGGGAGGTGGGATCCACCCGGTAGCCAACGGCATGGCCACGGCGGCGGACTGGATGTCGGCCGCTTCCTTCATCTCGATGGCGGGGCTGATCGCCTTCAATGGTTACGGCGGGTCCGTCTTCCTGATGGGATGGACGGGAGGATACGTCTTGCTGGCCTTGTTGCTCGCTCCCTACCTTCGCAAATTCGGAAAGTTCACCGTGCCCGAATTCATCGGGGATCGCTTTTACTCCAAAACCGCTCGCATGGTAGCCGTGATCTGCCTGATACTCGCTTCCGTGACTTACGTGATAGGTCAAATGAAGGGTATCGGCGTGGCCTTTTCACGCTTTTTGGAAACCCCTTACGAGACAGGACTCTTGATCGGCATGTGCATTGTCTTCGTCTACGCCGTGATGGGAGGCATGAAGGGCATCACCTACACCCAAATCGCCCAGTATTGCGTACTTATCTTCGCCTACACGGTACCCGCAATCTTCATTTCGCTGAACCTTACCGGCAATCCCATTCCTCAATTAGGTCTCGGTGGCGAAACGGCGGATGGCACGTCGCTGCTGGACAAACTGGACGGCATGGTCACCGACCTGGGGTTCAAGGAATACACCACGGAGGCCATGGGGAACAAACTCAATATGTTCGCCTATACCATGTCACTGATGATCGGAACGGCAGGTCTTCCGCACGTGATCATACGCTTCTTCACCGTACCCAAGGTCAAGGATGCCCGCACCTCCGCCGGTTGGGCCTTGGTCTTCATCGCCATACTCTACACCACCGCCCCCTCGGTCGCCTCGATGGCTCGTCTCAACCTTACGGAAACCATACAAACCGGCGAAGTGGGCGCAAAGGATGGCAACCTGTTGTACGAAGATCGCCCCGAGTGGTTCAAGAAATGGGAAACCACCGGCCTCCTTCGTCACAACGACAAGAACGAAGACGGGCGCATTCAATACTACAACGACAAGAATGAAGAGTTTGCCGCCACGGCCGAAAGCTATGGATGGAAAGGCAACGAACTCGAGCACATTCCTTTTGGAAAAACGGAAAAGGATGCCAAAAGTGGTCCTGACAAAGACATCATGGTCCTGGCCAACCCCGAGATTGCCGCACTTCCCGACTGGGTGGTGGCGCTGGTCGTGGCGGGAGGACTCGCGGCCGCCCTTTCCACCGCCGCTGGCTTGTTGCTCGCCATATCATCCGCTATTTCCCATGACCTGCTGAAAGGCATTTTCAAGCCCGATATCTCTGAAAAAGACGAACTGAAAGCAGGGCGCATCGCCATGGCCGGAGCCATAGCCGTAGCCGGTTATTTTGGATTGAACCCTCCCGATTTCGCCGCCGGTACCGTGGCCATCGCCTTTGGTCTCGCCGCCTCCTCGATCTTTCCCGCCTTGATGATGGGAATATTCTTCAAACGCTTGAATCGGACGGGCGCCATTGCCGGAATGATAGCTGGCATCAGTGTCACCATGCTCTACGTTTTCCAACACAAGGGTATCATGTTCATTCCCGGCACCTCCTTCCTCGGTGATATGGAAAAAGACTGGTTCCTTGGTATTTCACCGAATGCCTTTGGGGCAGTGGGAGCCCTCGTCAATTTCACCGTCGCCTTCACCGTCTCCCGCTTTACCGACCCGCCACCCGCCGACGTACAGGAACTAGTCGAAAGCGTGCGAATTCCCAAAGGCGCGGGCGAGGCGAGCGACCACTAATCAAATTGCCTTGCTCTGCACAAGAAGTCTTGACCGAAAGATTGAATTAATTTGGTTAAGTGTGTGCTTTGAAACCTTCAAACTGACTAATGAGTCGAAAACCAGAAAAACATTACAATGACCCACCTAAATAAAATCTTTTGCTTAATAGTTTTACCTCTTTGCTTTTTCAGTGGCTGCGGAAGTAATGTTTCAGGAGACCCAGAAATAGTAAACGTAGTGAAAAATGGGCATTTTGATGACAGCCATTTCATGTTCGGGAGCGATATTGACTTCAAGTCAAAGACAGTAGGAGAAGCTTTCGAAGACTTCTTCCAATCCCCATCTTGGAACGGTTTCGTATCAGACAAAGGGAAGAAAGTTGCAGAGTTTGACGGGAAAGCAGAACTAATGGGTAACACAGTGAAAATTGAGTTTCAATTTTCAGTCAATGATGATGATACGTTTGAAGTAGCATATTTCGGGATAGATGGAGACTCAGCACCTCAGATTATGGGCGAAGGGTTGATTGGGAAAGTCTTTGAATAAAAAATTTCCAAAGATTCTCCAGCAAGCAAAAGCATACGAATTCGCTTGGTCGAAGCAGAAGATTAACCAGCCCGGAAAGTTAGCCACAGTCGAGACGCAAGCGACTGATTAGTTCAAAAATTTCAATGAAAACCATTGGCCTTTTCGCTGTAGCCCTGTGCATTTCCAATGTTACAACCAAGGCTAAGGTCAATACTGGCTCCCAAGTTAAACAAAAAGGTTTCATCTCCCTCTTCGACGGCAAGAGCCTGAAGGGATGGGAGGGCAAGAAGAAGTTCTTTCGGGTAGAGGACGGGGCAATCGTGGCGGGTTTCCTCGA
>PBLJ01000076.1 GCA_002721705.1 Opitutia bacterium
GGACGAGGCAGGGTTTCTTCGGGGAGGTCATGGCAAATGACGTAGCGTAGCCTTGGCTTGGCGAAGGACAAGGCAAAGAGCGCTATGTCCCGCTCATTGGCATTGACCATCTTGGGCTTGCTGCAAGATGATTTCCGTTCTGTCCGAGATATGAAACTTATCCCTCGAATCATTCTTGCCTCCTGCCTGTTGGTCCTTTCCGCCCATGCGGCGAAGCGGCCCAACATTGTGCTGATCTTGGCGGACGATCTCGGGTGGGCGGGACTGTCGTGCTACGGCAATGATTTGCATGAGACACCGCATTTGGACAAGTTGGCCAAGCAGGGCGTGCGCTTCACCGACGCCTATGCGGCCAGCCCGGTCTGCACGCCGACGCGGGTGGCGATCCTCACGGGCAAGCACCCGGCCAGGCTCCATATGACAATTTGGCGGGAGAGCGCCCTCAACCGGGGAAACCGCAAGTTGCTCCAGCCAGTTTGCGTGGATTCGCTGCCGGTGAAGCATCTCACCTTGGCCGAGATCCTCAAGGAGGCGGGCTACTTCAACGCCCACTTCGGCAAGTGGCACGTCGGGCGGGCGGAGTCCTACCCGCAGGCCCACGGCTTCCATCTCAACGTGGGCGGCACGCTGTGGGGAGCCCCGCAAACCTTTTGGTATCCGTACAACGGCAATTCCTACTTTCGCGACTGGCGCTACGTTCCCGACTTGGAACCAGGTAGGGAAGGGGACTACCTGACGGATCGCTTGACCGACAAGGCCCTTGAGGTGATGGAGGAACAGGCCAAGGCCAAGCGCCCCTTCTACCTTAATCTGTGGTACCACACCGTGCACACCCCGATCGAAGGCAAGCCAGAGCTGGTCGAGCGCTATCGCAAGAGGATCAAGCCGGACTCCATACGAAAGAATCCGCATTACGCCGCCATGGTCCACAGCATGGACGAAAACATAGGTCGAGTGTTGGCCAAGCTCGACCAACTCGGCATCGCCGATGATACCTTGGTCGTTTTCACCTCCGACAATGGAGGCTTCGTCAACACCTGCCGACTGAACAAGGGATTGCAGGTAGCCAATAATGCCCCATTACGCAGTGGCAAGGGATCCTGTTACGAGGGTGGAGTGCGGGTGCCGTTGATCGTTCGCGGCCCCGGAGTGGCCAGAGGCAAGACTTCGGTCGAACCGGTTTACGCCTGTGACCTGTATCCGACCCTGTTGCGGGCGACCGGGCTTGGAGACAAGGCGAAGGAGGGGGTTGATGGCATCGACTTCACTCCCGTGTTGCGTGACCCGAAGGCCAAGTTGTCGCGCGAAGCCCTCTATTTTCATTATCCTCATTACTACCCAACCACCACTCCGGTCAGCGCGGTGCGCAAGGGTGATTGGAAACTGCTGGAGTATTTCGAGGACGGTAGGGTCGAGCTGTTCAACCTGAAGAAGGACCTTGGCGAAACCAAGGATCTCTCAACCACCGAGCAAAAAATTGCCAAGGCCTTGGCGACCGAGCTGCGCGCTTGGCGCCAAGAAGTCGGCGCGCTGTTGCCCGAGCCCAATCCTGCCCGTAAGTAACGCCCTGTCTTTTCATGAAATATCCCTGTCTTCTTCTCGCCTTCTTTTTGTCTTTTGGGACGACCTCCTCCTTCGCCCAAAAGAGCAAGCTCTCGGGCAAGGCCAAGCTGCAGGCGCAACTGGAATCCCATCGGTGGACGTCGCCGCTGCCCGAGGCGCGGGCCAAGGCACTCCCGCAAAACGTTAGGCACGCTACCTTCAGGAGCCCGAGCATGGAGGTCGACGTTGGATACTACGTTCTCCTGCCCGATGGTTACGATCTTCCGAAGAACAAAAAGAAAAAGTATCCCGTTGTCTACCACCTGCACGGCGGCAGACCAGGCGCGGAAAGCAAATCGGTTTCCCTTGCTTGGTTCGTTCTCAAGGCCATGCGGGCAGGCAAGATACAGCCGACCCTTTACGTTTTCCCGAATGGCGGCCCCATGAGCTGGTACAATTTCCCACAGGCCGAGAACGGGTTGGGCGAAGACGTATTCGTGAAGGAACTCATTCCGAGCATCGACGCAACCTATCGAACCTTCGGCACACGAGCGAAGCGGGGTATCCAAGGCTTTTCACAGGGTGGCCGCGGCACCACCCGAATCATGTTCAAGTATCCGGAACTGTTCGGTTCCACCGCGCCGGGCGGTTCCGGTTACGAGCCGGAGGAGAAAATCCGCGACAACGAAGGAGCGGAATCGGGCGCCATAAAATTTGCCCCCGGATACGATGCCTGGTCGCTCGCCAAGGTCTATGCCAAGCGCAAGGACGCGCCACCAATCAAGCCCATGCTTTGGGTGGGCACCAAGGGCTTCAACTACGAGTACAACCTGAAGTATATGAAGTACCTAGATAAACTCGGGATACCTTACGAAAACCTAATCGTCCCCGAGGCTCCCCACAGCGCCAAGATCATCTACGAGAAAAAGGGCCTCGACCTCATGCAGTTCCACGACCGCAACTTCGGCTTTTGAGCCAAAGTTGCTACTATTGGTAATGTCTATTTGATCGGATTCAGCAACGCTGTCTCTTGGGGCAAAAGGTTTTCTCGCCTGATCGAATTGGCTAACTCGAGGGCTCTTTCCTTTTTACCGTTTGCCCAGAGCGTCGCTGCGCAAACCGCCTTGTCTCCGTCACCTTGGTAAATAGCAGGTAATTGATCTTTCAGCATGATGGCTTGCAGAGCTTCCCTGGGTTTACCCGAACGGAGACGGGCAAGCGCCAGTGTGGTTCGGAAAGAAGGAATGGCTGGGCCTTCGACTGCCAGTTTCTCCACCTCACTTGCTGTTTTTTCCACGTCACTTTTCGTCAGTAATTTAAGGTAAGCCAGGTTGTTGCGAGCGGCGAACTGCGCAGGGTATCTTTGCTCCACTTGCTTGGCAATGGCCAGGGCTTCGGACACTTCCTTGTTCAATACCGAAACAATGAAATACCGTTCACATGCCTCATAGGGTACGTTTTCTCCAATGCCATTCGAGAAACGCTCCTGCAAGACCCTTGTTGCGATTTCAAGTTCATTCGAAACCAGCGACAATTTGGCCAGCCTGTCCAAAAATTCCTCTCTATCTTCCATGGAAAGACTTGAGGCTTCAGCGAAAGCAAGCTCGAACTGCTTCCTCATGCTTGCCGGATTTCCCTCTTCACGATGCAGGATGGCTTTGAGCAGTAACCGATCTTCCTCAGGTACCATGCCTTCGGCTTCGTTGAGGATACTCTTGGCTTCCTTCAGCCTATCGTCACGGTTTATTGGTGAACGATTCATAAGCACGCCAAGCCAGTCATGGATGAGTTCGGGTCTCTCCTCCACTTGTTTCATGGAAAACAAACTATTGGCTTCCTTTAATCTTCCACGCTGCGCCAACCATGCGCTCAGCAACTCTGGCTCTTTCCCATGTTTCTCCCGCAAAGACTTCAACGTCTCATCACTTATGCGGTGGGACCCATGCAGTTGTCCGAATGCCTTTAACTTAAGACTATCCGAAGCCAGTGGATGGTTTCTGATTTGACGCAAGGTGGCCTTGCGTTCGGTTGCCTCGAGGGGTTTGAGGTCGGAAAAGGCGAGAACGATCAAAGCTTCCAGCGAAACCCTGTCCTCCTTTTCTTCCACCAATACCTTTAATTCCGTCTTGCCTTGCAAGCGATGCAAGAGTTCGGGCCTTAACGTGAGAAGTCGAGCTTGCAACAATCGAGTGGGACGATGCGTGGGGTTTTCCTGTAGTATGGCTACCGTTTGTTCGAAGGCTTCCATCCCTCGGAAATCCAAAAAAGACTTGCGAGCCGCTAAAAACAGGTTGTCTGGATTCGCAGGTTCTTCTTCCAGCAACTTTTTGGTAACCGTTTCCGCCAAATGCGTCTTGCGAACGTCTTGAGCCAATCGAGCGAAAAGGCGCAAGTCATCTGAATCGGCTTCTTCCATTAACTTCAGGCGACGCATCGACAAGAAGGCCCGAAAAGGGTCAATGCTTCTTAAAACACGTCCCGTGGCGCGCAACGTTTCAGGTTGGTTCGGATAGTTCTCCTCCAACTTACGCTGAGTAGCGATGGCTAAGTCGTAGTGTCCAGTTTCATATGCCTCCACCGCCTGTTTCGCCAGTTCCTCCGAACTTTCGTCTTCCCTTAGCCATGTCCACACCCACCAACTGATGCCAAGCAAGAGAAGGGTTGCGCACGCCCATTTCCAAATCCCTTTTTTGCACCCTCTGTCATCTGGCCTGATTGGATCGAGATCGCTGGAATTTCCTTCTTTCACGTCGTCGCCTTTACACAAAACAAAAGGTTCCACAACCTCTCACGATTAACTGTATGCAATTAATTCTTTTAGGTTGTTTCATCGAGTTAAAGCATTAACTTTCTATTTTCTCCCCTTTGTGTTCTTGTGTAAACGTGTTTTTCCCGATTACCCCTTTTAGCCATGAAATGGTTGTTCAAGATTCGACTGATCCTTGAATCCATTCGAGATAAGCTTTGCCGTGCGAGAGAGTCGGTTCATGCGTTTTGCCGACAATCCTATTTTAAATTTCGGCTGTTGATCGAAAAAGCATTTCGTGGAGTCGGTTTGCATTGGATTGCCTTGATCTGGGCTCAAATCCGTAAATTAATCAAAAAGATTTGCTATGGCTGGTTTTTGGTCTTTTGGGGAATGCGCAAGAGATGGAACGGTCGTGGAGCTTGGATCGTCTTTAGCTCATTGGTTTTGTTCGTTTGCGGCTTGGTTGCTGTTGGTTTGTACGCGTTTAAGGAGGGTCGTTACAGCTTGGCTGTCTGGAGAGCGGAGCAAGCTGTTGGATTACTTGACTCCAATCAAACCGAGGAAGCGCACAGAAAAGCGCTAACTGCGTTTCTATCCTATCCTGACGATCTGGAATTCCTGCGGTTGGCGGTCAAAACCGGTCGAGCGGCAAGTGCCAAGGATTATCGTCTCCTGGCGGAACAGTTGGCGATACGTCCGGACGCCACCGTCGAGGACGTCTTGCCTTTGGTGGACGGTTTTCTTGAGATTGCTCAAACCGAGGAAGCGGAGCGTTGGCTGAAAGTGGCGATTGAAAAGGGACTGCAGCCAAAGGAGGCGGCGAAACGATTGCTCCAGTTGGATCTTCTTGCGGGCCAAGCGGGGAGATTCCCCGCTTTGCTACGTGCCTCCGCCATGATCAAGGAAGGCATCGAAGACCCCGAGGTGGCCCTGGCATATGCATCCCTGTGTTTGCTTTGGAAGGTGCCTGAGCAAAGGCGCCTTGCCTTGGATAAATTGAAGGGATGGACGGAGGATGAAGGTGTCTTGGGATTGGTCGCCCTGCAGGCGTTGTCATTCTTCCCGGAGTTGGACGAAAAGGAGAGGGCGCTCTACCGCAAGCGATTCGAGGAACGAATGGAGTCCAGGCCCGCGGACGATCAGTTTGCAGCGAGAATGAGATTCCTTCGCAAGTCTCGTGAAGTGCCGCAGGGCAAGGAGGACGAGTGGTTCAACCAGTTGCACACAATGCCTTTCACCGTTAATGAAAAGCTTGCCTTGGAGGGTGGCGTTCTGTGGCGAGCCGGAAAAGTCGAACAAGGCCGGCAGCGTTTCTTGGCGAGCCTGGAGGCGAGCTCGCAGGATGAGTTTCCTCTTCTCGAAGGCGAAATCCTCTCGACCGGTGATCTTGACCTGACCATCCTCCTGCTCTTGAGATATCGTGAGTCTCCGCATTTGCAAAAGGGTTGTGACGCTCTTCTCATTGATCTGTACCGACGAGCCAACCGGAAGAAATCAGCTGAGTACACAGCCAAAAACTTTTCCTTGGCTTCCCTTCGCTCCAAGCCAAATCTTTTAGCCGCCACAGCCCGGGCCAAGATCCTCGTCAGCGAAGATCATTTGGGCGAAGCGGTAGTGGAGCTGGAGCGACTGGTGGCCAAATATCCCTTTGACCCTGATTTTCGCGAGCTTCTGGGCTTGGTTTACTATTTGCAGGACAAATATCGGTTTGCCCTCGAACTGGTGCCCGAGGCTCCCAATGAATTCCCTCTGAAGCGGAGGGCGCGCATCAAGGGGTTGCGCTACGCCTGCCTGCAAAAAACCGAAGAGAAATCCTCTCTGAAAGCTGATTTCCCCGACGAGAAGGAATTGGAGGCCCTCGATCCACGGGAAAGAGAACTGCTCGGCATCAAGCTGTAGTCTGGGTTCGCCGCTGTCGCCATTCGCGGAAGCCGAGGCCGCAGGCGGTCAGCAGACCTAGAAAGGCGAGATCGAAGACAAGAGGTTCTTCCAGTCGGTACTTTCCCGCTTGGAGCGTGAGGTTGCCTTTTGTCTCGTTGGTTCGTTTTTGCAGTTCGGCGCTTTGGTTCTGGGCGAACAGCCCGACGCTCGAGAGGATTAGGATAATCAAGTTTCGCATGAGCGGGAGTATATTCTCAAAACACGAAAATAAACAAGACTGCCCATGCCCCAATCATTTGTTTTGCTGATTGCCGCAAAATACTATGACTTGGGCAAACAGGTTGCCAAAAGGCTTCTTTATATGTGTTTTAGATTTACGTTAACTGTTTATATCCAATATTTTGTCTATGTTCAACAGGGACTTCGCGGCCTTTTTTCGCCAATTTCGCGAGCAGTACCACACGACCGGTGCGATTGCCCCTTCCAGTCGGTTTTTGGCGAATGCCCAAGCGCGACCTTTGGCTCGATTGAAAGCCCGACTTGATCGACCGGTGCGAGTACTCGAAGTGGGGCCCGGAACTGGTGTCGTGACTCGCCGCATCGTGCGGTTGCTCGATCCCGGTGATACTTTCGATTTGGTGGAGATCAACCAAGCATTCGCCGATCACCTGCAGCAATTGTTCGTCGATGACTCAGATTTTTCCCCACTGGCCGAATCTTCTTCCGTCCATGCCGTGCCACTGCAGGAATTCACTTCCGATGCTCCCTACGACGTAATCATCTCCGGATTACCGATGAACAACTTTTCTTCGGAGCTCGTGGAGGAACTTTTCGATGCTTACTTTCGTTTACTCGATCCCGAGGGGACGTTGTCGTATTTCGAATACATGTACATGCGGCAAATGCGCAAGGTGGTTTCAGGGCGTGACGACCGCGCTCGCGTGAATCGGATTGCCGAGATCATGAAACGTCATTGCCGAGAGCGGCGCACCAAGACGAACTGGATTTTCGTGAATCTTCCGCCGGCTTGGGTCCAGCATCTCTCGGGAACTGCCAAAACCGAGAGTTCCTGAAAACGGGAAACACGAACAAGCCGATCCATTTCTCTTCTTTCAACGAAGCTCCCCTTGGTTCTTGAAACCTGCCTCCCTATCTTGTTTCCTTCGCCTCATGAAACCATCCCTTGCCCTTCTTCCCTTGTTGTTCCTTGCGTGCTGGGTTCCAGCCTTTGGCGACGAGCGTCCCAACGTAGTCATCATCTTCACCGATGACCAAGGCTACGGCGATCTGGCCTGTTACGGGAACAAGACCACTAAGACGCCTCGCCTCGATCAACTGGCCAAGGAAGGGACTCGCTTCACTTCCTTCTACACGCAGACCGTGTGCGGGCCCTCGCGTTCGGCCTTGCTGACGGGGCGCTATCCCTGCCGGAGCGGAGGGTGGGGGATGCCGGCCAGTGAAATCACCTTCGGCGAGCTGATGCAAAAGGCTGGTTACCAGACCGCCTGCATCGGGAAGTGGGACGTTTCCAACCGCAGGGCCATCATCGAGCGGATGCCGAATGCCCAGGGGTTCGACTACTACTTTGGGACCCTCGGCGCCAACGACGGAGGCGGAGTCAAGTTTCATGAGAACAACAAGCCGGCCGGAACGAGCCGGGACATGGGCGAACTGACTACCCTCTACACCGAGAAGTCGATCGAGTACCTCAAGAAGAAGCGGGATCCCAAGAAACCTTTTATCCTCTACTTGGCCCATACCATGATGCACACCATCATCGACGCTTCCGACCGGTTCCGGGGAAAATCGAAGGGCGGGTTGTACGGGGACGTGGTGGAGGAATTCGACTACGAGACCGGGCGTCTGCTCGATGCATTGGATGAACTCGGCCTGAGCAAGAATACCTTGGTGATCTACACCTCGGACAACGGGCCTTGGAACCAGGACAAGTACACCAAGAACAAGAAGGGACATCCCAAGGATTCCATCTTCTGGGGGTCCTCTGGTCCTTTGCGCAACGGAAAGGGTTCCTGTTACGAGGGCGGCTACCGCTTGCCCTGCATCGTTCGCTGGCCGGGCAAGGTGCCCGCCGGACGGGAATCGGATGCGGTCTTCGCGACCATCGACTTCATGCCGACCTTCGCCAACCTGTGCGGGTTCAAGGCGCCTGCCGACCGCGTGGTCGACGGGATCGACCAGACCGACTTGTTGCTGGGGAAATCGGAAAAGGGTCGAGAAACGTTTTACTTTGACCGGGCTGGCATCCGCAAAGGCAAATGGAAATACCTTCAGGCCAAGGCCCATTTCTATGGTTATGCGAGGGAAGACGATCGCCCCGAAGAGGAGGAACTCTACGACTTGGAAAAAGATCTCGGAGAAACCACCAACCTCGCAAAGAAGCACCCGAAGATCGTGGCCGAGTTACGTAAGTTGACTCAGGAATTGCCTGCATACCGCCCGGATGAACGCCGCTGACACCCACCTCCTGACACTATGAAAGCTTTCTTTTCCGCAATCCTTTTGCTTCTCCTTGCCCACGGAGCTAGCGCAGCCAAGCCCTTGAACTTCGTTCTTATTCTGGTCGACGACCTCGGCTGGATGGATCTCGCCTGCCAAGGCAGCAAATACTACGAGACGCCCCACCTCGACCGACTGGCTGCAGAAGGCATGCGTTTCACCGACGCCTATGCCGCCTGCGCCGTGTGCTCACCCACGCGGGCTGCCGTGCAGACGGGACGCTATCCCGGGCGTCTGGGCGTGACCGACTGGATACGTTCGCGCTTCCAAGGAGGAAAGATTCCAGAGGACAAAAAGAATCCGAGTGGCTACACCGGTGGCCGCAACCGCAGGTTCCTCGTGCCCAAAAACGCCCTCTGGATGGAGTCCAGCGAAGTGACCATCGCCGAGTTGTTGAAACCCGCGGGCTACGTTAGCTGCCACATCGGTAAATGGCACTTGGGCGCCGACGACTGGTATCCACAGAAGCAAGGTTACGATTTCAATTTCGGCGGTTGCGACTACGGGCAACCTCCCAACTATTTCGACCCTTTCAGTCAGCCCAAGCACAGGCATCCAATGATCAGGGCGGGCATCCCGCATCTGCCCGGGCGCAAGAAAGGGCAGTACCTCTCGGATCGCGAGGCGGAAGAAGCGGTCGCCTTCATCGAACAGCACAAGGACAAGCCCTTCTTTCTCAACATGGATAACTATGCCGTCCATACACCGATCCAGGCCAAGGTGGAGGTCACGGCCAAGTACGAGAAAAAGCCCAAGACCAACCAAAAGAGCGCCAAGTACGCCGCCATGGTGGAATCGGTCGACGATTGCGCCGGACGCATCATGGAGACTCTCGAGCAACATGGCATCGCGGAGCGCACGGTGATCATTTTCACCTCTGATAACGGTGGTCTGCAAGGCCCCACCAACAATGCGCCACTTCGCTCCGGCAAGGGCTACGCTTACGAAGGCGGCATCCGCGTACCGCTGATTGTGAAAGGGCCTGGAGTGGAGGGAGGGACCACTAGTTCCGAACCCGTCACCAGCGTGGACTACCTTCCCACCATTGCAGAGATGGCTGGCCTCGATTTACCCAAGGGCGTCGAGATCGACGGCATCTCGCTGGTGGAGCATCTGAAGTCCAACGGCAAGAAGCCTCTGGGGCGCGAGGCGATCTACTGGCATTTTCCGCATTATCGCCACAACCCGGGTCCCTACAGCATTATACGCCAAGGCCCTTGGAAATTGATCCATTTCTATGATGGCCCCATGGAACTCTACAATTTGAAGGAGGACCTCGGCGAAAAGAAGAATTTGGCTTCGGCCATGCCTGGTAAGGTAAAGGAACTGGATGCCCAGCTCCTCGCGCACCTTAAATCGATCGGGGCGAAGATGCCCAAACCAAACCCGGAGAAAAAATAGAATTACCCCCTTGGGTTAGCCCTGAGCAAGTGGACACTGAATTCCAATGGTTGTTCGAGGCTCTTCATATTCTTGAAATCAAAACCAAACAAAATCCATGATTAGAATGATCTCAAACCTACCCGTTCGCCTCGTTGTCCTCGGCGCCGCGATATCGCTTTCGTTCGGTTGCGGGTCCATTCCCGTTATCGATACTCATATTCACCTCTACGACACCACTCGTTCGGAGGGGGTTCCTTGGCCTCCCACTACGGACAAAGTGCTTTACCGCCCCGTCTTGTCGAAGCACTTCGATGAAATTTGCGAAAAACATGGTGTGGCAGCCACCGTCATCGTAGAGGCGAGTGACCGAGCGGAGGACAACCAGTGGGTTCTCGACTTGGTGAAGCACAATCCGGATCGCTATATCGGCTTGGTTGGTAGCCTGCCGATTGGGACCGACGAGTTTGCAGGTTTACTGAATCGCTTTGCCAAGGACAAACGGTTCGTCGGGTTGCGGATGCGCCAGCGTCCGGGTGGTGAGGACTTCTTCACGGACGCGGTTTGGCGCGATTTGAAGCTCTTGGCGGAGAAGGAACTGACCTTGGACGTCTTGATGTCTCAATTCGACTTGGCGGACGTTTCGCAAATCGCGGAACGCATGCCTGACCTCAAAATCCTAATTAATCATTTGACTGGTTTGACCATTACCGGCGAACCAGCGGAGGCGGAGTGGTCCGCAGCGGTCAAGAAAGTAGCGTCTTATCCCAACGTGCATTGCAAAGTGAGCGGCATTTTTCAGCGTAGCGGTCAAAGCCCCGCGCCGAAGAGATTGTCCTATTACGAGCCTATCTTCAAGGTAGTGTACGATGCATTTGGGGAAGACCGTATCATCTACGGCAGCAATTGGCCGGTGACCGATCGAGGTGGTGAATACGATGAGCAATTCAAGGTCATCAATGAGTTCTTCAAGCCCATGGGGCGGTCGGTTCTGGAAAAACTGTACTGGAAAAACGCTTCCAAGTTTTACGGCGTGAAACTCAGCTCGAATTAAAGGGCGCCTTCATGGAGAGAATTCCATTCCAGCCAAGTCCGTCCCAAGTATCTTCATGACCGAATTCTTCCCCGGTCAACGCTGGATGAGCGCATCCGAGCCCGAACTGGGTCTCGGTACGGTGGTGCAGGCGGAATACGGCAGGGTCCAATTGTTGTATCCCGCTACCGGTGAAATGCGCCTGTACGCCGCGGAAAGCGCTCCTTTGCAGCGCGTCCAGTTCGAAGTAGGACAGGAAGTGGAGAATCACGAAGGCGAAAAGCGAGTCATAGCTTCTATTCGTGAGGACGATGGGGTCTTGGTTTACTGTGGAGAAGGATGGGAATTGCCTGAGCCCCACTTGAGCGACCGCATCAGCTTTCAAGGTCCGGAAGATCGTTTACAGGGGCAACAATTCGACGAGATCGCTTTGTTCGATCTTCGTCGCCGCGCCTTGGAAATCATGCATCGCTGGCGAAAATCACCTGCTCGCGGTTTCGTGGGTGGACGAATCGACCTCATTCCGCACCAACTCTACGTCGCTCACGAGGTTTGTTCGCGCCTCGCTCCGCGCGTCTTGCTTTCCGACGAAGTAGGCTTGGGCAAGACCATTGAGGCGGGGCTCATCATGCATCGTTTGCTAGCCACTGGGCGTGTTTCCCGAATATTCATTCTGGTTCCTGATTCCTTGCTCCATCAATGGCTGGTCGAGATGCTTCGCAAATTCAATTTGTGGATGAATGTTTTCGACGAGGAGCGTTGCCTGGCCATCGAAGCTTCGGATCCTGAAGCGAATCCATTTCTCGACGACCAACTGATTCTTTGCAGCCTTGATTTCTTTTCCAACAATCCCTCGCGAGCAGAGCAGGCGAAGGAAGCGGGGTGGGATTTGCTGGTAGTGGACGAAGCCCATCATCTCGAATGGTCACCGGATGAGGCCAGCGAGGAATACCAACTCGTGGAATCCCTCGCCTCGGAGGCGTCCAGCGTACTCCTCTTGACAGCCACCCCCGAGCAGCTTGGACCTGAAAGTCACTTCGCCCGCTTGCGCCTTCTGGATCCGAATCGTTATTCCACCCTCGAAACCATCGAAGCGGACGCCGAGCGATACCTCGAGATAGCGCCGCTCGCATCGGCTCTCAGCGATGGGCTCAACTTGAACGAGGAACAAAAGGCTCTTCTCGACGTTATGCCCGGACTGGACGCGGATACCATGACCTCCGAGGCCTTGCTTTCCGCCCTCCTCGATCGGCATGGCCCCGGACGAGTGGTATTCCGCAACACGCGATCGGCCATGAGCGGATTCCCTAAAAGAGTGACTCACATGGAGCCTTTGCCCACGGCGGATGCCCCCGGCACTTGGCGCGAACAGGCAGCTCGGGAATTTGCCTCCGACGTGGGGACCGGAGATCTCGTTGAAAGTTATAACCTGCACCGCGATCCGCGGCTCGTATGGTTGGGCGAGTTGCTGAAGGAATTAGGCGATGAGAAAGTGCTCCTCATTTGCCGAACTTGCGACAAGGTCCTAGCCATCGAGCGCGCCGTTTCTCGTCATATCCCCGTCAAGGCCGGGGTCTTTCATGAAAACCTCACCTTGCTGCAGCGCGACCGCAACGCGGCTTGGTTCGCCGAGGAGGACGGAGCCCGGTTACTTATTTGCTCGGAGATCGGAAGCGAGGGCCGCAACTTCCAGTTTACCCATCACCTCGTTTTGTTCGACCTCCCGCTCCACCCGGAATTACTCGAACAGCGCATCGGGCGGTTGGATCGAATAGGGCAACGAGAGACGATTAACGTCCATGTCCCCTTTCTGGAAGGCAGCCCGCAGGAATTCTTGGCCAAGTGGTATCACGAAGGTCTCGATGCCTTTAAGCGCAACGTTCAGGGCGGTCATTCCTTGTTTGATGAATTCGGTGACGAATTGCTGGAACTCGCGACTGCCGACAAGAATGCCGTCCAGGACAACGAGCAATTCTCCAAATTAGTGGATGCGACTACCAAGAAACAGCGTCGCTTGGCTGACCAGTTTGCCCAAGGTAGAGACCGTCTCCTTGAATTGAACTCCTTCCGACCGGAGGCTGCGTCGGAGTTGGTGGAATCTATACGGGAAGCCGACCTTTCATCGGAGTTGGAGACCTTTATGCTCGAAGTGTTCGAGCATTATGGTGTGCGTGTGGAGGATTTTGCCGAGCGCACCTATTTTTTGGATGGGCGAGGCGTCACTACCGAGAGCTTTCCCGGACTGCCCAAGGACGGGTTAGTGGCGACTTTCGCTCGAGCCCAAGCCTTGAGCCGCGAGGACATAGGCCTTCTCACCGGCGATCACCCCATCGTCACCGGAGCGATGGACTTGTTGCTCGGAAGCGCCTTGGGCAATTGCAGTTTCGGACTATGGAGAGACGCAACCGAGAAGGAACTTCTCGTCGAGGCGATCTTCGTTGTGGAAACCCTTGCTCCAAGTGACCTGCATGCGGACCGTTTTCTACCACCGACTCCTCTTTGCATGGTCGTCAACCAAGCGAAGGAACGAGTGTTCTCACCCTTGCCTGATTTGGAAGACGGATCCCTCGGCGCCCTTCTCGAAAACAGGAAAGTGAGCCGTCAAATCATCCCAGCCACCCTCAGAGCCGCCCAAAGGTTTGCCGAGGAAGAGAGTGAAACGATCATAGCCGAAGCCAGTAACTCGATGATCTTGCAAATGCAGACTGAAATCCGACGTCTTACCGCTTTGCAAAAGGTGAACGATCACGTGCGTCCCCAAGAAATCGAGCTGGTTCGAGAGCAGTTCCGGCAGCTAACGGAGGCCTTGGAAGAGGCTCGTGTTCGTCTCGATTCCCTACGGGTAATCTGGAAAGGAATGCCCGAGGATATCGATGGGTTCTAATGCCCGCTTGCTCCGATTGCTGGTCGTCCTCAAGGGAATCAAGCACTACGGTGTTTTTCGTGAAAAACGCAAGGAAACGCAGCAATTGGCCATCGATTGGTTCAATCAGCGCCTTAAATAACACTTGGTCACAACGACTACTTTCATGTAATAGAATCTTTAACGCTGATCATCCCGTTTCTCCTTCATAATCATGACAAGATTCTTCTGCATAACGTTTTCATCCCTTGTCTTTGCTTTTGCCGCATCCTTTGCCGCAAAGAAGGACAAGCCTGTTCCCAAACCCCCTGCCATTGATATTTTCACTGCTTCCCTGACCGGCAACCTCGAGGCGATCAAGCAACATGCAGCAGTTGGCGCGAACTTGAATGCAATGGAGCCTCAGGGAGGCAGCGCTCCCTTGATGTTGGCTACTCTCACCGGCGAGATAAAGGCAGTCGCATTGCTCTTGGAGCTCGACGTCGACGTCAATCTCAAGAACGGCAAGGATGGGGCCACCGCCTTGCATTTGGCCACCTTTTTCGGCTATCCCGACGTCGTTGAGGCGCTTCTTCAAAAAGGAGCTAAACCCAACCTGAAAAACAATGACGGCAAAACCCCTTTGGACATTGCTCTACCGAAGTGGAGTACCGCGCTGGAGGAAGTATACAAATTCGTGGAAGCCGTTTTGAAAATGAAACTGGACTTGGATCGAATTAAGAAAGTCCGCCCGGAGATCGCCACTCTACTCCGCAATAATGGTGGCAAGACCAGCCAAGAGCTTGAATAATCGTTGCTAATACTTTTTCACTAGCGTTGGTGAATTCCTTTGCCTAGTAAAACTTGGCATTGCAAGGATACTGTCCTTTCTGGGTTCTCTTAAGTGACTGTTGGGCAGTTGTATATGGGCCTGATGTGAAATATTTTGCGAAAAAACGTAATATTTCCCGGTTTTTGGCTAATACCTTACTATGAATTATTCTCGCTTGCGCGTATGCGTGAAGATAAGTTGTATGTAAACCAGTCAAGATATCCACCAGCTTCACTCGGTTCACCTGTCCAAGCCAGCCCTTGAAGAAAGCCCAACATCCTTACGCCTCTTACTCCAATGGACTCATCTCCATGGGGATAGCGATTTCTCATTGGCAACCCCTTGTTTCATGAACGGCGCAAGGCATGAAAAGTTTGGTTCCTTGTCTTTCTTTTGGAAGTTTGCGCCTTGGTCTTTTCTTTTTCTCTTCTGCTTGGTTGTTTCCAACCTTGGCGCCCAGGCCCTGATTACAGGCGTCACGGCAACAGCCAACAACCAGGCGCTGTCGGAGGCCAGCAAGACGGTCGACTGGAGTGGCATGAGTGGCGTGCAAGGGGATGCCAACGCCGTGCAGTCCAACGCTTTCACCGATATGTGGACGCCAAGCAACGCGATCTCCAATATTCAGTGGGACCTTGGATCCCCGAAAGCGGTCTCCCGGATATTGATTTGGCAATACAATTTTCCCGGTCGAGCCGTACAGACAGCCAAGCTGGAACACTCGGTGGATGGCGTGACTTGGACTGATTTCTCCTCCAGCGCTCCCGCCACCTGGCCCGCCACCAATGGCGACGACGATGACAACACCGTGGTGGACCTGCAAAACCTTTCCTTTACCGCAAGGTACGTGAAGTTGACCTGTCTCACTAGTCACGGCGGCCCCGTCTGCGGTGTGAGCGAGGTACTCTTTTGGGAGGACAGCACCTTGCGTCCCGTTCTTACCGTTGATTCTCCGACACACGCTTATCCTATACCCGTTTCCATTACTTTTCGTAAAGATGGAGCCGACGTGGCCGTGACCGGTTTCGAAGTCGCCGATTTGAACGCAACCAATGCCACGGTGAGTGATTTCTTCGGGTCAGGCCATACTTACGGATTCAATCTTTCGCCGGCCACCGATCCGGCTTCCATCAACTTGTCCATTGCCGCGGGCGCCGCCACTGCCGACGGCAATGCATCGTCCGCGCTGTCTTCCATCGTTCAATTTCAAACTTCCGGTTCCGGCTTACCCGTTGTGACAGGACCTTCCATCATCGGCGGCAACCCGGGCCTTCCCCTCTCCGTAACCTACTCGGCCTCGGTAGCGCATGCCGCCTTTCCTCCCTCTTGGTCCGTCACGGGAACTTTACCTGCAGGTTTGGACTTCAACGCCAGCACCGGTGTCTTTTCGGGCATTCTCACGGGAACGCCCGACGCCAATGGAACGTTGGCTAATCTTACCCTTAACTCGACCAATGGCTATGGGGTCACCCCAAAGGCATTAACCATCAAGCTTTATCCCTTGCCCAGTTCGGTTTCCACCGATGCAGTTACCAACCCCGGGCTTTACGGGGCGCAACTCAACGGTTCCTTCATCGACTCCACCGGTTTGGATTGTACGGTCACCGCCTACGTCGACGTCAGCGACAAGGGCACGGATCCTTCCGCTTGGGCTCATTCCTTTTCATTGGGACAATTTCCCTCAGGATCCTTCGGTAAACAGATCAGTGGGCTTTCCTTCAATACCCAATACCGGTTTCGCATCACCGTTGCCAACGTGGGTGGTGGGCCGGTCTGGTCCGCTCCGGGTACGTTCAGTACTCTTTCAGGGCTTGGCCTTCCACACCTTGGAGAAGTCAATGCTTCCGTAGTGACGCACGATCAGGCCACGATTGGGGCCGAACTCATTGCCACGGGTGGCGAGGATCCCACGGTGAAAATTGTGTGGGGAGATGAGGATCGAGGAAACAACTTGGCGGCTTGGGATCATACTGTTTCCTTGGGGACGCGGGGAGCTGGTGATGCCACCACCACCGTGTCTGGTATCGAACGGGGTAAAATTTATTTCTTCCGGGTTTCCGCCGAGAATTCAGTCGGTTCGATCGTTTCGCAAACCGTCGGTGTCTTTACGCCCCAACCCGAGATCCCCGTTCCCGGGCTTCGGGAATATAGTTTCAACGGCACCTACAGCGACACCACCTTGGACCCCATCGATGCAGGTTCCGGTTACCTCACCGCCGGTATCGTTTCCGTCAATGAGACCATTTGGTCCTCCAACCAGAACTTCGACTTCAGTCAAGCAGCCATGGTAGGGCTCTCCGGAGGGAGCTTCGCCAACGACTACTTCGGTATGGCTTGGTCGGGAGCCCTCGTAGTGGGCGGCAGTTCACCCGTTGTGGCGGGAGACGTGTCCTTCGGCACTCGGAGCGACGATGGGTCCGTCCTCTGGATAGATCTCAACCGCAACGGCACCTTCGAGGCGAATGAGTTGGTCGTCAACAACAAGGGTTTGCATGGTAACGTGAACCGTACGGGCACCGTCAACTTGGCCGATGGCAATTACAAATGGGCGGCCGGTTACTACGAGTTGGATGGCGGCGCTTACATGGGTGTTCGCTGGAAGCAGGGCGTGGAGACGAATTACGACAACATGGCCTTCGTCAATCCCGGGGCCAATCCCGGCATGTTCATGACCGCTCCCACTTTCCCCACAAAGAGCATAACCAGCGCCACCAGCGCCAGCGGGACCATGGGCGCTCCTTTCAGCTTTCAAATCACGACCGACGTCGCGAGCCCTCTCTTTTCCGCCTACAACCTTCCTCCAGGCCTGACTTGCGATCCTACCTTCGGCGTGATCAGCGGAACCCCCACGGCAGGTGGTTCCTATGCCGTTACCGTCGCCGCCACGGGTACTGCCGATACGGTGATTGGCCCCCTTGTCATCAGTATCCCGCCGTCGGCTCCCTTCATCACCTCATCTCCTGCCCTCAACGTCGTGGCTACCTCAGCCAAGTTGATGGGTGAGATTACCTCCACCAACGGGCGAGACGCCAACGTCACGGTTTATTGGGGCACCGTCGATGGTGGTCAGTCGACTTGGCAAAACGAGCACAATCTTGGTGTCAAGGGAGTCGAGGGACTGACTCACAACCTGCAGAGCCTTTCCCTCGGTCAAACTTATTTCTATCGCTTCAAGGCGGACAACACTTTGTCTCCTTCGGATGGTACTGGCGGTGTTTCCTGGACCGTTGCTCAAAGCTTCACGACCTTGGGTACTCCTGATCCGCCTCAGCTTGGCGATGCCTTCTCGGTCAGCGACGTCACCGCTTCATCGGCGAAGTTACATGGTTTCTTAGCAGGAACGGGCGGAGCCGAAGTTACCTTCACTTTTCACTGGGGCGACGATGACGCTGACACCAATGCGAGCGCTTGGGACAATCAAATTGCCTTCAGCAACGCGCAACCCGGAAACCTCAATGCAGACATAGCCAGCGGACTTGCCGCTCCCACCGTGTATTATGCCCGAGTGTCCGCGACGAATTCATCGGGAAGCACATGGTCGGACAGGGTGCTTGTTTTTACCCCGCCCGTCATTCTCGAAACGCCCGTGCGGGAGGCCGACTTGATCGGGTGGTGGCGTTTCGACGATGGTACCGCCAACGACAGCTCGGGCAACGGATACCATGGCGTTGCCTCGTCAGCTTCCATTTACAGCGACGAGATACCTTTCGGCATAGGCAAATCGGTCAACCTTTCCGGCAACCAATACGTCACGGTCAGCGACGGCGCCGCCGAGACGGTTTTCGACGGGGGCAGTCAGTTCACCATCTCCACTTGGATCAAGAATTGGCCGAGCGGCAGTTGGAATCCTTATGTTTCCAAGCGAGGGGAGGGCGGTCAAGGTTGGCAAATCCGGCGCCGTGGCGCCGATGCCGCGAATATATCCTTCACCCTGCGAGGACCTGGCAACGACGATTGGTACGCCACCAAGAACGTCAATGATGGGCAATGGCATTACTTGGTGGGCGCTTGGGGCGGCGGTAAGCGCAAGATTTACGTGGATGGCGTACTCATTGGTTCGGAGAACCGTACCGGCAACGTGAATCCGACTGGTTCCCAATTGGTTTTTGGGGCTCGCGACAACTCGGCCAATGCGGGAAATCCTCCCAACGTAGGCAACCACGCGAACGTTTGGTTGGACGACGTGCGTTTTTATGGAGTGCCGTTGACCGATGCAGACGTCGCCGCTATCTATTCGGAGGGCTCTGGTGACGTAGGCCCCGCGATCCAGGTGACCAGTTCGGCCGCTATCTCCGCAACTGTGGGCATGGCTTTTTCCTTCGACCTGGAAGGATCCAGGAATCCTACCTCTTTTACCCTGAGCAATGCTCCGGCTTGGCTAAACCTGAACTCCGTCACGGGCAACCTTTTCGGCACGCCTCCATCCGTTGGTGTACATGAAGTCACCGTTTCGGCATCCAACGCCCTCGGTTCCGACGTTCAGCAATTGACTATAACGGTAACGGATTTCTCGGCTTACGATTTTGCCATGGACGTCACCCCGGACTACTCGGGTGGCGTTCCTTTGAAGAACCAGAAGGTGTTGGTGACCTTGGATGAGTATAACCCTGTCTTGAAAGGACTCGGTTTTCGTCACGATCAGCTTTTGCCCAGCGCGGCCGACTTGCGCTTTCTCAGCCAATACGGCGCGGAGCTCTCTTACGAGATTTTGCAATGGAATGCTTCCGGCGTTTCAACGATTCGTGTCCAAATGCCGAAGCTGGCGTCTGGAGACAAAATGGTCATGCGTTGGGGCAATCCCAACGCCATTTCCCCAAACTATTCGACAGGCGGATCCGATTGGTCCGGAAACGTTGCTTTCTCCAATTTTCGTGGACCTCCGATTCCGACGGGTGACAGCATTTTCTTTGGCAAGGTAGGCTTGGCGGTTTCTCAAGTCTTGCCCTATGCCGGCGGAAACATCCAGTCTTACGCAGCCGTTGGCTTGCCTCCCGGTCTTTCGATCAATGCGGTTACGGGCGAAATCAGTGGTACGCCGGTGGCACCGGGTGATACTCACGTCACCTTGACCGTGGTCGGGCAAAACGTTGCAGGAGTTCCTCACACTCGGGCCGACTCCTACGTCTTCAAGTTGATCGATCCTTCCGCTTTCCCCTTCAAGCTGGATCTTACACTTTCCGGTTATGACGGTAATTCCACCTTGATCGATTTTCCCGTCTTGGTGGAATTTCATTCGGGCCTGCCCAATTTCTCCTACAGTACCTTCTTGTCTTCCACCGGCGCTGATTTGCGCTTCTTCGCCACCAGTGGAGAGGAGTTATCCTATGAAATCGAGAATTGGGACGTTTCCGGTCATTCCCGTGTTTGGGTGAAGGTGCCGGAGGTTTCTGGCGTGAACACCACGATCACCGCTGCTTGGGGAAATGCACAGGCGGCCGCCTCTCCTTCCTATACCTCCGACGGCAGTGTCTGGAGCAATGGCTATTCGGGTACTTGGCATTTCAACGAATTGGTCCTGGGTGATTTCCCCGATTCCACTTCATTCGCCAATCATGCCTCGAACCAAGGCGCCAGTCTTGCGTCCAATGGAAGGATTGGGTCCGCGGCCGCTTTCGATGGTTCCGCATCGGCCGACGTGAGCTATGCCGCTTCCTTGAACCCCGCTTCTTTTTCGGCCAGCGCGTGGGTCAAGAAATCCGTGCCCTCCGCCGCGGGCGTCAATGGTTTTCTGGGTTACGGCTATCATCAGACTCCGAATTCCACTCCCTTCGACAACATAGAGGTCTTACGAGCCCTCCCCGCCCTTGCTCCACCTGTTCTGGTGTATGGGGAACCCGACAACCCCGCCGCCAACGGTTTCTTCTTCAACGGCGACAATGACTTCAAGAATGCAGGCATAGGCATTACCCGTAACGACAATTACATGGATCTTTGGCTTGCCGACTTCAATGCTCCTGAAACCGGTGATTACGTCTTCCGGATGGACCAGAAGGACGACTGGACGACCATTTGGCTGGACCGAGACCAGAACGGGGATTTCGAGACCGTAGGAACTGAAGGCAACGAGAAACTGGGTGGTAACGGCAACTTCAACTCGGCTAACATTCCGCTGGTTGCTGGAGAGACCTATAAAATCGCTTTAGCCCATGGGGAGAACGGTGGTGGGTCCAAGTTTCGAGCTTGGGTGCAAACGCCTTCTCTTTCCAGTCGAGTCATCAAGCCCCTTGAACCTGCTCAAGACGGGCTTTTCACGAGTGACGCTGCCTATGCGAGCACCGCTGTTTTCACCAGTCGGGACAAAGGTGCCTCCACAGGCTACGGTCTTTACTCGCTAAACGGAAAATTTCAATTTTTGACCGAGCCTGGATCCAGTATCGATCCTCAAGTCAGTCACAACCACGATACTTGGTATCACGTCGGTGTTACCTATGATGGTACTACCAAACGTCTCTATCTCGATGGTGTTCTAGCAGGCAGCGCGGCCGCTACGGTCAATCCCAACCTAGCTTCCAATTTCCAAATCGGGGCGATTTGGGACGGTCAAATCGACGAGGCCCGAGTTTCTTCCGCAGTTCGTTCCGTCGACTGGATGCATGCCGCCCACGACAACCAACGTGAGTCGTCCGATTTCATTGGCTACGGGACGGTTTCCAGTCCCCGAGTCATTACCAGCCCACTCACGGTGTCCACCACCGCGGGACAACCCTTTGACTACAACGTCACCGCCGTTGGAACACCCTCTTCCTACGTGGCGTTCGATCTTCCCGGTGGTTTGCTGTTCGACGCTGCAACCGGCAAGGTTACCGGAACGCCTGCCGTCTCCGGTTTTTTCCCCGTCGTTCTCATGGCGTATTATGCGGACGACGATGGCAACGCGACAGATTTTGATTCTTTGCCCGACGTCATCGGTACCACTGATTCCAGTGACCCGGACAAACAAGTCGTCCTGCAATTGACGATTGTCGCAACCCCTCCCGTTCTTACCACTACGGAAGCAACTGCCGTCACTTCCACTTCCGCATCCTTCAACGGTGTCGTGGACGACGATGGTGGAGACGCTCCCACGATTTTAGTCTACTACGGCACCTCGGATGGCGGTCTCGATCCTTCGGCTTGGGCCAATGCTCTCGACATAGGTCGAAAAGGCCAGGGCTCTTTCGGGCACGTCATCGGCGGTCTCACTCCCGAGGTTACCTATCACTATCGGATGCGAGCCTTCAACTCGGCCGCGCCCGGTGGTGTTTGGGGATCCGGAACCTTCGTCCCGGGCGCAAAGGCAACGGGCAGCATCGAAATCACCGGTGACCTCACTCATGAGACACCCCGCAACGACCTTACCCTGTGGTACAAGTTCGACGAAGCATCCGGAACCACCGCGGCTGATTCCAGCGGTGGTGACCACAGTGGTAATCTGATTAACATGGACGATGCCGACTGGGTCACGGGCAAGTACGGCAACGCACTTGACTTCGATGGCGCCAACGACCGCGTGGACGTTCCGTTCGCCGCCCACCCCCTCGGTGCCGAGGTTACGATCGCCTTTTGGTCCAACGGAGGCAGTAGCCTGCCGAAGAACAGCACCGTATTGGAATCGGGCAACGGCAACCGCGCCCTCAACGTCCATTTTCCGTGGAGCGACAGTAGGATCTATTGGGATGCGGGCTCCAACAACAACACCGACCGCATCGACAAGGCGGCCAATGCCGCTGACTTCAAAGGGTCATGGTCTCATTGGGTCTTCACCAAGAACGCGACCACGGGGAGCATGAAGATTTACCTCAATGGAGCCCAATGGCATTCCGGAGGCGGCAAGACAAAGGCCATGCCTGCCAACCCAGTTTCCAAGTTCAGAATTGGGGCCAACAGGGACGGCAACAACAATTTCTGGCACGGTCTGCTGGATGACTTCCGAATGTACGAAGGCGAGCTCCAAGCAGATGAAATAGCGAAGCTCGCGAACCCCATTCTGCATTTCGCGATTCCCTTGAGAAGTGGCGGAAGCATCGTGTATCTCGGAGGAGCCTCGGAAGACTTAACCGCAAATCCCCCTGTTTGGGATTCCAACGGAACGGTCGCTGAAATGGCGGCTTCGCTCAAAGCCTGCATCGAAGACAGCGAAGGTCATAACGGCGAGATTGTCGTGACGAGCCCCTCGCCGGGAACCTTAACCCTGACCCAATCCACCACAGGGGATTTTTCAGAGTCAATTTTGGGTGTGGGCGGGCACTTGACGAGCTTTTCGGGCGGAGTGGACGACAGCGAAATCTCCAAGAACTTCACCACGCTTCCCTCCACCTTGCCCGTGGTGGCAAACGGTTCCGTCAGTGGTTCGACAGGCACGGCAGCCACACTCTCCGGTACGGTCCCTTACATCGGGACCGGAACCGTCACGGCCGGAGCCTCCTCCTTTTCAGCCAACACTTATCCGAACCTCATGCTCTGGCTCGACGCCAACGCCACCGCGTCTCTCGACAAGGGTTCATCTCTCGGAGCCGCCGGAACACCCGATGCCAACGACACCGTGGGCTACTGGGGAGACTTGAGTGGTAATAATTACTTTGCCGTTGCTTACCAAGCCACGGCCAGCCGTGAACCCAAATACCTGGATGTTGGTTTCAATGGTAAGCCCGCCCTTCAGTTCGATGGCTCCAACGACGTCATGTTGGTCCAAAACCCCGATGCCTTCGATGCATGGGATTCCATGACCGTTTTCATCGTGGCGGAAGGAAACGACATGGGTACGTGGAGAACCCTGATTTCCAAGAATGGCGTGGAAACCAGTGAAGGATGGCTTTTCGGTCGTCGCACGAACAATGACGCTCGCTGGTTGATTCGAGGTACAAGTGGTGGAGACGAGCACCGGATCACGAATTACAGCATCAATGAGAAACGTGTCTGGTCCTTGGTCTATGGAGGAGGACTTCGCAAGAGTTATGGGGACGGCGTGGAGAAGATATCCTCCACCGACGTCGGCTCCATTGGCAGCGCCCCCAACAGTTCCTTGGCCATCGGTGGTCGCATGCGGCCTGCCGGCACGGTGGAGAACTTTGCCAAGGCAATGGTTGCCGAGGTGCTCGTTTTCAAGTCGACCTTGGCTGACTCGGAGCGAAGCAAGATCGAGGGCCACCTTGCCCATAAGTGGGGCCTGACCGGCAACCTCGACGCTTCCCATCCCCACAAGGTTTCCCCACCCGACTTCAGTGATCCGGCCACCGGGGTTGACCTCACTCTCTATTGGGGTTCCGTGGACGGAGGGACCGATCCTACCTTGTGGGAACAGTCGGTTCATCTAGGTAACTACTATGCCGAAGTTAGTGAAAACGGTTTTCTGGGCACTGGTTACCACCAAAGTCCGAACAACAATTACTTCAACGACATCGAAACCTTGCGCGCCTTGACTCCTCTTGCGCCACCCGCCGTGGTTTTGGGCGAGCCCAATAATCCCGCCGCCAACGGGTTTTTCTTCGATGGAGACAACGACTTCAAGAACGCTGGCATAGGCATTACCCAGAACGATCAGTACATGGACCTTTGGCTGGCCGACTTTAACGTTCCCGAAACCGGAAACTACCGGTTTCGCATGGACCAGAAGGACGATTACGTCACCATTTGGGTGGACTTCGACCAGGATGGCGTGTTCGAGACCGCGGGGGCAAACGGCAACGAACGCTTGGGGGGCAACGGAAACTTTAACTCAGCTTATTTCACTCTTGAGGCAGGACAACGCCACAAGATCGCCTTGGCTCATGGTGAGGGCGGTGCCGGTTCCAAGTTTCGGGCTTGGGTGGAGACCCCGTCGCTTTCCGATCGCGTGATCAAGCCACTGGAAGCGGCCCAGGTTGGTCTCTTCACTTACAGCAAACTCTCCAATGGCAAGCCTCTCAGCGAGCAGATCGAGCCGGAGGTTGACTTGTCTGGCCTGACAGCGGGCAACACCTACTATTATCGTTTTCACGGCAGCAATTCCTTGGGTAGTAACTGGTCGGATTCCACAGCCTCTTTCGTGGCCGAGAGAAAACTCGAACTTTCAGCCGGTTCTCTCAGCTTCAATCTAGACGGCCCGATCCCGAGTTGGGTCACCAGCGACGGAGCCAGTGGAACGGGAGAGATCGTGACTACCACTTATTTTGACGAGCAGGGCAATTCCGTCAGTTACGAGGTAGCCAAGTTCGAATTCGACTATCTTAATCTGGGAGATGGGGTAACGCTTGATCTTACCGGCAAGAACCCTCTCCACTTGGAAGTCTCCGGAGACGTTACCATACTTACCGACCTCGATCTCAATGGATTCGAGGGAACCGACGTAGGCAACGACAACCTCATGGGCCGTCTTGGTGGCGGCCACGGTGGTCACAGATGGAAAAGCAGCGCTGATTCCTGGACTCCAGGCGGTGGTCCCGCCAACCTCACCTCGACTGATTTCTTCAGTTCCGGAGGCAAAGCCTTCTCGGGATGGGTGAATCCGGGGCTCGCCACCGGCCGTGAGCCTGGAGGTGGTGGCTACGGGGGACTCGGAGCTCGGTCCGAGACGGAATTAGGCGCCGGCCAATACCAACCCGTTCTTCCCGGTGGTCAAACCTATGGCGACGCGGACGTCACTCATCTTCTCGGTGGTTCCGGAGGCGGTGGTGGCAATGATCGTTCCGGTGGGACCGGTGGCGGCGCCATCAAGATCGTTTCAGGCGGCACGCTCACTTTGGGTGGAAATATTCATGCCATTGGCGGAAAGGGAGGCGCTCGTCCCAACGAAGCTCAACGAAGTGGAGGCAGCGGTTCAGGTGGGGCTATTTACCTGAAGGGTGATGACGTAGTGATCAATTCCGGAGTCACCATCCGGGCCGATGGCGGGGATGGAGCCACCGGCATAACGAACGGCAACACCTATGTCACCGATGGCGGCGGGGCCGGAGCGGCCGCTGGAGGCGGAGGCAGGGTCTACTTGGAGGCTGTCAGTAGCCTTGTCAATCATCAGTCTCCGACCCATGACAACGTTACGGCCAATGGTGGCCAAAGCGCCGGATCTCGACACGGAGAGGTAGGCACGGTAAAGCTTGTCCGTCCTCAAGTCACAGAGTTGGTATTCGACTCGGGTGTCCTCACCATTGACACCGACCTTGCGGCCATCACTCATTCCGATGGCTCCTTCATGGCTGGAACCATCACGGAGCATTCCTATCTCGCGCCTGATGGCACGAGCTATCCTTACAAGGTTTGCACTTTCACCGCGGATCGCATCCATTTAGGTTCCTCCCTAACCGTGACTCTCAAGGGCAAGGCGTCGCTTTCGATGCGCACGCGGAATCACGGCGACCTGACCGTGGCCACCAATCTCTTGGCCGATGGCGGTGATGCTCCCGATAATTCCACCGGTGGCAGCGGTCTCTTGGGTGGATGGGACGGAGCTTCCAGCAATGCCGACGGCAAAGGTCCGGGCAAGGGCAAGAACAGGACGAGCGGGAACCGTGGTGGCGGTGGCGGTTATGGTGGCGAAGGCCAATCCTACCATTTGACTAGCCATGGCCTCACTTATGGCGATTCACGTGTTTCTCAACTCCTTGGAGGTTCCGGCGGTGGTGGAGGTAGCAACAGACCCGGAGGCGCGGGTGGAGGAGCCATCGAACTGGTTGCTCATGGCGCTGGCTCCCTTCTTATTTCCTCAGGAGCCAAGATTTCCGTCAATGGCGGCGACACCATCAGCGGAGGCAACGATGGTGGTGCTGGTTCGGGTGGTTCGATACGCTTGGTCGGAGCTTCCATCGTCAACGACGGAACACTTGAGGCCAAGGGTGTGGCTACCGTGGCCAATTACTTCGGTGGGGGAGGCCGCATCGCTTTCGAAAGCAACGGAGTGGTGCAAGTGGGATCAACCGATCTTTCCGGTTCGCAGGCTGGCACTCTTGCGGTCTTGGGGAACACGGCGAACGTCGAGGACATGAATTTCACCACCGGCACGCTGACCTTCAACGCTTCCTCCGGCACCTGGATGCACAGCAGTGGCGAACATGGCGAAGGCGTCGTCACCATGCACGTCGACGACGATGGGCTTTCCTACGGGGTAGCGACCTATGTCTTCGACTCGATCCATTTTCCTCCCACTTTGTCCGTTGTCCTGGAAGGTTCCAACGCCATCATTCTGAAAACCCGAAACCATGGCAATATCGTCGTGGGAACGAACCTCGACGCCGATGGCGGAAACAACGTTTCGGGCGGGACTCCCGGCATGGGTAGAGCAGGTGGCTACGACGGTGGTTGGAACAGCCAACCGGGCAAGGGACCTGGAAAAGGTAGAGACCGAGTCTACAAGAACGATGGCGGCGGTGGCGGTTATGGCTCTCCCGGTGGTGAGTCCGAGCCAGGTTATGGTGGTGTCTACGGCGACGACAGCGTCACTCATCTTCATGGTGGATCCGGTGGTGGCGGAGGTGGTAATTATGGCGGCGGAGCCGGCGGCGGAGCCCTTTCACTGGAAGCCGACGGCAATGGCACGGTCACCATAAACGCGGGCGTCGTGGTGTCGGCCAATGGTGGCGTCACCAGCAGCATAAATGGCGGCGGTGGCGGTGGTTCCGGAGGATCTCTTCGTTTTGCCGGTCGATACATCACCAACCTTGGAAAAATTGAGGTCAATGGAGGTGATTTAGGCAATGGAGCCTATGCTGGCGGAGGTGGCCGGGTGGCCTTTAACTACAGCCATGACCTGATTCCGGGCACGATCGAACTGGGCGGTGGTACCATGGTGGAAAACACGCCTCCCATCATCGTGGGCGAGCTCAATGCCACAGCTATCTACTCGAATACAAACTACGAAACCCCGATCACGCGTCTCGAAGACCTGATTGGATACTGGCCGTTCGATGAAGGCGCGGGGGCTACTTCCGCCAATGTCGGGACTGCCGGTTCCGCCCATAACGTCAATCTTCTCAACGGAGCATCCTTTTCACAGACGATCAAGAAGTTCGGCGACTCCGCCTTGCATATTCCGGCTGGAAGCACCAACGCCTATGCCCAAGTGACTACCGCCTTGAACCTGGGAGGTGACATCAACAAGGCCGACTTTACCATATCCTCTTGGTTCCGCAAATTGTATCCCATTGGACAATGGAGAACCTTGACCCGTGGTTCGAATCGTCACCATCACTTGATTATTCAGAATAATGCCAACAACCTCGGAGTGTACGCCAACAACAATGGCAACTTCCGAGACTCTGGAGAATTCGACTTGCCTTCGGCCGATTCACAAAACTCTTGGCACCATATAGCGTTCGTTTCCGACGCCACCGCCAATAGCACGAAGTTCTACTTGGACGGTGTCTACAAGGGAGATTCCGATCGTCCCACCGGGGATAACGTCTACGCCATAGGAAGCTACCAGGGTGGCAATCAGCGCTTCGCCGAATATTTGGACGATTTCCGGGTTTACGACGACGTTCTATCGGATGCCGAAATTGCCTTGATTTATGCCGAAGCCCCTGGGGGAGCGGGTGCTTCCGCAGTATATTCCATCACTGCCCAGAAGGGGCCGCAAAGCTACGCCGCCACGGGACTACCTGCGGGACTGAACATTGATCCCGTGACTGGTTTCATTTCGGGCGCCACCACCGCCATCGGAGACCACAACGTAACGATTACTGCATCCAACCTTTCGGGTGCCAGCGCTCCGCAAACGCTCCTTCTTACCGTGGTTCCCAACCTTCCCATTTTGGCGGACCTTAACGCCAGTACGATCGGAGGCTCCTCCGCTGTGCTCGAATTCCAGATGGTGGATCACGGGGGAGAGAACGCCAATCTGCATCTTTTTTATGGCGACAACGACGGCAACCAGACCTTAGCCAATTGGGATTCAAACTTCACGATAGGTTCATTCGGGCCAGGTAACCAATCCGCCTTGCTCACGGGCCTTTCAACGAACACCCAATATTTCGTACGGGCCCGAGCCGTCAATTCCGCTGGTACGACTTGGACCATCGATCATAATTTCACCACCAACGCGGTGTTGGCTCCTCCTGTAGTGACGACCGTCAATCCCACCTCGATTGGAACCACCGTGGCCACCGTACAGGGCAACTTGCTTTCTTTCGACGGTGTCGATCAACCCATCATCACCTTGTTGTACGGTGCCGAAGACAACGGGACCAACGATTCCGCTTGGGATCAATCCGTCAATCTCGGCGCCAAATCGGCAGGCGCTTTCAATCACGCCCTTACCGGTCTCACTTCAGGCACCCGCTATTTTTATCGATTCAAGGCGGTCAATGCCGCGGGGGCAGGGTACTCCTCAAGCGCCGGAGAATTCGTGACCATCGGTCCACCCGCCGTCACTGCTCAACCTGCGAGCAACCTCACCAACGTCTCCGCCACCCTCAATGCGAAAATAACTTCCACCGGTGGTGTTGAATATACCACGGGATCCCCTTTTGATGCAAATTCTTACTCTGGCTTGAACCTGTGGTTGAAGGCAGATGCCGGAGTGTCCGGCTCGACTTGGTCCGACCAATCCGGAAATGGCAATCATGCCACCAAGCACGGAGCTCCTACTCTCGTTTCAAACGGACTGAACGGTTTGCCCGTGATGCGCTACAGCGGAGCCACTGGGGAGTACCACAGTTTTGCGAACATGACCAACATACGGACCGTGTTCTGGGTCATCAAGCGGACCGGCAACGGCAGCAACCGTTTTCTGCTTGGAGACAACAACCAGTACCACTTCCACAATACAGGCAATAGGTTCTGGGTCAGCAACAATACCAACAACAACATCAAGAACGGAGCCCTAACGGTCAATGGGGTGGCTACCAACGGATTAAACACGGACACACCGACCAACATGTCCGTGGTTTCCTTGCGCACCACAGGCAACGTTGAGGCTTCCAGTTTCTCGAACGACCGCAATATCGCCAACCGGACTTGGCAGGGCGACTTGGCCGAGTTGTTGATATATAATACGGCCTTGACCGATGCCGAGATTCGCGAGATCGAAGGCAGGTTGGCTTGGAAATGGGGGTTGCAAGACGATTTGGATGGCAGTCATCCGTCCAAGGCTACCAATCCCAACATGCAAACCGTTTCCTTGGGCGGCGAACAAGCCGCGGTGACTTTTTACTGGGGAGACGACAATGGCAGCGCCAACGGAAACGTCTGGGATAACACCCACGCGGTTCCCGGCACCCATGACATAGGACTCGTTTCGCATGAACTCACCGGATTGACCAAGGGGGCTACCTATTATTACACGAGCAAGGTGTCCAATTCCGGTGGCGAAGTTTGGGCTCCAGCGCGAACTTTCGTTCCCGCCAACACCTTGCTAGGCAAGGACACTTTTCCTGGGTTGGTTCTTTGGCTCGATGCTTCCGACGCGGACGGCGACGGCGCCCACGACCTTTACTCCGATGGAACCTCTCTCGCCACTTGGACCGAGAAGTCCAACAGCGCCAAGGAGGTGAAGCAGACGATGGCTGCCAACCAACCCGTCTACAAAACAAACTTGTTTGGTGGCA
>PBLJ01000077.1 GCA_002721705.1 Opitutia bacterium
AGAAGCTCATCTTCAGTTTGTCGTTGGCTTGCTGGATAAAGATCCAGCATTCAAGCAAGGTAGGCTAGCCCTAGAGGAAGTCGTTTCCAACGCGAATGACCTGGCTTTGGCGAAGGCTGGTTTGAGTATTCTTGCCAACCGATTCGATGCACTAAAGGGAAATGATTTCTACGTCGACTTTCTCGATCGCCTCTTAAGTCGGACTAAGTCCGACCCTCCTCACCCTCTTAGGGAAAATCTTTTATTGTTAAGAGGGCGGGTAGCCTTGCGATTGGGAGCGGAAACCGAGGTGGAAAAATATTGTTCGAGTTTGATGCAGGAATACCCTGCGTCTCCATGGCGATTGGACGCACTCCGGACATTGGCCACGATAGCATGGCGAACAAATCCACCAGAATATCGAAGGGCAGCCAATTGGCTGCAGACAATAAGCTCAACTGAAAAAGAATTGGGGTTGGATTTCTCCAAGACCGGTCTACTTATGGCTGACTGCCATTTCTTGGCTAAGGATTTCGATAATGCGAGCGCGGCGTACAAAATTTTACTTGGGAAAGACATTAGCCCTGAAATTCGAAGCCGGGCTCTCTTTCAGTACGTAAACTCTCTAGTCAACAAAGGTGAACTTCAACAGGCGATTGAGGTTTTGGATGAAAAGGAAATTCAACCGCAGGAATTGCAGAGTTGGTGGCGTGCAGAGTGGAATTTAGTCGCCGCAATACGAAAGCTCGACGGTCCAGCCAAAGCCTATGATAGAATTAGGGGCACGTTGGAGTCTTCCACAAAAAAAATCCCCGAAACTGCGATCATTCGACTAACCTGGTTGCAAGCCCAGCTCAGCCTGGACCTGGACGCCGTGGCGACAACACCGGAATTAGCCGATAAAATATTATCCATGATGGCAACCAGTCCCGCCATGGAAAAGGGTTCTGATCAGTACGAAGCGCTTCGAGCTCAAACCCTACTGACCAAAGGACATGCCTTGCTTCGATTGCAGAGACCAAAGGACAGTTTCGCAACTTTTGGGATTTTGAGAGAGGAACACAAAAATCGAGCCGAGAATGGGAAAAACGTGGTCTCGACGAGTGAAATAGTAGCTCTGTCGTATTTGCTTGAAGCCAACTACCACTCGTCGGAAGACCATTTGGCTGAAGCGCAACGAACGTTGGTGACCCTGGTAGATCTTTTTCCCAAGAGTTCGTATGCTCCACGGGCATTGTACGAAGCCTCCATCAATGCAGAGCGCCGAGGCTTGTCGGAGAATCTCGAAGAAGCTCGTGATTTGCTAGAGGTATTGGCGACCCGCTTTAAGGGAAGTGATTTACTTTTCTATGCTCGTCTCCGCCAAGGCCATTTATTGCGCAAGCTCGATGATTTCGGGGCCGCATTGGACATTTATAATGAAATCCTAAGGCCGGAGAACGATATGTTCAACCAACATCCAGATCTGCCATTGGCCAAACTTTCACAAGCCGATTGCATGCTGGCCATGGCCAAAAATAACCCTGAAAAACTCCAAGCGTCAGCTGAACGTTTCGGCGACCTTTTCAGAAAAACCAATCTTCCCTTGGACTTCAGGATTGAAGCAGGTTGCAAACGGGCCGCCTGTTTGCGTAAAGCAAGCAACATCCCCAAGGCGCAAGCCGCCTATTACGAAGTAATACACTTTTTCGAATCAATTGATGTTTCAACCCAACACATAGGTGAAAAGGGCCGTTACTGGGCATCTCGAACCATTTTCGAGCTTGCGGAAACACTCGAAGGCGAGGGCGCGGAAACTGATCGGTCTAAGTTGTTGTCAAAAATTCACACCCTTGATTTGCCCGGGAAAGCATTGGCAAAAGAAAATAATCCAAACGAAAGCCTAAAGGATTAATTGTGGGCGAAAACTTGATACAGGGAGGAGGCGGTGAAGCTCTTGTATGGCCATTATTGGCGTTGGGGATTCTCAGTGTAGCGTTTATATTGGAAAGAATTTTATATCTTCACAAAATACAGATTCATCCTGAGGAATTTTTGCAAGGCATTAAAAACACCTTGCGAAAAAGTCGTTTGGTAGAAGCGCTCACCTTGTGTGAAGAAAGCAAAACCCCTGCTTCAAACGTCATTAAAGCCGCCTTGTTGAATCATGATAAAGAGGAAAGGAAATTACAAGGAGCGATCCAAACAGTGGCTCATCTAGAAATCCCATTGCTCGAAAAACGGATAATGGCCCTTGGCTTGATAGCCAAAATTGCGCCCATATTAGGACTTCTGGGCACCTTGGTTGCAGGTTGGGATGCCTTCCAAGACCTCCAAAAAGATGGTTCCTACGCGAATGCATCTGCTTATGCAGGCTATCTAACACACGCTGTAGTAAGCACCATAATAGGTTTTGTAGTTGCCATTGTATCTTTGACCGGGAAAGGCCTGTTGAGCAGTCGAGTTAAATCGATCGTTCATGATTTGGAATGGACAGCTAATGACATCATGCAATTTTTGCTACATGATTTGCCGGCAAGCTTGGTAAAGGAAAACGGGAAGTCGGGGAAAGATGCATGAAATCACGCCTCAAAACCTTTAATTTTCCAATCCCATCCGAAAAGGATTCCTTTGGTGTCGATTTCGCTCCGCTCCTAGACCTGTGCATCATTGCAGGTTTATTTGTCTGGTTAAGCTCGCACTTCACTTTTTCACCTGGCATCCCAGTGGAACTGCCGCAAATGCAAAAGCAAGAAACACTTCAAGGCGTACGCTGCACCGCGGTTTTGACTGTGACTGAGGGAGACGTGCTGTTGTTGGAAGGCGCTCGTTATAGGCTAAACGATATAGGTTTGGCCTTGGAAGCATTGGTTGAGCGAGAACAACCACGATCAGTTAAACTTTTGCTCAAAATGGATAAAAGTACAAATATGAATACTTTCCTAGGTTTGTGCGAAATTGCCAACACAAGTGGCATTAAATCAGTGCAAGTTGCATCCGAGCTCTACAAAACAGTGGGAAATTGATCGGCGTTACCTCCATGCCTGCCCTTAAATCGTGAAAATCCCTCCTCCAAGTCTGCCGCTGATCGTCCTAGCGCTTGGTTTGATAGTGTATTTCACCTTCTGGGAGTTGCGACTAATCCCCAAGCCGACAGCTCAATCCGACGAATCCAATTCAACTATTAAATTAGTCAACCTCTCTCAACATCCAGCTCTCACGGACCAAGCTCTATTGGAAGATTCCGCGCCTCTTTTTTTACCAACCAAGTGGAATGCATCCATCTCACCTGGTTCCAAGCATTTTGGAGACCTTGTAACAATTACTTCTTTCCCTCCCGAGCTCTCTTCAGAATCATCTGAGTTTTTCATCAATGGACCACAACTCCCATTCCCCCCCCCGACATCCAATGATATTTCCGTTTGGTTGAGAAAGCCTTTTTCGACCTTCAGCATTGGCAGGGATGATTCATCAGCGAAGGATACCAATGCTTCTGGCGGGCTCATGGTAATCACTCGCGTCGGGACGGTTGGTGAACGCCGGGAAATTGCAATACCAGTGGAATTGTTGGCGGAATCGGAAAAAGGCAATTGGGAACCAGTGGAATTTTTTCACACCGTCGAACATTTCACGGCAATGGGAGATCCCATTCAAACTAAGTTCTCAGGCAGCAAGGAATTGGATCAAGCACTGGCGCGTTACGCGAAACTGAAGGTTTCATCCAGCAGTTTCGCCAAGGGATATTATCGCATCACAGCTTACCCTTGATTTTTCAGACGAAAAGCATTGACCGCCTTTTATGCTTCGTCCATTGTTCTTGGTTCTTTCCTTTTCTGAGGTGGTGTCGAGATGGAAAGAAAATCCCACCACTAAAGAAACTGGATCCAGTTTATTACTACTCTAAAGACTTTTTATTAATACAATTTCGTGCCCATGTAGCTCAGTTGGCAGAGCGCGTCCTTGGTAAGGACGAGGTCGGCGGTTCAAATCCGCTCGTGGGCTCCATTGGTGAAGGCACGCCTTCCAAGAAAAACTAACACAAACGGAAAAAAATCGATGGCTAAGGCACAGTTCGAGAGAAACAAACCTCACGTCAACGTCGGGACAATCGGCCACGTGGACCATGGGAAAACCACATTAACTGCGGCGATCCTCCACGCTCAGGCTAGAAAAGGCTTGGCAGAAATGAAAAGTTACGCCGATATCGCAAAAGGCGGTACCGTACGCGATGCTTCGAAGATCGTAACTATCGCCGTCTCGCACGTCGAATACGAGTCTGATAATAGACATTACGCTCACGTCGACTGTCCAGGTCACGCAGACTTCGTAAAAAACATGATTACGGGCGCCGCTCAAATGGATGGTGCAATTCTGGTGGTGGACGCCTCCACGGGACCCATGCCTCAGACGCGTGAACATATTCTCTTAGCCAAACAAGTAGACGTTCCGAACCTTGTCGTTTTCCTTAATAAATGCGACTTGATGTCCGGAGATGACGAAGAGTTGCTTGAATTGGTGGACATGGAAATTCGAGACCTTCTAAACAAGTACGAATTCGATGGAGACAATGCCCAAATCATAAACGGTTCGGCCACCAAGGCATTGGAGAACGACGAAGGCGACTTAGGTCTTCCCTCCATACAGAAATTAATGGAAGCCATTGATTCAGAGATAGCTGAGCCCGTTCGTGACATCGACAAACCTTTCCTGATGTCCGTCGAGGACGTTTTTTCCATAACGGGACGAGGAACCGTTGCAACCGGACGGATTGAAAGAGGTGTGGTTAAAGTCGGGGAAGACGTGGAAATCGTCGGTTTAGGTGAAAGTCAAACCACCACCTGTACTGGTGTTGAGATGTTCAGAAAAGAACTCGACCAAGGTCAAGCAGGAGACAATGTCGGCATACTCTTGAGGGGCATCGAAAAGGATAACATTGAGCGTGGGCACGTTTTGGCCAAGCCTAACTCCATCAAGCCCAACATGAAGGCTCAGGCTCAAATCTACGTCTTGACCAAGGACGAGGGCGGTCGCCACACCCCGTTTTTCAAAGGTTATCGTCCGCAGTTTTTCTTTGGAACCGCCGACGTCACTGGTATTGTGGAATTACCTGACGGCGTGGAAATGGTAATGCCCGGCGACAACCTTACCGTCGGCATCGAATTGCAAAAGCCCATTGCCATGGAATCCGGACAACGATTTGCCATCAGAGAAGGTGGCAAAACGATCGGTGCAGGAAATATAACCGAGGTGGTTTCCTAAATAAGGAATCCACTTCTCATCAGTACAACTGCTTGAGGTTCAAGGGAGAATAGCTCAACTGGCAGAGCAACGGTCTCCAAAACCGTAGGTTGGGGGTTCGAGTCCCTCTTCTCCCGCCAACGGTTTTCAACTCAGGCATTAAATAAACAATGAAGAATCCTTTTCGAAAAGCTCGTATATTTTACGGAGAAACCATCGCCGAACTGAAAAAAGCGACTTGGCCAACCAAAACCGAGCTCAAGGAATCCACGGTTGTTGTTCTTGTCGGAATTTTGATTCTTGGTACTTTCATTACTTTAACGGATTTCTCGTTGGTTAATTGGGTTGAATACATCACCGAAAAGGTGACACCCGTATCATGAGTGATTCTAAACTTGGAACCCTGCGCTGGTATGCAGTGCAAACCCTTTCCAATCAAGAGTTAAAGGTTCAGAAATACTTGAACAAGTTCAAGGAAGAGAATGAATACTTGGGTGAATGCTTGAAGGAAGTCCTCGTTCCCACCGAAACAGTATCTGAAATAAAAAATGGGGAAAAACGACAGAGAGAGAGGAAGTTTTATCCGGGATACGTTTTCGTGGAAATGCGTTTGTATGACATGAGCGGAAATTTACTGAAAGAACCTTGGTATCAAGTAAAAGACACCCAAGGCGTCATAAATTTCATCGGCAAGGATACTCCCACCGCTCTCAAGGAAGACGAGATTAGTCGCATCTTGAGGCAAGTGGAAGAAGCCGAAGGCAAAGAGGTTCCGAAGGTGCTCTATGAAACTGGAGAAGAGGTCAAGATCCTGGATGGCCCCTTCGTCAACCTCAGTGGCAACATCGATGAAGTCGACACAGAGAAAGGAACCATCAAGGTTTCCGTCTCCATTTTCGGACGCTTCACTCCAGTCGAATTGGAATATTGGCAAGTAGAGAAGGTAGAGGAATAAGGAAAGAGATCAGCAAATGGCCAAGAAAGAAATAGGTGAAATCAGATTGCAACTTCCTGCAGGCAGTGCCAATCCCGCTCCTCCCGTGGGTCCCGCATTAGGAGCAAAAGGTGTGAATATAATGGCCTTCTGCAAGGAATTTAATGCCAAAACCAAGGACCAGGCTGGGCTGATTCTTCCTGTAGTCATAACCGTTTATTCCGACCACTCGTTCACTTTCATCTTAAAATCCCCCCCTGCCGCAGTGCTCTTGAAGAAAGCAGCCGGCATCCCAAAGGGGTCAGGCACACCCAACCGAGATAAAGTTGGTTCCGTGACGCGCGAGCAAATACTTGATATTGTCCGTACCAAACAAAACGATCTAAACGCCTCGGATGAAGATGCCGCTATCCGTATCATAGAAGGCACCGCCCGAAGCATGGGAATAGAAACACCTTAAAACGAAAATCAGCCTAGCAACATGGGAAAAACAAGCAAACGTTACAATCAAGCTCTGGAAGCTGCTTGTCGCGAAAATAGACATTCCTTGGAAGAGGCAGTGGATAATTTGCAGAATTTACCTCCTGCAAAATTCGATGAAACTGTGGAGATTTCAGCTCATTTGAGTGTAGATCCAAAAAATAGCGCTCAAATGGTTCGTGGCACGGTAAACCTCCCTCATGGCAGTGGTAAAAACGTCAGTGTCGTGGTTTTCACTGAAAACCCAAAGGAAGCCCAAGATCATGGAGCAGATGAAGCGGGTTTGGATGAATTGATTGAAAAAGTACAAGGTGGATGGACTGACTTCGACGTTGCGATAGCAACTACGGACGCGATGAAAAAGGTGCGGACCGTAGCTCGAATTCTGGGACCCAAAGGATTAATGCCAAATCCTAAATCCGGTACGGTTACCGACAATGTTGCAGAAGGCATTCAAGCGGTCAAGGCCGGTCGCGTAGAATACAAGTTGGACAAGGGCGCCAACGTGGCAATCGTGATTGGAAAACGTTCCTTCAGCTCCGAACAATTAATAGAAAACGCCCGAGCTGCAATGACGTCTCTCAACCAATCTAGACCAGATGGCATAAAGGGACGATTTATTAAAAATATAACGATCAGTAGCTCAATGAGTCCAGGCGTAAGACTTGCGAACACTGAATTTGACAAATCTTGATCATCTTGGCCTAGAACGATGAGAACCGAAAAAAAATACTTAGCTGAAGAATTGCAGGCGCATCTCGAAAAATCCGATTACTGCATTATCGCAGACTATCATGGTATCAAGGTTGATGAAACCAAGGAATTACGAGCTGACTTGGCGGAATTTGGAGCCGAATTCCATGTAGTTAAAAACAGTGCCCTGGGAATAGCAGCCAAATCACGGGGAATGCCTGACGTGGACGAATTCCTGAATGGTCCAACAGCGATAGTTGTAGGAGGCTCCGATGCATCGGCCGTAGCCAAGAAGTTAAAACTTTTTTTCAAGACAAAGGAAAAAGTGGCGGTCAAAGCAGGTGTGGTCGGCGATCGCCTCTTGACGGCTGAGGAGGTCACTCGATTAGCCGAATTGCCAAGTGTTGACGCGCTTCGCTCTCAATTGCTTTCACTTTTGAATTCACCCGCTTCCGGCTTTTTATCCGTAGCAACCGGTCCCGCCAGGTCGTTGCTCAACGTGCTTCAAGCCAAAGGTGATTAAGGTATCACTCTTTCCTATCAAGGAAAATCAAAACAACAACCAACGCAACCCGTACGAAGAAATTAGGGGCTCTTCCCCTTAAACGCTCCCGGTCGGGACACTAATCATATTCAACAGGAGATAGTTGCAATGTCAGAAATCAATAAAGATGAAGTAATCGAATGGCTCGGTTCGCAGTCGGTCATAGAAATAGCCGATCTGGTTAAAGAGCTGGAAGAAAAATGGGGTGTCAGCGCCGCTGCCCCAGTAGCTGCCGTCGCTGCAGCCCCTGCTGGTGGCGGAGGTGATGGCGGCGGTGACGCCGAGGAGAAAGACGAGTTCGACGTGATCTTGACTGACTTTGGTGGCAATAAAATTGCGGTCATCAAGGAAGTGCGCGGTTTGACTGGTCTCGGCCTCAAAGAGGCCAAGGAACTGGTTGAAGGCGCCCCCAAGCCCATCAAAGAGGGCGTATCAAAGGATGAAGCTGCAGAGGTTCAAAAAAAGCTAGAAGCCACCGGAGCCAAAGTAGAGCTCAAGTAAATTTCGTATGGCATCCATCCAAATTAATTCTGTTTACTTATTCGAATCCCCGTACCCGGGATTGGAACAAGGCGTCCCGGAAAACTGGGGCGCCTTGAGATAAACTGGACATTGAACAGGGCAACCAAAAGAAAACATTATGGCTAAGCGAGTCAATTTCGGTCAACTGAAGGAAGTCATTGCACCTCCAAACCTAATCCAGAACCAGATAGATTCCTTTCGCGATTATCTGCAGAGGGACGTTCCCTCAACACATCGCAAGAACGAAGGCCTACAAGCTGTTTTCAGCGAGATTTTCCCTATTGAGAGTTATGATGGTCGATGCAGCTTGGAATACCTAAGTTACACAACGGGCGAGCCCAAGGCCGACGAGGAGGAAAGCATACGCGAAGGCTTGAGTTATTCCGCTCCACTTTACGTTAAACTTCGCTTAAGGGAACGGTCGGAAGAATCCGGAAAAGACGAAATCAAGGACGAAGAAATTTACATGGGGGAAATCCCCATGATCTCCAGCCGTGGCTCGTTTATTATTAACGGCGCGGAACGCGTTGTGGTAAGTCAACTGCACCGTTCCCCTGGGATTTGTTTCGAAAAGACAACTCATACAAGTGGAAAATTGCTGCATTCTTTTCGAATCATACCTGATCGAGGGACTTGGATAGAGGCGCAATTTGACCAAAACGACTTACTCTACGTTTATCTGGATCGTCGACGCAGACGACGCAAATTCCTAATCACTACGTTTCTTCGGGCTTTGGGACACGGTTCGGATCTCCAGTTACTTGAATTGTTCTATGAATTAGAAACTGTGACGGTTTCCAAAGCCTTGAAAATGGATCACGTCTCGCACTTGGTTCTGGTGGAAGACATGGTCGATGGCAACAAAGGCATTGTATTGGCTCGTTCCTTCGAGCCCCTTACAAAAACCGGTTTGCGGGCTTTTCAGAAAACGGGCATCCAGGAGATGAGAGTCATAAATACGGCAGTGGACGATGGCGCCATTATTCGATCCTTGAAAAAAGACATCGCGCGGAACGAAGAAGAGGCTCTCAAGGAAATCTACAAGAAATTGCGTCCCGGCGAACCTCCCACAACGCAAAATGCCAAAGCGCTGATTAAACGTCTTTTTGAAGACCCCAAACGCTACGATCTCGGTCGAGTCGGTCGCTACAAGCTTAATCAAAAATTGGGCTTGGAGACGGAATTAAGCGTCAGGATAGTCAACGTCGAAGATATTGTCGCTGCTACGAAATATCTCACGAACCTTAAGCGTGGCAACGGTACGATCGACGACATAGACCATCTGGGCAGTCGACGCGTGAGAACCGTGGGCGAATTGCTCGCAAATCAATGTCGCATCGGTTTGGCCAGAACCGAACGCGTGGTCAAGGAGCGCATGACTTTGTATGACCAGAACGTCGATTCATTAACGCCTCAAAAATTAATCAACCCAAAGGCCCTTACCACTGTTATTCGGGATTTCTTTGCAAGAAGCCAATTAAGCCAGTTCATGGATCAAATCAATCCACTGGCTGAGTTAACTCACAAGAGGCGCTTATCCGCCTTGGGGCCAGGTGGTCTCAATCGCGAGCGAGCAGGGTTCGAGGTTCGCGACGTACATCCCAGTCACTACGGTAGGATTTGCCCTATCGAAACACCCGAGGGGCCAAACATCGGACTGATTAATTCCCTGAGTTATTATTCTCACATTAATGAATTCGGGTTTATTGAAGCTCCTTATCGAATAGTTGAAAACGGTATCGTCACAAGCAAAGTGGAATACCTCAATGCCGATCAGGAAGAACAGTTCGTCATTGCTCAAGCCAACTCGGAAATGGATGACAAGGGCAAATTGCTCGGCAAAGTCACTTGTCGTTACCGAGACGAAGTGAAAGAGGTCGATCCAAAGGACGTCTCTTACATGGACGTGTCTCCAAAGCAGGTGGTCTCCGTGGCCGCAGGACTCATCCCTTTTCTCGAACACGACGATGCCAATCGCGCTTTGATGGGATCCAATATGCAACGCCAAGGCGTACCTCTCTTGCAAACGGAAAAACCATTTGTCGGAACCGGCATTGAAACTATCGTGGCTCGCGATTCAAAGACGGTTTGTTCCTCTGAATCCGAAGGCATCGTGGCTTCAGCCGACGCATATCGTATCATCGTTACCGAAGATGGTAAAGCCACTCCCAAACTCCTCAGCGATCCCAAAAGTGATCCTAAACGCGGCATTTATCATTATCAGTTGCGCAAATACATCCGATCAAACGCAGGAACTTGTTTCAACCAAAAGCCCGTTGTTACCAAGGGGGACAAGGTCAAGGTTGGACAAGTCTTGGCCGATGGGGCCTGTACGGACGAAGGAGAGCTTGCCCTTGGACGAAATATCCTGGTCGCATTCATGCCTTGGAATGGCTACAATTTTGAAGATGCCATCCTCATCAACGAACGGCTGATCAAGGACGACATTTTTACTTCCATACATATTGAAGACTTTGAAATCACCGCCAGAGACACCAAACTGGGCCCGGAGGAAATCACTCGAGACATACCAAACGCAGGAGAAGAAGCTCTCAGAAACCTCGATCATAATGGGGTGATTCGCGTTGGCGCGGAAGTGAAGCCCGGTGATATTTTGGTTGGGAAAATCACGCCCAAAAGCGAAACCGACTTGGCTCCAGAAGAAAAGCTCCTACGAGCAATCTTCGGTGAAAAGGCAGCTGACGTCAAAGATACTTCTTTGGTTGTTCCCTCCGGTTGCACCGGCACCGTGATGGACGTCAAGATTTCCAGTCGTACGGAGGGTGACGAAGAAAAACTATCGCTGTCGGATCGTCGCCGACAAACCAAGCAAATCCGTGAAGAATATCGAGATCAATCCGAGCAATTGCGCAACGATCTCACTGAATCCCTTTCCAATATTCTACTTGGAGAAAAAATCCCGTTGGACGTTCGCAACTTAGACAATGGAGAAATCATTATTCCGGCGAACCGCAAGATCACAAAGACCTTGCTGCGGAAATTGGCGGCCGTACATAAACACATCGACATCGATCCCTCTCCCGTACGAATCAAGGTGATGGAAATCATCAGTTCCTATCACACGAAATTCAACGACTTGGAAAAAGATCGCGAGCGTAAGCTGGAATCCATCGAGCAGGGCGACGGCATTGACCAAGGCGTAATCAAGAACGTCAAGGTGTACGTAGCGACCAAAAGAAAAATTCAAGTGGGCGACAAAATGGCGGGGCGCCATGGCAACAAAGGAGTAGTCGCCAAGATCGTAGCGGAGGAAGATATGCCCTTCCTTCCAGATGGCACTCCAATTGAAATCTGTTTGAATCCTCTTGGCGTCCCCAGCAGGATGAACGTTGGTCAAGTATTGGAAACCCATCTTGGTTGGGCTTGTAAAAAATTGGGGGTGAGTGTTGCCACGCCAATTTTCGATGGAATCGGAGAAGATCAAATCAAGGAATACCTGCGTAAAGCGGAACTGCCTGAATCAGGCAAAGCCCAACTCTTCGATGGATGCACGGGTGAACCATTCGATCAAAAAGTTGTGGTGGGCTACATCTACATGATGAAGCTTAATCATTTGGTCGCGAGCAAGATTCACGCTCGAGCGGTGGGGCCTTACAGCTTGATCACCCAGCAACCACTTGGAGGGAAGGCCCAATACGGTGGTCAGCGATTCGGCGAAATGGAGGTTTGGGCACTGGAAGCCTATGGGGCCGCCTACACCTTGCAGGAAATTTTAACCGTAAAATCCGATGACGTTTCGGGTCGTACCAAAATTTATGAATCCCTTGTTAAGGGAGATAATTCTCTACAAGCCGGCACACCGCAATCCTTCAACGTCTTGATGAAGGAAATGCAAAGCCTTTGTCTGGACGTTAGACTGCGCGGCGACGTGGGCGGCTTATAGCTCCTAGGTAACAAATAAGTAATCAATTCAATTTCCATCGGATCCACAAGGGAGCAAAATAATGAGCACGGAAGCAACAAAAGAAGCCTCAGGTAACGACACCGATCATAATTTCGATCGAGTTACAATAACCGTAGCCGCGGCAGAAACTATTCGGTCTTGGTCTCGAGGAGAAGTAAAGAATCCCGAAACAATCAATTATCGCACTTTCAAGCCCGAGCCCGGTGGCCTTTTTTGTCAAAAGATTTTCGGCCCTGTTCGTGATTACGAATGCGCTTGCGGAAAGTACAAACGGATCAAATTCAAAGGTGTTGTTTGCGATCGCTGTGGAGTGGAGGTAACGGTTGCTCGTGTGAGACGCGAGCGAATGGGACACATCGAGTTGGCGGTTCCTGTTTCGCATATTTGGTTCCTCAAGAGCATGCCCAGCCGCTTGGGTTTGTTGCTGGACATGACAGCGCGCAGCCTGGAACGCGTTCTTTACTACGAAAACTACATGGTAACGGATCCGGGAAAAACCCCGTTGGAAGAAAAGCAACTTTTGACCGACATCGAATTCGAGCAGGCATGCGACGACTTCGGGCCAGATGCCTTCGAAGCCAAGATGGGCGCAATTGCCGTGAGGGAGATTCTCGAAAAAATCGACATGGAAGACATGATCGAGGAATTGCACGAGCAAATGGAGGCAACACGCTCGAAGCAGATCAAAAAGAAACTCTCAAAACGCTTGAAGGTACTGCAAGGGTTTTTGGCTTCCGGCGCTAGACCTGAGTGGATGGTGCTTGAATCGGTTCCCGTAATACCACCGGATTTGAGGCCATTGGTGCCTTTGGAGGGTGGCAGGTTTGCGACAAGCGATCTCAATGATTTGTATCGCAGGGTCATCAACCGGAACAACCGTTTAAAAAACCTGCTTCAACTAAAGACTCCCGACGTAATTATTCACAATGAGAAGCGCATGCTGCAAGAAGCCGTTGACGCGCTTTTCGACAATGGACGCCATGGGCGCGCCATTACTGGTGCCGGCAATCGAGCTTTGAAATCCCTAAGCGACATGCTCAAAGGGAAACAAGGGCGTTTCAGACAAAACCTTCTGGGCAAGCGTGTCGACTATTCAGGTCGTTCGGTCATTGTAATCGGGCCAGAATTAAAACTAAGCCAATGCGGCATCCCTAAAAAGATGGCCTTGGTGCTGTTCGAGCCATTCATCATTCGGCGACTCAAGGAACTCGGCTTCGTGCATACAGTGCGCGGAGCTCGCAAAATGATTGAGAGTCAACCCCCTGAAGTCTGGGATATTCTCGAGGAAGTTTCTAAAGGTCACCCCGTCCTGCTGAACCGCGCCCCTACCTTGCACCGCCTTTCGATTCAGGCGTTTGAGCCTGTTCTCATCGAGGGAGAGGCAATTCGTGTCCACCCTTTGGTCTGCACCGCCTACAATGCCGATTTCGACGGTGACCAGATGGCCGTTCACGTACCATTGTCCTTGGAGGCTATTATGGAAGCGAAGCTTCTGATGCTAGCCACCCACAACATTTTCTCTCCGTCCAGTGGCAAACCGATTTTGACACCGTCCCAAGACATCGTTCTTGGATCCTATTACTTAACCGTCGATCCCAGAAAAGCTCCCAAGGAAAAAGAGCGCATACCATTGCTTAATACCGTGGAAGAGGTCTTGACCGCGCAAATGGAAGGCTCCCTGCACACGCATGATTGGATCGATTTAAGAAACCCTGATCAGGACAGGGAAACTCGCTTTGGCAATGCTCGCAAAAAAATCATTCGGACAACGGTTGGAAGAGTGCTTTTCAACACTATTTGGCCTAGTGACTTAGGGTTTTTCAATGATCGAGCCCTTAAAGGCAACTTAGGTGATCTAATTCTCGCTACTTATGAAGAAAAAGGCAAGGAAACGACTATCGAGGTTGTTGATCGGTTAAAAGATTTGGGATTTAAAGCAGCCACCAAGGCGGGAATTTCGATTGGTATTGTCGACATGATCATTCCAAAGGCAAAAGACCAAGTGGTGGCCGACGCCCGTGGCGAAATTGAAAAAGTTCAAGATCAGTACAGAAAGGGCTTAATCACGGAAGGAGAACGTTACAACAAAGTCATTAATATTTGGACCGGCGCCACGGATGACATTGCCGATCACGTTTTTGACAGTCTCAAGCGGAACCGCGACCGAGATGAAATCAATCCTGTTTACCTAATGATGGATTCAGGAGCCAGGGGCAATCGCCAACAAGTTCGCCAACTCTGCGGAACGCGTGGCTTGATGGCAAAACCCTCGGGGGCAATTATCGAACGGCCTATTCTTTCTTCATTCCGCGAAGGATTGTCGGTTCTTGAATACTTTATTTCCACCCATGGCGCTCGGAAGGGTCTCGCCGATACGGCTCTCAAGACAGCGGACGCCGGTTACCTGACACGAAAACTTTGCGACGTCGCGATGGACTGCATCATCGAAACTGAAGACGATGGCCGACGAGATGGAGTCTGGAAAAGCGCTATTACTGAAGGTGATGAGGAAATTGTCAGTTTACGAGATCGAATCGTTGGTCGAAATTCCGCCGACGACGTGCAGCATCCGACCAATCCAGAAGAATTGATCGTTGGCAATGGTGCCTTAATAACTGAAGAAATCGCTTCCTTAATTGAAGAGTTGGGGATTCCGAGGGTCAAGGTGATGTCCTCATTGAGCACACGTCGCAAAACCGGAATCACTGCACTTGAATACGGCATAGATCCCTCCACCAACAGCACCGTGGAAGTCGGAACCGCCGTCGGCATAATCGCCGCTCAGTCGATCGGAGAGCCAGGCACTCAGCTTACCATGAGGACTTTCCACATCGGAGGCATCGCCAGTCAAGGCTACAAAACTCCGGAAATAAAAGTGAATGACGGCGGTCGCATAAAATACGAAAGCTTGCGCAAAGTCGCCTTGCCTGATGGACCGGAGGTCGCACTTAACAAGACTGGTAAAATTCATCTTCTGGACAAGGATGACAAGTTGGTTGATTCCTACGACGTACCTGCTGGTTCAGTACTTTACTTTAGCGAGGACGAAACCGTCGAGGATGGAGACATCCTAGCCAAATGGGATCCGTACAACGTTCCTATTTTGTCCGAAAAAGCTGGTAAAATCGTTTTCATCGACATGATCCCTGGTGTTACCACCAAGGTTGAAAAAGATGCGGAAGGCAACCGTTCCACCGTTGTGATCGAGCACAAGGAGGATTTGAATCCCCGCATCGAGGTACACAGCACCAAGGGCGATCTCCAAGCCACCTACCCCATTCCAACGGGAGCGCAAATTGCATTTGGTGAAGGCAGTAGCATCGAGGCAGGTTCCATTATTGCCAAAACTCCCCGGGAAGCCTCCAAGACGCAGGACATCACCGGTGGTCTTCCTCGGGTAGCCGAACTTTTTGAGGCTCGCCGCCCCAAGGAAGTCGCTGAAATGGCTAAAATCGATGGCGTCGTTTCAATGGCAGGCACCTTACGTTCCAAAAAACGCTTAGTGGTTACCAATGATGAAACGGGCCAAGCCGAGGAACATTTGATTCCTCATGGCAAACACATTGTGGTGCAACCTGGTGACACCGTCCATAAAGGACAATTGTTAACCGAAGGGTCCAAGGATCCGCATGAAATTCTTGAGATTCTCGGACCTGCAGCCGTACAAGAATATCTTATCGAAGAAATTCAAAAAGTGTACCGCTTGCAAGGAGTCACAATCAACGACAAGCACTTGGAGGTTATTATTTCCAGAATGCTGTACAAGGTTCGCATCACTGAACCGGGCGATTCCGAATTCTTTTGGGGCGACCAGGTAGATCGTTTTGAATTCATGAACAAAAATGAGGACATTCGGGAAAAAGGCGGGAAACCCGCCGAGGGTGAGCCTATCTTGCTGGGCATAACGAAAGCCTCTCTTGAAACGGAAAGCTTTATTTCCGCCGCATCATTTCAAGAAACGACCCGAGTTCTTACCGATGCATCCACTCTTGGAAAATCGGATCGACTGAAAGGGTTTAAGGAGAACGTCATTATGGGTCACCTTATACCTGCAGGTACAGGTCTCCCGAAATATCGTAAGCTTAGAATCGATACTTTAGGAATAGATTCAGCCGATAAAACTGGTTCAAAGGCCAGTTGAAAATCCACGTTCGCCACTGTTTCAGGATAAATAGGCTTGTAACATCTGCTGCAAAAGCTATCTATTGATCCCTTTTTCCCATTACTCTAGCGATGCCCACGATCAATCAACTTGTCCGGAATCCCAGGAAACAGGTCAAAGCCAAGACCAAGTCTCCTGCCCTTAAGGCTTGCCCGTTTCGTAGAGGTGTGTGCGTGCAGGTAACTACTCGTACGCCGAAAAAACCCAATTCAGCCATCCGTAAAGTTGCCAAAGTACGCCTGACAACAGGTATTGAAGTGATCGCTTATATTCCTGACGAAGGGCACAACCTCCAAGAACACAGCATCGTTCTTTTGAGAGGTGGTCGCGTCAAGGACTTGCCGGGTGTTCGCTATCACGTCGTGCGCGGAGTCTTGGATTGCCAAGGTGTGGAGAAAAGACGCCGAAGCCGTTCCAAATACGGCGTTAAAAGACCGCGAGTGAAATAACGCTAAACCTCTTATTTTTGCACCTAAGTTATCATGTCACGGCGAAGAAGAGCTACACAGCGGGTCCCCGCTCCAGACCCAAAATACAACAGTGCCTTGGTTGGTGGGTTGATAAACATTGTAATGCGTAACGGGAAAAAGTCCATTGCCCAAAAAATCGTTTACTCCGCTCTCGAACGGTTGAGCGAGAAACTCGGCAAAGGCAATCCTCATGAATTGGTCATGGGTGCATTGGATAATGCTCGTCCAAAAATTGAAGTGAAAAGCAGACGCGTGGGTGGCGCTACCTACCAAGTGCCACTTGAAGTTTCGTTCGATCGCCAGCAAAGCTTGGCTTTCCGATGGATCATCACCGCCGCCTCCGCTCGGAAAGGCACACCGATGTATGAAGCTTTGGCAAATGAATTGATCGACGCTTACAACAATACCGGTTCAGTCGTTAAGAAGAAGGAAGAAACTCATCGAATGGCTCAAGCCAATAGAGCATTTGCGCATTTGCGCTGGTGAGTTTTTTCACCTCGTCCCATTTGTCGCACGTCTAAATTTTGTCATGAGCTTGAACGAGCAATTATCGCCCAATAACTCGGCGCAACGGACCACACCGTTGGAACATACACGCAACATTGGAATTGTGGCTCATATCGATGCTGGGAAAACCACCGCTACCGAGAGAATTTTATACTATTCGGGAGTAGTCCACAAAATGGGTGAAGTTCATGACGGCAATGCAGTAACGGATTGGATGGAACAAGAAAGAGAACGAGGCATTACCATAACTTCGGCTGCCATTTCTTGTCGCTGGAAACCCTCCGAAGGTCCGTATGAAGGCATCGAACACCAGATCAACATCATCGATACACCGGGTCACGTCGATTTCACCGCTGAAGTCGAACGTTCATTGCGAGTGCTCGATGGAGCCGTAGGAGTTTTTACCTCGGTTGAAGGCGTTCAGCCTCAATCCGAAACGGTTTGGCGGCAAATGGATAAATATAAGGTTCCGCGCATAGCCTTCATTAACAAAATGGACCGCGCAGGATCCGATTTTCTCGCAGCCATAAGTAGTCTGCGCGAGAAACTGGGGGCAAACGCCCACGCGCTTTGCCTGCCAATTGGAGCCGAAGAGAACTTCAAGGGCATCATCGATTTAGTAAAACTAAAGGCGTACTTATACGACGACGACGATGAAAGCGGCATGACCTTCAAGGTTACGGATGTGCCTGAAGACCAAGTGGAACAAGTGAACGAATATCGGGAGAAACTGATCGAAGCGATTTCTGATTTCGACGACGATGTCGCGATGAAGTATCTGGAAGGCGAAGACTTGACCGAAAACGAAATCAAGTTGGGCATTCGGAAAGCAACTCTCTCGCTCAAGTTCACTGGGGTTATCCCTGGTAGTGCATTTAAAAACAAAGGGGTTCAGACCTTGCTGGATGCAATCATAGATTACTTGCCAAACCCCTTGGATCTTCCTCCCGCTCAAGGTCAGAAGGAAGACGGTGAACCCACCGAAGCAATCCCGACTGACAATGCAAAACCTGTAGGTTTGGCCTTCAAGTTGATGACTGATCCCTACGTCGGCAAACTCGTCTTTTTCCGAAACTACCAAGGAACCCTGAAAAAAGGATCTTCTTTATACAATCCCCGCACTCGCAAGAGCGAACGTGTCAGTAGGCTCATGATCATGAAAGCGGATGATCGTGAAGATATAGAAGAAGCCTATGCTGGAGATATTTGCGCCTTGATCGGGGTTAAGAACGTAGTTACAGGAGACACTCTTTGCGACAGAGACCTGGACATTCGATTGGAGCCACCCACGTTTCCGGAACCGGTGATTTCAATGTCAATCGAGCCGAAAACCAAAGCGGATCAAGAAAAAATGTCCACCGGGCTACAACGTCTCTCCGAAGAAGATCCCACCTTTTCGGTTACGAGTGACGCGGAGACAGGCCAAACCATAATCGCCGGCATGGGTGAATTGCATTTGGAAATCATCCGGGATCGCCTTTTTCGTGAATTCAAGGTCGAAGCGGATGCCGGTCGTCCACAAATTGCCTATCGCGAAACCATCCAAGGCCAATCCGAAGGAGAAGGTAAATTTATCCGTCAAAGCGGTGGCCGCGGACAGTATGGGCACGCGATTATCAACCTCGAGCCAAATGAAAAAGGAAAAGGCGTCGAGACGGTAAGTGAAATTGTTGGAGGCTCCATCCCAAGAGAATACATCAAGCCTACGCTGGATGGAATTTTGGAAGCCGCCAATAACGGTGTTGTGGCGGGTTATCCCGTCATCGATTTCAAGGTTCGGCTAATCGATGGGTCCTTTCATGACGTGGACTCTTCTGAAATGGCGTTCAAGATGGCCGGTATCTTCGCATTCAAGGAAGCCATGAAAAAAGCTACGCCTGTTTTGCTTGAGCCCATCATGAAAGTCGAAGTCGCAACCCCTGATGAATATCAAGGCGAGCTCATGGGCGACTTGAATCGTCGACGCGGTCAGATTCAAGGAATGGAAACAAAAGGCACTGTTTGCAATATTCAAGCACTGGTTCCCTTGGAAAGCATGTTCGGCTATTCCACGGACATGCGATCACTGAGCAGTGGCCGAGCCAACTTTTCGATGGAACCATCTCATTTTGAACAAGTACCCAAAAGTTTGTTGCAGGAAATTGTTGAGAAAAGCAGCCGGGCTCCCGCTCGCACCTAAACGCAGCTTTCGCGAAAGGAACTTCTAATGCCAAGTCAACGCATACGGATAAAACTCAAAGGCTACGATTATAGAGTAGTTGATCAGTCTACAGCCGATATCGTGGATACTGCAAAACGCACAGGGGCCAGAGTAAGTGGGCCCATTCCATTACCTACAAGAATAGAAAAATATACGGTTCATCGCTCTCCTCACGTCGACAAGAAAGCAATGGATCAGTTTGAAATTCGTACGCACAAGAGGTTGATCGACATCATCGAGCCTAATGTGCAAACGGTGGACGAATTGAAAAAGCTCAACCTGCCTGCCGGAGTCGACATTGCCATCCATGTCTGACCCCTTTATTTTCTTGCCCCCAAAAACCCTTCAGCTATTATGGATCGCTTTCCCCTGTTCATTGGTGGCAACTTTTAGCCAAGGTTGGGGAAGTAGCTAATTTGAACAACCACATCAGTGATGAATTTCGCCCTTTTAGGCAAGAAAATCGGGATGTCCCAGGTCTTTGATGACGAAAACAACGTCATCCCCGTAACGATTGTTGAGGCGGGTCCATGTACAGTGACTCAAATAAAGACACTGGACAAAGAGGGTTATACGGCTGTGCAAATTGGGTACAACCCTAGTTGCAAGAAGGCTCCAAAAAGCAAACCGTTAGTAGGTCACTGTAAAAAGAATGGGGTCGACCCACAGGCTGTCTTGAGTGAATTCCGAACCCCCGAAAATGACGAATATGAAACCGGCCATCTATTGACGGTCGATAAATTCGAGGCTGGTGAGAAAGTCGACGTCGTAGCCACAACCAAGGGAAAAGGGTTTCAAGGCGTGGTCAAACGCTGGAACTTTGCAGGAGGTCCCGCCTCGCATGGCTCCATGTTTCATCGCCGGGGAGGCTCCTATGGTCTATGCCAATGGCCCGGGCACGTTTTCAAGAACAAGAAGATGCCTGGCCACATGGGTTCTCGTAGCCGAACCGTACAAAACCTTAAGGTCATAAAAGTGCTTCCCGAAAAACACGTTATTTTGGTTAAAGGAAGTATTCCTGGTCATAATGGTTCGTTGCTAACGGTTCGACCAGCAATCAAGCGCAAGAGCGGAAAAGGAGTCTCTTGAATCGTGAAATTAACGGTTTACAGCACAGATGGTCAAAGTTCCAAGGAACAAGATTTCGAAGGTTTTCCGACTTTTGAGGACCAGAGAAAAGGAGTTCTTGCGCTACGACAGGTCGTGATCGCTATTCAGGCCAACCGCCGACAAGGCAATGCCAGCACCAAGACGAAAGGTGAAGTAAGCGGCACCGGAGCCAAACCATTCAGGCAAAAGGGAACCGGTCGTGCTCGAGCAGGCAATTGGCGTTCGCCCATTCGGCGTGGTGGAGGTGTTGCCTTCGGTCCAAAACCGCGAAACTATAACCATAAGGTAAACCGAAAAACTAAGACACTCGCGATGCAGCGAGCGTTGTTTGATTCCGCCTCCGAGGGAGAAATCTTAGTTATAGAGAAACTCGAAGTCGAGAAACCTAAAACCAAGCTCTTCGTCCAATTATTGGATAAAGTAACTCCAAATGATAATCGCGTGTTGCTGGTGGATGACGGTTTTGAAAACCACACCAAACTGGCAGCTCGAAATATTCCCGGTGTCTCCATGAGAGAAACTGCAAGCCTGAACGTACTTGATTTGGTTGCGTCGGATCGTGTCGTTCTGACACTCCGAGGCATTCAAACCCTGTTGGCCAGAATAGGAAACGAAGATTCATGAGCCAACCCGTGGAAATCTTGCTTGATTCAGTGTTGACGGAAAAGGCAACACAGCAAGCAGCCAATTTAAACCAATACGTGTTTCGCGTACATCCAAAGGCTAATCGTAACTCTATTAAATTAGCCGTTCAAGAAACCTTTAGTGTGACAGTGCGTCGAGTAAACGTACTTATTCGCAAACCAAAAGTGAAGCGGGATCGATTCCGCCGAAACAATCTCAGCGTGAAGAGCGGCATGAAAAAAGCCATCGTTACCCTTAAGGAAGGTGACAAGATAGATTTGCTGTAGAAACAACTTTTTTTTCTCATCATGCCAATAGTTCATAAAAAACCAGTCACTCCGTCGGAGCGGTTTCACGTCCAAAACAAACAGGATGTGTCTAAAAAGCGTCCTGAGCGGAAACTGACCAGTGGGTTTCACCGCAAGAAAGGGCGAAATGCATACGGTCGTATTACCTCTCGCCGCCGTGGTGGAGGTCACAAGCGCCTGTATCGAAAGATAGATTTCAAACGAGACAAAATTGGTATTCCAGGAACTGTCTCGGACATAGAATACGATCCTAATCGTTCCGCCAACATAGCGTTATTGTTCTATCCCGATGGGGATAAAAGATACATTCTAGCTCCAAAGGGATTGGTTCGAGGAGACGTCGTCATCAGTTCAGATGAAGCCGTTGCCTTCAGTCCTGGCAACGCTATGCCGCTTTCAGTCATTCCACCTGCAACGCGTGTTCATGCCATTGAAATGCAAGCCGGCTCTGGAGCCAAGCTCGCACGGTCTGCGGGTGTTGGAGCTCGACTTATTTCCATTGAAGGAGACCGCGCAACCCTGAAGATGCCAAGTGGCGAAATTCGGATAGTCAATTCTCGTTGTCGGGCAACCATTGGCGCCGTTGGCAATGGATCTCATCAAAATGCGGTCATGGGCAAAGCGGGTCGTAATCGCTGGAAAGGACGACGGCCTCGAGTGCGTGGTGTAGCAATGAATCCGGTCGATCATCCCATGGGAGGAGGAGAAGGACGTACCTCAGGAGGCGGACATCCAACCTCGCCTTGGGGACAACTCTCGAAAGGATATCCCACTCGATCCAAATCCAATCCTACCAACGCCTTCATTTTAGTCCGCCGCAATGGCAGGAAAATGAAAAGCTGAATGAGCTAAAGGAACTATACAATGGCCCGTTCACTAAAAAAAGGATTCTTTGTCGACTCAGGCTTGATGTCTCGCGTTCAGATTGCTCAATCAAAGGATGATCGCTCGCCAATAAAGACATGGTCTAGGCGATCTACCATTACGCCGGATTTCGTGGGATTGAATTTCCTCGTTCACAACGGCAAGAGTTTTTTACCCGTTTACGTAACCGAAAATATGGTTGGGCACAAATTGGGTGAATTTTCGCCAACGCGAAACTTCAAGTCGCATAACCCGCACACGCAAAAGTAACCATGGATGTCCAAGCTTACGCCAAAGCCGTTCGCATCTCGCCCAAAAAGGCGAGAGAGGTTGCTCGATGCCTAACTGGTCGCAAAGCTGAAGATGCACTCGAAATTCTTCAGCTCACCCCCCGGAAGGCGGCGCGTCTTCTGGCGAAAACTTTGCGTTCAGCGATAGCAAACGCGGAAAACAATCACAATCTCGCTTCAGGATCTCTGGTGATTCGCAATGCCATCGTAGAAGAAGGCCCTGCTTTCAAAAGACATCGTGTGGCCTCACGAGGGCGAGTACACCCTTATTCAAAAAGAACAAGCCACCTGCGCATTGTCTTAACCGACGAATAGCTGGAGCTGCAGTAAAGGAAACTTAATTTCATGGGACAAAAGGTCAATCCAATCGGCTTTCGCCTTGCGATTCGCCGCAACTGGGATTCCCGGTGGTATGCCAATAAAAAGGATTTCCCCGCCCTGCTTTCCGAAGACTATCGCATTCGCAAATTTCTGGAAAAGAAACTGCGTTTTGCCTCCGTTCCGCGTATCATCATCGAGCGGGCTTCCAATCGCGTGAGAGCGACTCTACACACGGCTCGCCCGGGTATAGTCATCGGGAGAAAAGGGCAAGAGCTGGATAGCCTTCGAAACAAACTGAACAAACACGTCGGCAAAGACATCAAGCTGGAAATTCAAGAAATCAAGAAACCCGACCTCGTGGCATTCCTCGTGGCCGAAAACGTCGCTCTGCAACTGGAACGAAGAATTGCTTTCCGTCGAGCTATGAAGAAAGCTGTTCTTACCACTATGTCGATGGGAGCGGAGGGTATCCGAATTCAATGCTCTGGTCGGTTGGGTGGCACTGACATTGCCCGTACCGAACAACAGAGGGATGGGCGAGTTCCGCTTCATACTCTGCGCGAAAACATTGATTACGGTTTTGTCGAAGCCAATACGCTTTACGGCAAAATAGGCATTAAATGTTGGATTTGCCTTAAAGACGAAGACCGCACCTTCTAGTTTTTTACCATCATGCCCAAACTTCTTCCATCTCGCACGAAATACCGGAAAGTCCAGAAAGGACGATTAAGGGGCAAGGCCCATCGCGGCACAACTCTTGATTTCGGTAGTTACGGGATTCAAGCCCTTCGCGCAGGCTACATGACTTCTTCGCAAATTGAAGCAGCCCGAGTAGCGATCACTCGATACCTCAAGAGAAAAGGCAAAGTTTGGATCAGGGTCTTTCCTCATAAGCCCGTTACTAAAAAGCCTGCGGAAACACGCATGGGGAAAGGCAAGGGACCAGTCGAAAAATGGGTAGCTGTGGTAAAACCCGGCCATGTTCTTTTCGAAGTAGCAGGTTGTTCCGCCTCGATTGCCCGCGAGGCGTTGCGTCTTGCGGATGGGAAATTGCCTTTCCGATGCCGTTTCATTGCTCTTGATGATGCCTCCTGAACAGGAAATTGAAAAGATGAAAGCCAAGGAAATTAGAGAACTGTCCCTGCAGGAAATAGAACAAAAACTTCGCGATATCGGTCAGGAATTGGTAAACCTCAGACTTAGAAAACAAGCTGGCCAGGTCGAAAATTCCAGTTTGCTCAATAGTTTGAGGAAGGACATTGCTCGCCTAAGGACCATTCGCGCTGAAAAAGCCATTGCTTAATATAATTTAAAGCAACTCAAACCATCCATTGATTTACATGATGCAGCGTAATCACAGAAAGGAACTAGTCGGGGTAGTGACTAGTAATACCGGCAGCAAATCGGTGAAAGTCACGGTGGACTACAAAATCCCCCATCCCTTGTATGGCAAAGAAATCAAACGCAAGACCACCGTGCACGCTCATGACGCAGAAAATGCATGCGAAATAGGAAACAAAGTTCGCATAGTTTCCACACGCCCCATGAGTAAGCTCAAAAGATGGCGCATCGTCGACGTTTTGAAATAATTCAACCTCCTTCCGCCCAGAAAAAACCTAAAAGCATCCTGAAGAGATGATACAACTTCTAAGCAGAATCGAAGTAGCGGACAATACCGGGGCTAAAAAAGCCCGGATGATTCGTCGACTCGGTCAAAACAAGAAGACCGCTTCGGTTGGAGACGTCATAGTTTGTCACGTAAAAGAAAGTGCAACCGATGCAGCGATCAAGAAAGGCACGGTGGTACGAGCAGTGGTAGTACGTACCAAGGCACCTATTCGTCGACGAGACGGCAGCTATCTGCGCTTTGATGAAAATGCCATTGTTATAATCAACGACGACGGAACCCCAAAGGGTACGAGAATCTTTGGTCCAGTAGCTCGTGAACTGCGTGCAAAATACATGAAAATAATCTCTCTTGCCCCGGAGGTACTATAAAATGTCAAAGGGAATCAAACGGGGAGATGAAGTAGTGGTGATTACCGGCGTACATAAAGGTGAACGCGGTAAAGTTTTGGAGATTCAACGCGTCAATAACAGAATATTGGTGGAAGGAGTGAATCTAGTCAAAAAACACCAACGAAAAACGCAGGAGAATCCTGAAGGCTCCATCATAGAGAAAGAAGCATCCATCCATTATTCGAATGTGATGTCCGCCACTAAACATGACGCTCGCACCGCTCAAAAAGCATCCTGAATCAAAACCTGTTGTTTATCATGAATAAAGCCGCTCTAAAGCAAACATACCGCGAACAAATAGTTCCGGCGATGCTTGAAAGTGATGAATATTCCAATATTCACCAAGTTCCGTGTCTCGAAAAAATCGTGATAAATTCGGGATTCAACAGCACCGCTGAAAAAGCTGCCATAGAAGATTTGCGGAAGGATATAGCCGCCATCAGCGGTCAGCACCCGGTTGTGACCAAAGCTCGACTGAGTATTTCAAATTTCAAGGTCCGTCAAGGTATGCCATTGGGTGTCAAGGTAACCTTGAGAGGAGAGAAAATGTACGAGTTTCTTTTGCGCCTCATCGCCGTAGCATTGCCAAACATTCGCGATTTCAGAGGCATCCCCAAGAAGTTCGACGGTCAAGGTAACTACACCTTGGGCATTGCCGACCACACCATTTTTCCCGAAATCCGAATCGAACGGCAAAGAACCAACGTCGGCATGGATATTACCTTTGTTACCAGTTGCTCGCGTGATGAAGAAGGTCTACGATTGCTGGAGTTGTTTGGCATGCCTTTCCGTAAACCTACTGCTGCCTAATAATATAACACCTCTAACCCTGCACAATCTACATATGGCCAAAACATCTTCAGTTCAGCGTAACCTAAAGCGCATCCGAATGGTGGAAAGATATGCAGCTAAAAGGGCCGCTCTCAAGGCAACTTTGGCAGATCCGCAAACCAGTGACGAAGACTTTTACGTTGCTCAACGCAAACTCAGCAAATTGCCGAGAAACTCCAGTGCCATCAGGATTCGCAATCGCTGTTCGGCAACAGGCCGGCCACGCGCCTACCTGCGTAAATTTGGAGTTTCCAGAATAACATTTCGTGAATTGGCGCTTAACGGACAAATTCCTGGAGTGACTAAATCCTCTTGGTAAAGCATTCAGGCAGAAAGCAATATTATGTCCGTACATGACACAATTGGAGACTTCATCACCGTAATCCGTAACGCAGGTTTGGCGGGCAAGACAGTTTGTCTTTATCCTCATTCAAAATTACGCGAAGGTTTGGCTCGTATACTAAAAGCGGAAGGATTCGTCCAAGATTTTCGGGAATCAACCGATAACACTAATCATAAAAACCTTGAAATTGAGTTGAAGTACGTGGATGGCGTGCACGCCATTGCAGGTATTCAACGGACAAGCAAACCAGGTTGTCGTCGATACTATGGGTATCGTGAAATTCCACGTGTGCTTGAAGGTTTGGGAGTAGCCATACTGAGCACGCCCAAAGGAGTTATGGATGACGTTGCGGCTCGACGAGAAAAAGTGGGTGGCGAATTGCTTTGCTGTGTGTGGTAGGAGTTTTTGATCGTGAGTAGAATAGGCAAATTACCCGTTTCGATTCCTGAAAAAGTAGAGGTTTCAGATGATGACGCAATGATTTCAGTGTCAGGACCCAAAGGCAACCTATCCAAACGTTTCGATGACTCGATTAGCGTATCAATCAAGGATTCGGAAATAGTTGTCATCCCCGCAAACGATTCTCGGCATGCTCAGGCTATGCAAGGAACAGCGCGATCGATATTAGCCAATATGGTTCAAGGGGTAACCGATGGATTTTCAAAAGAATTGGAAATCAAAGGAGTCGGTTTCAAGGCGTTCTTGAAAGGTAGCTGCTTGGATTTGGATTTAGGATATTCCCATCAGATTGAATACCAGATTCCGGAAGGAATCCAAATTACGGTAACTGATAATACGAAAATCAAGGTGGAAGGCACGGACAAGCAATTGGTGGGAGAAGTGGCCGCCACAATCAAACGATATTACCCAGTTGAGCCATACAAGGGCAAAGGAGTAAGAATCATTGGTGAATTCGTACGCCGTAAGGAAGGCAAGAAAACTGCATAGTTAGCCCGCCATGAAACTTCAGAAGAAAAAAATTCTGCTCCAAAAGCGGCGCTGGCGAATTCGAAAAAAAGTCAACGGTACTTCAACTCGTCCTCGCTTAGCGCTTCGTATTACCAACAAACACATCCATGCTCAATGCATCGATGACGTCCTTGGCAAAACGCTTGTCTATCTTTCAACGATTTCAACGGATTCAAAGGCTCCTTCACCTAACGTCGAAGGAGCCAAGGCTTTCGGGACATTATTTGGAGGCAAAGCCAAGAGCGCTGGTATTGACCAGATTGTTTTCGATCGGGCGGGTCGTCAATACCATGGACGAGTAAAGGCATTTGCGGATGCAGTCAGAGACAAAGGCATCAAGTTTTAGAAAATTTCCATGAACAGGCCTAGAAACAAACCTAAAGAACCTGAAGTCGAAGATGATTTCTTCGACAAGGTAATTCATATTAACCGTTGTGCAAAAGTTGTTAAAGGGGGTCGCCGTTTTAGTTTTGCAGCCCTCGTGGTCTCCGGTGACCAACAAGGGAACGTAGGCATTGGATATGGCAAGGCCAAACAAGTCCCGGAGGCTATTCGCAAAGGCACGGAACAAGCTCGCAAGCGAATGAAAGCCATTCCATTGAGCGGAGACACCATTTCTCATGCCGTCTTAGGTCAAGCGGATGGAGGCAAGGTTCTGCTTCGACCAGCAAGTCAAGGTACGGGCGTAATTGCCGGTGGTGGTGTGCGTGCCGTATTGGAAGCAGCGGGAATAAAGAACATATTGTCTAAATCTTTGGGTTCCAACAACCAACTGGCTATTGTCAACGCCACTATGGCTGGTTTGGCCCAATTACGTACGGCTACCATGATCAATGCAATCCGCAACCCCGATGCGTCCAAGGATGAAACTGCAAATCCCGAAGACGAAAATCCAACTGAGTCGATGGAAGCGAGCGAATCATCGGAGAGTGAAGATGCCGCCATTGTAGAGGAAGAAGTTGGCAAGGAGCAGGAAGGTCAATCCGATGAAGCTTGATAGCATTCCATCTGCTGGCAATCGTTCTTCCAAGAGAGTTGGTACGGGGCGAGGCAACGGTCGAGGTAAAACTTGCGGTCGAGGACACAAGGGCGCCGGCCAACGTTCAGGTTACGGCACCAAGCCGGGATTCGAAGGTGGGCAAATGCCACTCTATCGAAAAATTCCAAGACGTGGATTCAACAATACAAGATTCCAGCGATCCAATACCGGATGGGTCAATATTGGTGAACTCGAATGTTTCGAAAACAAGGCTTCCGTAGACTCCAAGCAATTGCAACAGGCAGGCTTAATTCGCGGAAACGTCGATTACGTCAAAGTTCTGGGTAATGGAGAAATCACCAAAGCCTTGACGATTGAAGCTCATGCTTTTTCAGGATCGGCCAAGACAAAAATAGAAGCGGCAGGAGGAAAGGCCATTCTCGTTTAACCGGGGTCATTTCCCGGTGATTAAGGCTCAGGCTTTATGTTGTCCGCTTTCACCAATTCTTTGAAGATTCCTGAGCTAAGGCAAAGGATTTTCTTCACCCTTGCCTTATTGTTCATTGCAAGGGTAGGTGCGAATATACCACTGCCCGGCGTCGATCCGATGCCGATCAAGGATTTTTTCGCCTCAGCGAGTGCTGAAGACAATAAAATACTGAGCTTTTATAATATGTTCACTGGTGGAGCTCTATTGAACGGGGCCATCTTTGCCTTGGGAATAATGCCCTATATCAGTGCGTCCATTATCATGCAGCTGATGGGTGCCGTTTTCCCAGGATTGGCCAAACTTCAGCGAGAAGGTGAAGTCGGAAGACAAAAGATATCTCAGTACACTCGATACCTCACCATTCTAATCTGCATCATTCAAGGAATGTTGTTGGCATTAGCGTTGTTCAACAACCCGAGCACTCTCATTCAAGGACTTGACCCGACCGTGGATATAGTAGTAACGGAATCGGCAACTTGGTTTTACATTAACACAGTAATCATACTGACTACCGGCACTTTGATCCTTACTTGGCTGGGTGAACAAATCACTCAACGGGGTATAGGGAACGGCATTTCCTTGCTCATTACTGTTGGCATTCTAGCTGACCTGCCCAAGGCGTTTACCGATGCATACGGATTGATCTTCGATGATTCCGGGGACAAGAAACTGGTTACAATAGTTGTATTGGTAATCGTATTTCTTTCGGTGGTGGCCGGGATCATCGCCGTCACCCAAGCACAACGCAAAATACCCGTTCAATACGCCAAACGCGTCGTGGGGAAAAAAGTGTATGGAGGCCAAGCATCCTATTTGCCGTTAAAGGTCAATTATTCCGGTGTCATGCCAGTGATTTTCGCCAGCGCCATACTCATGCTACCCGGTCAGTTGTTACAATATCTGGGTTCCGCGTTGGATCAAACTTGGGCAACCGACTTGGCTAACGTCATCAATAACCGCGATTGGCCATACTACGTAATTTACGCATTTCTGATTCTGGTTTTTAGCTATTTTTGGGTATCCATAATGTTCAAACCCGTTCAATGGGCTGAGGATCTTAAGAAAAGTGGTGGATACATTCCTGGTGTAAGACCTGGAGATCAAACCGCAAAGTTCCTCGACCACGTGATGACGCGATTAACTTTAGCCGGTGCTATTTTTCTTACGATAATCGCAGTCTTTCCAGATTTGCTATTATGGAATTACAAAGATATTGCTGGCGTGCAACTCTCATGGAACATAACGCAATTCTTTGGCGGGACCGGCATGCTGATAACGGTTGGGGTAATGCTCGATACCATGCGCCAAGTGGAAACTTTTTTGCTACAACGCCACTATGATGGCTTCCTCAAGAAAGGACGATTGCGAGGGCGGAGCTCCGGGCGTCCTTCCCAAATGCTGGAATCTCTCGAATTCAAGGAGTTCAGAGCAAGTTGGGGTCCGCTGCTTTGGGTAGCGGTCACTTTGTTCATTCTGGGTTTGGCCGGATATTTCCTAAAGAGTCCTCAATAAAGAATTCTGTGTTTTTAAACTTCACAAATTGTTTCATTACGTTACTTTTTATCGCTTCCTTTCAACCAATAACCCGACTCTAAAAATGGCTCGCTTGCTAGGTGTAGATATTCCCAACCGCAAGAAAATCGAATATGCCCTTCGATATATATATGGTATTGGGCCTACGAGATCCAAGCTCATCGTGGAGGCTTCAGGTTTCGATCCCAATCGTAAAGCGCAAGATTTGAGCGAGCAGGAATTGAACCAGCTGGCCGCTTTGATCACCGATAAAAAGTTTCTGGTAGAAGGAGATTTGCGTAGAATTGTAACTGGTAATTTAAAAAGGCTCCAAAACATCAGGTGTTATCGTGGATTGAGGCACCAACGGGGGTTGCCGGTTCGCGGCCAACGTACCATAACGAATGCGCGAACCAGAAAAGGTTCACGGAAGACCGTGGGCGTTATACGTAAAAAGTAAGATTCCAAACGATAAGCAACGTCATGCCCGAAGAAGAAAAAGTGGATCCTGCGGAAGAATCTGAAGAAAGTGCCGTAGAACCCGTCTCCGAAACCACGGAGACAGACACCCCTGTAGCACCTGAATCATCGGACCCTGATGAAAAGCCCGACGCCAAGGACGGAGAGGACGGCGAGGACGCGAAGGACGACGAGGACGCGAAAGACGCCAAGGACGACAAAGATGAATCCAAAGCAGAGACAGCCGAAGATTTGCTTAAAGCGGATCTTGAAGGGACGAAGATCCGCAAAGCCAAAGGAAGTAAAAACGTCAGCAGTGGAATATGCCACGTATTGGCAACCTTCAATAATACGAAAGTCACTTTCTCGGATTTGAAAGGTAACGTCATTTCTTGGTCAAGTTCAGGTAAATGCAATTTCAGAGGATCCCGTAAATCGACAGCTTATGCAGCTCAAGTGGTGACCCAAGATGCAGGTCGCACAGCTATGTCGCACGGGATGAAAGAGGTGATTGTTAAAATGAAAGGCCCTGGCATGGGCAGGGACTCCGCTGTTCGCACACTTCAATCACTGGGTTTCATAGTGACTTCGATTATCGACGTCACACCCGTCCCGCACAACGGATGTCGACCGCCCAAGCGTCGCCGCGTGTAAACAACCAGGGCCCAACAACAGAAAATCTATCATGGCTCGCTACACTGGACCCACTACAAGAATCAATAGAAGATTCGGCATGGCTTTGTTTCCTGCGAACAAAGCATTCGAACGCAAAACCTACCCTCCGGGCCAGCATGGTCCGCGTCTTCGTCGCAGACAAAGTGACTACTCCATTGCATTGAATGAGAAGCAAAAATTGCGTTACACGTACGGACTTACCGAAAAGCAGTTTCGTTTGACTTTCAACAGGGCCAAAAAGCAGCGTGGCGTAACTGGAGAAATATTTTTGCAACTACTGGAAACTCGCTTGGACAACATAGTTTACCAAATGGGATTGGCTCGTACAAGACAAGCCGCCCGTCAATTCGTCAACCATGGCCATATCTTGGTGAATGGCCAAAAGGTGGACATACCTAGCTTTGGCGTAAGCGAAGGGGAAGTTATCACGGTTCGTGACAAAACTTCCTCCCGCCAACTCGCGACGCGGAATCTTGAAGACAGCCAATATCGAGCGGTTCCTGCATGGCTCTCCGTGAACACGGACACTATGCAAGGAAACGTCATGCGGTTCCCCGCCACGGAAGATTTAGATCAGTCAATTAACATTCAGCTTATAGTCGAGTTCTACAGTCGGTAAAAGAGATTTACGACCCAAACTCGATTTCACCCAAACCACGACCTAGAGGTTACCATGCCCAAGAGACTTGGAAAATTCGAATTGCCAACAAAAGTTGTCCCGGAAGAGGCAAGTAAAACAGAGGTTTATGCGAAATATACCGCATCTCCGTTCGAATCCGGTTACGGACACACTTTTGGAAATTCCTTTCGCCGCGTATTATTGAGCTCCATTGAAGGAGCCGCCATTTCCTCTGTGAAAATCGATGGGGTTGATCACGAATTCCAGAGTCTCGACGGGGTAGTCGAAGACGTCTCGGAAATTGTTTTGAATCTGAAGAGAATTCTGCTCGTTTCGCACAAAAGAGAACCCGTTACCTTACTTTTGGAAATTGAGAAGGAAGGCGAGATTCGAGCAAAGGACATTCGTGCCGATTCAAATGTCGAAATAATGAATCCCGATCAAGTTATTCTCACCACCGACATAAAAAGGAGAATCTCTGCAGAATTGGAAGTTACCGTGGGACGTGGCTTTTGCTTGGGCGAAGAAATGAAAAAAGGGAACCAGCCCATTGGTGTCATCAACGTAGATGCGCTTTATAGCCCGGTTAAATTGGTCAAATACAGTGTGGAAAACACTCGTGTGGGACAAATGACGGATTTCGATGAATTGATTCTGGAAGTCTGGACTGACGGACGCATAACCCCCGATGATGCGCTTAAGCAATCCGCTGCAATTCTTCGTCACCACTTGGATACTTTCGATCAAATTAGTGATGAAGAATTCGAGTTCGAAAGCGAAAGCAAGGAAATCAGTGAGCAGGAAAATCGTTTACGTAGTCTTCTCACAATGAGTGTAAATGAAATCGAGCTTTCCGTACGCGCAGCCAATTGCCTTAATAATGCAAACATTACAACAGTTGGTGAATTAGCGCAAAAGACGGAGCAGGAGATGCTCAAATATCGTAACTTTGGGAAAAAGTCCCTTAATGAAATCAAGGCCAAATTAGAACAGCTCGGCTTGTCTCTCGGCATGAAGTTCGATGATCGTCTACTTGAAGGTGGAACGGATTAATAACCTCCTAAACTACAAGTTTACAACCAATAGCTAAGCCCGACCATGCGGCATCGTAAGCACAATCATCTATTAGGCGTAAAGACCCAACACCGAAAGGCGTTGGTCTCCAACCTTTGCGCCGCCCTGATCACGCACGGTAGAATAAAGACCACCCTGGCCAAGGCGAAGGCCATTCGCCCTGCAGTTGAAAAAATGATCACTAGGGCTAAAAAAGCAAAGGCCAGTGAGGATGCTGCCGTAAGCCTACACCACCGACGCCAATGCGCCCGTCATCTCCGAGACACAAAAGCTGCTCATATTCTCTTTAATGAAAAAGTGGATGACTTCATGGATCGATCCGGAGGTTACGTACGTATTTATAAATTAGGAAAAGTTCGGCTTGGAGATTCTGCTGAAATGGCAGTAGTCGAACTCGTGAGCAGTGATGACGAAGGTCATTCCAAAGGACGAAAAAAGAAGAGCTCTAAACCAAAAGCCGCCAAACAGAAAACTGTCCCCGCGGAAAAGGTAGCTGACGATAAGCAATCTCCTGACGAATCCGTCGAAAAGTCGTCTACTGAAGACAGTGGCACGGTGGAAACCACCGCAGAAGTAATTGAGGAGAACTTGTCTTCCGACGAAAATAAAGATATTGCGCATGATGCCTCGGATGACGCCTCGGATGACGCCTCGGATGACGCCTCGGATGACGCCTCGGATGACGCCTCGGATGACGCCTCGGATGACGCCTC
>PBLJ01000078.1 GCA_002721705.1 Opitutia bacterium
ACCTCGGAGCCGATCTCGGCTTGAGCGATGAGAGCGGTGGCGGCGGGGTCGTACCCGCCGTTGGTCCACTGCGGGACGTAGCGGCGAAGGGGTTCCGCGTTCGACGCAATCTCGATCCAGTCGTTGTTGACCCCCTTCTCCTGAACGTAGCCGACGGTCTCGCCGTTGTTCTCGAGAGGACGAAGGTTGAGCAAGTTCGTGGCGGTAGGGTGGGTGGCGTTGGCCTCGCGGACCCAGTCGACCATCACGCGGTTCGGAACGTAAAGATGAGAGGCCTCCTCGACCAAGTCGTTGGGCACCAGGATCTCGATCAGGGTGCCGTTGTAGTCGGCCCGCACCTCGACCCAGTCGTTGTTCGGTCCCTTGTCCGCGAGAATGCCCTCGCTCACGCCGTTTTGGGAGATTTCCGTCACGGCAACCATATTCCCCATACCTTGGTGGTTGCTACAGAAATAATAGAAAGTAGCGGGAGTTTCGGAATTAATTTCGAGAACAATCGAGCCACTGGTAATACCATTGTTTGCGACCGCGATACCTTCGGAACCCCCTTCGGGTTCCAGGCCTATCGTGAATGGGTGGTTCGCAGTTGTGGATCCATCAAGGTGGAAGGTGAGAGTGTCACCTCTGGAAACAGTCAGGGGAGGGTTTTCCGCCCCGTTTAGATGGAATTTACCTCCGTCGGCGCTTACTTGGTAGTTGATCGATTCCGCCAACGCTCCGAGCGGTCCCACAAACAGAGACAAGTAAAAGGCCAGATGGGTGATAAATGCTGTTTTCATAAGCTCATGCCAATGGTGTAGACGACTGAATTGTATAATTAATTCTCATATTATACGCGCGCAAGGGCGAAAAATTGACGTTTTTATGGGTATTTGAACCTTGTTTCATCCAGAAGGAGTTTTTCAGGGTTGAGCCTGCGGCGTTAAAAGACACTTTTCAGGAGCATGTCCGATCCTTCCGGAGATTCCTCGTGTATCCTTGTCAAGGGGGCTCGTGAGAACAATCTTCGTAACCTGACGGCACGCATACCTCGAGGTAAATTGATAGGTGTCACCGGCGTCAGTGGCTCGGGGAAATCCTCTTTCGCTTTCGACGTGCTTTATGCAGAAGGACATCGCAAATACGTCGAAAGTTTGTCTGCCAAGGCAAGGCAGGCCTTGGCTCAAATTCGTCGCCCCGACGTTGATTACGTTCAAGGATTATCACCAGTCATCGCAATCGAGCAACGAACGACTGCAGGGGCAAGCCCTCGCAGCACGGTTGCCACCTCGACCGAGATCGCCGATTACGCTCGTCTTCTTTGGTCGGTGGCTGGCAAGGCTCATTGCCCGCTCGATGGCGGTCGGGTGAAACGACGCTCCCTCGACGATATCATTGCTCGCGTCTTGTCACTCCCCAAAGGCAATCGCTTGGTCATCTTGGCGCCGATTCTCAAGGCAAAGCCATCTGTCTTGCGAGAAGAATTGCCTCTCCTAGCGTCAAGAGGTTATCAGCGCATCCGCATTTATGATGAAATGCGACGTTTGGACGAGGGTGGACTCGTGCGGTCTGGGCGTGACGAGGTTCAAGTCGACTTGGTGATTGATAGATTGTTGGTGGACAAGACTCAGAGAAGTCGATTGGCCGATGCGATTGAACTGGCTTTTCGAGAAGGGGAGGATACTGCCATAATCTTGTCGCAAGGAAAAGCAACCGACCCGTTTGAAGAATTCACGGTAACACAGCGGTTGGCTTGCGAAACTTGCGGCTCCACTTATCCTGAACTCGAGCCCAAGCTTTTCTCATGGAATCGCCCGGAGGGAGCTTGCGAGGAATGTGGCGGTCTTGGCGAAACCCTCCGTTTCCATCCCGATTTGGTTATTCCTGATCCTGCCAAATCAGTGCGAAACGGTGCAATCAAACCATGGCGATTAGGCTCTCGCCGCATGATTGGAAGACACAACTCGATACTTAGGCAATTAGCCGAACAAATTCCTTTCGACTTAAAAACCCCTTGGCGCGAATTGGAGCCGAAAATTCAAAATTTGATTTTGAACGGTCATGCTCGCCGTAAGTTTTCCTTCAAGTTCGGTAGAGGCAGGAAGGTTCCGGATAAAAAGGTATTCAAGGGAGTCCTTGCTCATTTGGACTACAGTTTCCTTACCACTTCGAGTGAAGGCCTGCGGGCCAAGTTGATGACCTACCAAATAGCGTCCCATTGCCATTCCTGCAGCGGCAGTAGGTTGTCTTCCTATGCTCGTGGTATCACTTTGGAGGGGTTTTCATTTGCTGACTTTCTGAGCATGACAGCCGAAGAGGGATATCGTTTCGTCAAGGAAAAGGTGATGATTAGCGATGGTTACGAGTCTGTAGGCGATGCCCTTAACGGGTTGGAGCAAAGGTTGCGTTTTCTCAATGAGGTAGGCTTGGGCTACCTTGGACTTGATCGTTCTTTCGGCAGCTTGAGTGGAGGCGAAGCTCAACGAGCGCGATTGGCGACTCAGCTGGGGATGGGTTTGGTGGGGGTGCTTTATATTTTGGACGAACCCAGCATTGGGTTGCATCCGATAGATAATCGTCGTCTCCTCGACAATTTGCTCAGTTTGCGTGATCGAGGGAATTCCGTGGTAGTGGTGGAACATGACCCGGAGACCTTGCAGGCTGCGGATCATCTTTTGGAAATCGGGCCCGGGGCAGGCTCGGAAGGGGGACAACTCATTTTTTCGGGAACCGTGGAGGAATGCATTGCCTCTTCCTCCAGTCGTACCGGCCCTTTTCTTGCCGGAACTCAAAAAGTCGAAACGGAGGGCAAGCCACAGCTCCCCGATGACCGTGAAATTCGTATTCTCGGAGCAACCGCCAACAATCTCCAAAATTTGGATGCATCCATTCCAGTAGGTCTCCTGACCGTGGTTTGCGGAGTTTCCGGTTCGGGAAAGAGCACTTTGATCAACACCGTTCTCGCTCGGGCTGCAGCATTCAAGCTTCACCGCGCCAAACAAGTTCCTGGAAACCATTCCTCAATCGAGGGTCTTGAACATTTCAGGAAAGTCGCTCGGGTGGATCAATCGCCTGTCGGACGAAGTCCTCGCTCCAATCCAGCGACCTACGTTAAATTGTTTGATGCCGTAAGACGTCTTTTCTCGCAATGTTCCTTGTCCAGGGTACGGGGCTACAAGCCAGGGCGTTTCAGTTTCAATTCTCCTGGAGGCCGATGCGAACGCTGCAAGGGAGACGGAGCCATTCGATTGGACATGCATTTTTTGGCCGACGTTTACGTGGAATGTGAAAGTTGCGGAGGAAAGCGTTTCAACAGAGAAACCCTCGACGTTCGTTTCAAGGGTTACAACGTGGCCGAAGTTCTCGATATGACGGTAAGCGAAGCGAAGCGCGTTTTTCGCAATCATCGAGCCATCTTCGGTAAATTGGAAGTCCTCGACGAGGTGGGCCTTGGTTACCTCAAGCTCGGTCAGCCTTCCAATACCTTGTCAGGGGGGGAAGCCCAGCGCCTGAAACTTTCTCTGGAGCTTTCAAAGCGAGACCAAGGGAAGACTTTGTATTTGTTGGATGAACCTACCACGGGCTTGCATTGGCTGGATGCTCAACGTTTGCTTGATTTGTTGATTCGCTTGAGAAATGCGGGAAACACAATTGTAGTGATCGAGCACAACCTAGATTTCATCCGGTGCGCAGATTGGGTGATCGAATTAGGTCCGGGCGGTGGCTCGGGTGGTGGCCGATTGGTTCATGCCGGTACTGTTGATACTTTGCTTGCAAACGAGGAATCGTCGACTGGCAGGTGTTTGGCAGGTAAGGAAAAATAGGTGCCATGGCTGAAAAGGAAAACCAAGTAGCAACTGCCATCGAGACCCTGCGCTCATGGTTCCCCCGACTCCTTCTGTGCGGTTTTTTGCTCTTGGCCATGGTGCCTTTGTTCAGGGTGTTTAGCCCCTTCTTCGGCTTTCTCCTGATGGCTGTTTCCATAACGGTTCTGACTGCCCCGATATTGTTTGCCCCCTTGGATCGCTGGATTGAAAAACGATTCCCCAATTGGAATCCTCGCAATCGTCGCACTACTTGCGGAATCGCGTGTACTGTTGCCCTCTTGGTTTTCGCCGCCACTCCCTTCGTCCTATGGTTGGTTGGTTCAGGCTCCACTTTCGAGGTGTTGATGGGCTTGGCCTTTGGAGATGAAGTTTGGCGGCAAACTTTCCTCGAGCTCGTGACAAACAAAGTGGCGGAGCTGAAGGAACTATACGAATGGTTGCCTTTCGACGTGGAAACGGCTCGTGTCTTCGCGGAAGAATTGGTGGGTCTGGTGCATAAGTTTTCCAGCTCCTTCTTAGGCTATTTGTTCTTGGGCGCGAGTGGATTCATCGCCAAGTTGGCCTTGTCCATGATCGCTCTTTCCTTTCTCTTCGCGCATGGCCCTGAGCTGACTCGTTCTTTGTTGTTGCGAACGGGATGCGGGGATGACGAAGTGCAACGCTTGGCTCGTTTGCACCGCAAGGCCGTTCAGCGTCTTTGGTGGGATACCATTCTCACCGCGAGCGCTCGTGGCATCTGCCTTGGTGGAGTGGGTTGGCTTGTGGGGGGCTTCGGTTTTTGGCCAGTTGCCTTGGTGGGAGCCTTCGTGGGACTGGTTCCTGTGGTCGGCGCTGCCATGGTATGGCTCCCGCTTGCGTCCTTGGCATGGTCTCGTGGAGACGTCGGACAAGCGGTTGGTTTGGCGTTGGCTTGCTTGATTCTCAATGCCTTGGTCTCCCTTTGCAAGCATCGCCTCGGCTCGAAATTACACGAACAGGGAGCATGGATGAGCTTCCTCCTCTTCTTCAGTATTATCGGCGGGGTGCTAACCTATGGCCCCGCTGGTTTCGTCATTGGCCCAGCCGCAGTCATTGGAGTAACCGTGATAGGCAGTTATTTCCTAGCTCGTCCAAGGAGCAAGACTGTCGTCGACAAACCCTGACTGCGGATTATTCGGCGTCGTAAATCTGGACGCGGTCCCAAAGATGGGCGCAATTTTCAATGAATTTTAGATGAATGGGGTCGGCTTGGTATTCGTCATGGGCGGCTATGTCCTGCAGAACGACCGTTAGTCCCAAGTCGTAGCTCTGGTCGATTATTGGCCGGGATTCGGTTTTCGCCGGAGCACCAATGAAGACATGGGTGGTGGACTGGATTTCAGCCAGCGTTTGAACGCCCGCTCGAAATTGGGCTTTTTCGTCGTCGGACAAACCTTCCTTAAGCCAGAAATATACGTTGTGCACTAACATCTCGATGTTCTTTCTTTAAATATTCGCGTCATCTCCTGCAAGGTTCACCGTGGTAGCGCATGCGTCTTGAACGACAAGGAGAAAACGTGCTGCAGGCACTTCTTTTTAGAATGTCCGAACTTTGGAACTTTTCAGGTGCGGGCGCCTTGCTCGAATCCAAGGGGTTGGCAACCATCCTCATCGACAGTGGAGAAGAACCTGTCGTGAAAGTGGAAGAGGGAAGAACAATAAACACACACTCTTCCTCGCACTGGAGAAACCTTAGGGCGCGGTCAGCGATCTTCCGTTGTCGGAAGCGTTCAATCCTTCGAGGAAAGGCACAGCATGCGAAACCCACGCATCGGCATCCGGATACCCTGAGGCGGCTTCACCGAAGCAACTTCTCAACATGTCCGTGTCGATGATGCCGGGATTTAGCGCCACCACGGCAATACCAGACGACACTTCACCTGCAACGGCTTGACTGAGGCCTTCCACGGCCCATTTGGAGGCGCAGTAGGGAGCCACTTCCGGAGACGTGGATCGGCCCCATCCCGAACTGAAGTTCACGACTACTCCCTTTCCGCGTTCCTCCATGGCCGGCAGAAAATAACGCATGCATGAGGCCAATCCTTTTACGTTTACGTTGAGAACGTGGGATACTTCGTCATCGGAAAGATCGGTCAGCGGGGCGTTTCGGTTAATTACTCCTGCATTGTTGAGCAGCAAATCAGGTGGGCCCAACTCATCCAACACTTCTTGGGCAAAGTTTTGCACACCTTGGTCATCGGTCACGTCTACGGAACGAAACAAGTGAGGGGAGGGGAGCTTTTCCGTCAGGAGAGCCAGGTCTTTCTTGGAGCGACTACACCCAGTCACCGTCCATCCTCGATTCGCGAATGAGTGGCTTAAGGCCCGACCGAGTCCACGAGCGCAACCCGTCACGCATACGACTTTTTGGCTCCCTGGTACCGCAATCATTGTGCGCGAATTGTAAGAAAAGACTCTAGGCTGGAGGTATGGTGGGAGATACTGGATTCGAACCAGTGACCTCATGCGTGTCATGCATGCGCTCTAACCAACTGAGCTAATCCCCCATGGGACGAAACTGTTTCCTTAGCGCATTAGAGGATGACGTCAACTTGTCTTCGTTCGTTGCCTTATCTTTCCTCTTTGCTTTACTTTCCTTAATTCGCTTGGTTTAGAGGTATAAACGGATATGAAGAAAGCTTTGATAACTGGAATCACTGGGCAGGATGGATCCTACTTGGCCGAATTGCTCTTGGGTAAAAATTACGAGGTGCACGGCATCATTCGCCGTGCCTCTACTTTCAACACAAGCAGGTTGGATCATCTCTACAAGGATCCCTTGGTCGACGACACCAAGCTTTTCCTGCATTACGGCGACTTGGCGGACTCCGTCCAGTTGGTCAAGTTGCTCTACGAGTTGCAACCGGATGAGATCTACAATTTAGGGGCGCAAAGCCACGTCAGGGTTTCCTTCGACGTTCCCGAGTACACTAGTGACGTCACAGCCTTGGGAGCGACGCGAATTCTTGAATCGCTGCGTGAGGCCGGTTTGGTCAACAAGGCTCGTTATTACCAAGCTTCTTCGTCCGAGATGTTCGGCAAGGTGCAAGAGGTGCCCCAAACTGAAACAACCCCTTTTTGGCCTCGCTCTCCTTATGCCTGCGCCAAGCTTTACGCCCATTGGTTGACCATTAATTTTCGAGAGTCTTACGGTTTGCATGCAAGCAGTGGCATTCTCTTCAACCATGAATCGCCACGCCGAGGAGAAACTTTCGTCACTCGCAAGATCACACGCGCGGCTACGCGAATAAAATTGGGTCTGCAGAAAAAACTGATTCTTGGAAACCTCGACGCCAAACGCGACTGGGGTTATGCGAAAGAGTACGTCGAAGCCATGTGGCTGATGCTGCAGCAGGACAACCCGGACGATTACGTTATCGCCACAAACGAAACTCATTCGGTCAGGGAATTCCTTGAAGAAGTCTTTTCCTATTTGGATATGGACTGGAACGAATACGTCGGTTTCGACAAGAAGTATGAGCGTCCCGCCGAGGTCGAGTTGCTAATAGGAGATCCATCCAAGGCCAAGAATCAACTTGGCTGGGAACCGAAGGTCACCTTTGCCGAATTGGCCCGCATCATGGTGGACGCCGACATGGAGATAGCCAAGCGTGAGCTTGCCATCAAGCAGGCCATGGAGGGTTGACCTTTCGCAATGAGCGAACGCATCTTCGTGGCAGGCCATCGGGGGATGGTGGGTTCGGCTTTTATGCGTCGTCTTGAAAGCGAGCGAAATTTCGAGGTCATTTCTTGCTCCCGATCCGAACTCGATCTGTGTGATACTTCGGCCGTCGATGAATTTTTTGGGCGTGAAACCCCCGACGTCGTTCTCATGGCTGCCGCTCGAGTGGGGGGGATCCATGCAAACGATACCTACTCCGGCGAGTTTATCTACGAGAACTTGGCCATTTCCCTAAACGTCACGCATGCTGCATGGAAGCATGGCGTTCGGCGTTACCTCAATCTCGGAAGTTCCTGCATTTATCCACGAGAGGCTGCACAACCGATGAGCGAGGATGCCTTGATGACCGGTCCCCTCGAACCCACCAACGAAGCCTATGCGGTTGCCAAAATCGCCGCTCTCAAGCTTTGCAGTCATTATCGCAAGCAGTATGACGTTACTTTTCATTCCGCCATGCCAACCAACCTGTATGGGAGAGGAGACAATTATCATCCCGAAAACTCACATGTTTTGCCTGCCCTCATGCGGCGGATACACGAGGCGAAAGAGGCAAGCTTGCCTGAAGTCGTAATATGGGGTACGGGATCTCCCTTGCGTGAGTTCATGCACGTGGACGATTTGGCTTCCGCAATCCTGCATTTGCTTCAACTTGACGATCCTCCCGACTGGGTGAACGTTGGCACTGGTCAGGAAGTTGCCATTCGCGAACTTGCTGAAAAAATCAAGGAGGTCCTAGGTTACGAGGGAAAACTGCTTTTCGATTCTTCCAAACCTGATGGATCTCCTCGTAAACTGATGGACAGCTCCCTCTTGCGTTCCACCGGTTGGGAACCGGAAATTTCACTGGAAGAAGGGCTGAAGCGCACTTATTCCGATTTCTTGAGCGAGCTTGCGGGAGGTTCTTTGCGAGAGTAGCAAGGGCAAGCCCGTCCGCTTATTCGAACTGACGTTTGAAAGCACGAAAAGCGTCCGAGATTTCTCGTACTTCGCTTCGCAAAGCATCGATTTCCTCACGCATCTCCGCAACTTCTTGGGAGATATCCTCTACTTGGCTCACTTTGCGGTCAGGGGCCGGAACGTAAACGACCTCGGTCCGCTCCTCCACTTCGGGAGGGTCTGTAAGAAGATGAAAGTGTCGGGTTTCTTTCTGACCGGGAGCGGGAGGCAGGGTATTCGTCAAGGGATTCTCCCGCTGGGCCAAGGTGGCCAAGGTTTCTTCGACGTCTTGGAGATCCGCGAATGCATGCATGCGTTCGACTCTGGAACGTAATTCACCAACCGTTTGCGGGCCCCTCAGCATCAAGACTACGAGGAGTGCCGTTTCTCCTTTGTTGAGTATCAGGCTCTCGGACAGTTTGTGCTGGTAGCGTGGTATCCGAGAGCTCGCCAAGTCCACTCGCATGACGAATCCCTTGAAACGCAAGGAATCCAAGGCTTCCTCGACTTCCTCTTCGCTTAGATCGGTTTGAGGATGCCTGCTTGTCTTTTGGTTGCAGGCAGTGGCCAAGGCGTTGAGGGAGAGTGGATAATTTTCCGGCGTGACGATTGCTTTTTCCACCAAGGATCCAAGAACTCGGGTTTCCTCGAAAGTGAGGTAATGCGAATCTTCCTGCAGACCTTCTTCCATGGGGCAATCAACTGGTTCAGCCTCGGTTTACCGGGCTGAAGAGCCTAGGCGGCTTCCACCACGCTTACTTTTCGGTGAGGCTTGTCGAACTCCACTTTCCCGTCCGTCAGGGCGAAAAGCGTAAAATCTCTACCAATGCCGACGTTTTCACCGGGATGGTATTTCGTGCCTCGTTGGCGAAGGATTATATTGCCGGCAATGACCTTTTGGCCTCCGAATTTCTTTACACCGAGACGTTTGCTGTTGCTGTCCCGACCATTTTTGGAAGTTCCTTGTCCTTTTTTATGAGCCATTGCGAAATCTCCGGTTACTTGGTTTCTATGGACTCGATCTCAATCACTGAAATACGTTGCCTGTGACCTTTGCGACGTTGGTATCCTTTTCGTCTCTTCTTCTTGAATACAATGATTTTACGATCCTTTTTGTTTTCCAGGATCTTGGCCTTTACGACAGCGCCTTCGACGTAAGGTGAACCAAAGGTCGCTTTGCCGTCATCGACCAACATAAGTACCTGGTCGAGCTCGACGATGTCGCCGCTTTCCGTGTTTTTAAAGCGGTTTACAGTGAATTTGTCGCCTTGTTCGACGGTGAATTGTCGACCTTGTGTCTGGACGGTGGCTTTCATTATGGAAAACAGTGCATAAAAGAGATTTTGGTCTTGAATGGCAAGTTGTTTCTAGGTTCAGGAGACAATGGCCATCGTCGTTCCAGTTAAAACGAGAGATCGTATGAAGAGTTTTTCATGAAAGCGGATAAGGTAAAGCATTACTACATGTCTGACAAAGTGGTGGATTATTATGCTCGGGTTTCTCACTCCGTTGGGTTGTGGTATTCAGAGCAAAAGATCTTCCAACGCGTTTTCAATGATCCCAAGGCTAGCCTTTTGGAAATTGGATGTGGTTGCGGTCGGATTTCATTCGGGCTCGGTCAATTAGGATACGCTAACTTGTTGGGGTTCGATTTTTCCCGCAACATGATTGCCAAGGCCCGCAGGTTGGCGCGAGTTTTGGAGATTGGCGTATCCTTTCAGGTAGCGGATGCCACCGAAATGCCTTTTTCCGACAATCTTTTCGATGGCGCCATCTTCGGCTTCAACGGGCTTATGCAGATTCCTGGACGAGATAATCGTCGAGCGGCCTTGAGCGAGACATTCCGCGTTATTCGCCCGGGCGCTTATTTCGTCTTCACCACGCATGAACGCGAAATGGCCAAGTGGAAAAAGTTTTGGAAGCAGGAAAGAATTCGTTGGCGCAAGGGCGAGCAGGGCAAGGACCTGGAGGAATACGGGGATCGTTACGAACCGACCCGTCTCGGCGACTTGTTCATCCACGTCCCTGCGAAACAAGACGTCGTGGAAGACCTCAAGTCCGTCGGTTTTAAAATCGAGGCCGACGTTTTGCGATCTCAAGTATCGGTGGAGCCGGAAAACGTTCGTGAATTCTCCGACGAATGCCGGTTCTGGGTAGCTCGCAAACCCTGAATCGGCGGTGTGTGAATTTTCAGTCCAGGCACTCGGAATCCAGAACCATCGTCCCTACCCGTGTCGCTGGTCCGAACATGGTGACGTTAAAGTCGTCGTCGATTCGCAGGCCAATCTTGCCGCCCGGCATATGTACCGTGATTTCCTCGTCGCAGGCACCCATCTTTCGCGCCACCGCGCCTGCGGCCGAACTGCTGCTTCCTGAAGCAAGGGTATACCCCGCCCCCCGTTCCCAGATTTCGATTCTTACGTTGTTTCTATCCAGTACTTGCATCAGTTGGACGTTGGTGCGGTTCGGGAAGTTGGCATGATTTTCCAGGGATGGTCCAACTTCGAGGGCGAAGGATTCAGTTACTTCATCCATCGGAACGACGCAATGTGGATTTCCTATGGTGGCGGCATAGTATCGCAGTTGCCGTCCGGCTGCCTCGATCGGCTCGTTCAAAATCTCCCGTCCATCTCCATCCACTTTTACGGGAATCACGTCACTGTGGAAACTGACTTGACCCATTTCCACGGCGATGACGGAGGAGTCCTCGGAAATTTCACAAGTCACGATTCCACCCAAGGTGTCGATTGTGAAAGGCGCTACGCTTACTTTACCTTGATCCTTGAGGTAGCGGGCGAAAATACGCAAGCCGTTGCCACTTTTTTCGGCTTCACTTCCGTCCGGGTTTAATATCCTGAGTCCGAAATCAGCTTTTTCGCTTGGGAACGGACCCCAGAGAATACCGTCGGAACCAAGTCCGAAATTGCGGTGGCAGATACGGACGATTTTCTCTTCGGAAAGACGTTCGGGGCCATCGTCGACGTTGAGTACTAGGTAGTCGTTGCCCAGGGCATGGTATTTTTCGAGTTTCATGACAATTGCCTCATGCCAAAGGGCTGCGCGCGACTACCCATTCGATAATGGCTTGGTCGTCACCATCCGCGTCTCGCACGACGCGAAGAAATTCACTTGGGTGGACGTCGTTGGCATGGAAGAAATTCCTGTCGCCTCCACAGCAAAACATGGTGTCTGGAGGCAATTCCCCTCGTAGCTTTGCTCGTGCCTTGGGTATGATGCGAGGTAACCAGCGAATGCCTTCCACTTCATCGCTTTTGGCCGGCAGGGTGGATGAATCCAGTTGCTGACCGGAAGGTTCGCCTCCTTGTTCTCGCAGGAAAAAATCGCGACGAGCATCATGAATGAGCAAGAAGGTACCCAAGTCGGGGGCTCCCTCCCGAACCCAGTCTTCGGCGAAGTCGAAGACGTCCATGAGATTCATCCCGATGGATTCGATGAAGCCCCGTTCGTCCTCCGTCAGGAAACCTTCTGGCGAGGTATGGCCGTCTTGGTAGCGGGCAACTGCGTCGTTCCAGATACCTGTGAGTTTGCGTTGGTAGTCGTGGTGCATGGTTGACTGAAGAAAAAGGCGTTTTTGCGATCCTATGCGAGCCGGAAATCGAGAAATTTATCATCTGGGTCAATGCGATCGATGACCACTTTTACCTTTTGTCCGATCTTAAGGTTATTGCGAGAATTGCGAGCCACTATGGTCGTGCCGTTGGCCGAGACGCGATAAGCTTCATGGCGGGGCAGGACACTCAGAGTCACGAAGCCTTGGGCCAAGGTATCGATGATTTCGACGAAAAAGCCTTTGCGGGTGATTTCGGTAATGACGGCCCCGTGCGGGCGCGGTTTGTTTTCCTTCAGTTCGCGGGCATAGTAGGCAACCAATTTTGTTTTCTTGGATTCCCTTTCAGCGTCTATGCTGTTGCGTTCGGTTTCGGAAACTTGTTTGGCGATCCCTTCCAGACGGCCTTTGGAATAGGGGGTTTTTCGCGCCCCTCTTAGGTGTGCTTCGAGGATGCGATGAACGATCAAGTCGGAGTAACGACGAATCGGGGAAGTGAAATGAAGGTAATCTTTTTTAGCCAATCCGAAGTGGCCATCGGGACTGGCTCGGTAACAGGCTTTTCGGAGACTGCGCAACAGTTTGATCCTGAGCACTTGAGCGAGAGGATGATCCTTGATGCTTTTTGCGAACTCAGCCATTGCCTTGCGGTGATTGAGGTCGCCGCAGGATATTTCGAACAAGCCTGCAAAGGAACGAAGCTCATCGAGTTTTTCTGGATCGGGGTCATCATGAACGCGAAACAGGGAGGGCTTGCCCATGCGTCGGAAATCCTTGGCCACTGTTTCGTTGGCCAGGAGCATGAATTCCTCGATGAGCTGGTGGCTTTCATCGTTCTCCATTTGCTGGATGCGCTCCACCCGGCCTTTTTCGTCCACTAGGATCTTTACTTCGCTGGAACCCAGGTCAAGGGCACCTTGACGAAAACGCAGTCTTCGCAGACTTTCGGCGATTTTCCATAGCTTGCGCAACGTGGCCTGCAGTTTGCGGAGAGTGGAGTCCGGGAGCTTGGCGAGTGGCTTTCCAGGGGATCCCGAGTAGCGACTGGCGGGTGGCTTGGCCGCTTTTATCTTGGCCAGGCTTTCTTCTTCCATGAGAAGTGACGCTTGCTCATAGGTGAGCCGTTTGTCGCTGTGGATAACGGTCTCGGCTAAGCGGTGCCCGACCAGCTTGCCCTTGGAGTCAAAGGTGAAAAGCACGGATTTAGCCAAGCGGTCCTCCGCTTCCACCAAGCTGCAGATTCCATTGGAAAGCTTTGTCGGTAACATCGGCACGACTTCGCCCACGAGATAAGTGGAATTGCCTCTTCGCCTCGCCTCTTTGTCCAGCGGCGTGTCAGGTGCGAAATAGGCGGATACGTCCGCGATGTGAACGCCTACTTCGACTTTACCGTCCTTGAGGGAATGGAAGGATAAGGCGTCGTCGAAGTCTCGGGCATCGACTGGATCCACCGTGAGGGTGAATCTTTTCCTCAGGTCGAGTCGATTGGCAACGTCTTCGGAGCGTACTTTCTCGGGGATCGAGTCGAGAGTTCGTTGAACGTTCTTGGGAAACCTGGAGGGCAGTTTGTACTTTGCGAGGATACCGAGGTGATCGGTCATTGGATTTCCGCCTCGCCCCAAGTTTCTCAAAATGCGGCAACGAGGAGGTCGTTTTTCTTGGTTCCAATCCTGGAACCGAGCCAATACCTTGTCCCCGTCCTTTAATTTGGGGGGCGGCTTTCCCGAGAGCTCGAAGGTGACCGGTAATCGCGAATCCTCGGGGCGAATCTTGAAAGTTTTCCCTGCACGCAGGGCGTAACCGAGGAATTCATCTACTCCACGAGATAGGATTTTAACGACTTGGTACCGTGATCGCTTGGACTTGGAATCTTGTCCGCGTTTGTTCTTTTGTCGGGTCGAGGAACGGATTTCCACTTCATCGCCATGCATGGCCGTTCCACTGCAACCCTTGGCCAGTTGGACGGACCTCCTGCGTCCCGGCACGTCGACGTAGGCTTTGCCGTTGCGTCCAAATACAAGAACGCCGCGGGTAAGCGATTTACCCACGGCGCCCTGAAATTAAAATTGCGCGAAGAACGAACTTAAATCCAACCGTCAATTATTCGGGTTTGATGATTTCCCAGTCATCGGGAATGGCATTGTTGATGTCTTTCGTACGGTTGCCGTTTTCGTCCTCGAAGATACCTTTTTCATCATCCCCCGACGTATTGTTGTAATATTCCTTTGTACCGTCGCTCCAGAGGATGTGACCACCGTCACCGCCCC
>PBLJ01000079.1 GCA_002721705.1 Opitutia bacterium
CTGGCCCAAGAACAAGGGAAAGCGCAAGGTGCGCATCCTGCAGAAACACGCAGTCTACGGAGCCATGGTGGAAGCCATGGATTTGGCCGTGGGCAAGGTTTTGGACAAGCTTGAGAAACTCGGTCTGGACGACGAGGTGGTGGTCGCCTTCACATCCGACAACGGCGGGCTCTCGACCTCGGAAGGGTCCCCCACTTCCAACCTACCTCTTCGCGGCGGCAAGGGTTGGCTCTATGAGGGAGGCATCAGGGAAAACTTTCTCGTCCGTTGGCCAGGCGTGACGAAGCCCGGCTCCACCTGCGAGCATCCCGTCATGAGCACCGATTTCTTTCCCACCTTCGTGAAGGCCGCCGGCGGCAAACCCAAGGGTGTCGGATCCATCGACGGGGTGGACCTCATGCCGTTGCTCAAGGGAGGCGACGAACTGAAACGGGACGCCCTCTGCTGGCACTACCCGCACTACAGCAACCAAGGTGGATTCCCCGGCGGAGCCATACGCATGGGAAACTTGAAATTAGTCGAGCGCTTCGAGGACGGCAAAGTGCATCTCTACGACCTGTCCAAGGACATAGGCGAGCGCAACGACGTCGCGGCCAAGCATCCCGACAAGGTAAAGGCCATGCGCAAGAAGCTGCACGCCTGGTACAAGGAAGTGGACGCCAAGTTCCTTCAAGCCAAGGGCGCCGGGCCGAAGCCTTGGCGACCGGGCGAGTGATCGGCTAGCGCTTCAACCAGCCCATCGCCTTCATCCAGTCCCCGGCCCGCGCGGGCCAAGTGACGACCGGGTGCTCCGATGAGCGCAGGCCGTAGCCATGACCGCCTTTCGGGTAAATATGTAGCTCGTTTCCCTTCACTCCCTCGCGGCGCAAGGCGAGATACATTTGGACACTTCCCTCGGCGGGTATGCGGTCGTCGCCGGCATGGGCGAAGAAGCAGGGCGCCGTGGCCTTGGTCACGTGGATTTCGGGTTGCAGTTTCGACTTTGTCTCGTTGTCGACCAAGTAGGCGGGATAGATGAGTATCCCGAAGTCGGGACGGCTGGAAAAATCATCGACGTCATCAACCAGTCCATAGGTTCGAGTGTCATGATTGGTCAGGGTGGAAGCGGCGAGATGGCCACCCGCGGAAAACCCGAGTATACCGATGCGTTTGGGGTCGATGCCCCATGCCTTGGCCTTGGAACGGACGATGCCCATGGCTCGTTGGGCGTCCTGTAGCGGAGCCGCGTGTTTTTCCCGGTTCTTGCGGCGGGGCACTCGGTACTTGAGCAAGATACCGGTCACGCCGATGGAGTTGAGCCACTCGCACACCTCGGTGCCTTCCAAGTCGTAGGCCAAGATACTGTAACCCCCGCCAGGGCAGACCACCACCGCCGCGCCGGTCGCCTTGTCCTTGGGAGCGGGGAAAAGCGCGATGGTCGGCTTGGAAACGTTGCCGAGCCGAATGATTTTCTTGGAGCCCGGACGATTCGGCTTGGGGGCCTCCTCCCCCACTTCACCCTTCACTTCGTCGGGTACATCTCCCGGCCAGAGGGCAATCGTTTCGGTAGGCTCGATCGCCTGCAGGCCAACCGCCGAGCAAGCGGAGCAAAGAAGAAGGGACAGGAAGGTTTTCATTGGCCTTGCTTGGTTATCGCGATGAGTTGCGTGCGGGTGCGAAAGTAAAGTTCGCCTTCCGAGATGGCAGGCGTGGAAAGGCAGATTTCTCCTAGTGGATTCTTGGAGAGAATCTTCAACTCAGGCGTTCCGGCCTTCACCACCACCACGTCGCCCACTTCGCTGACGTAATAGATTTTGCCGCCGGAAGCGACCGGTGATCCGGTGAAGCCTCCGAATCCGGAACCGAGGCGGGCTTGGTAGACCAGCTTGCCGGTCTTGGCCTCGAAACACGCCAGCACCCCGTTGTCCCGGCAATTGTAAAAGTAGTCGCCATAGAGCATGGGCGTCTGCATGTAGGCTCCACCTTTGCGTACACTCCACGGCACCTGCTTGCTCGAGCTAGCGTCACCCCGAAGGGAAACGTCTCCCTTCGAATCCAGTTTGATCGCATAGATGGGAGCCATGCGGCCATGGGCATTCGTGATAAACACCAAGCCGTGTCCGGTGACTGGGGTGGGCACGGGGATATCCCCTCCACCGCGAAAGCGCCAGCGCTCGGCACCGGTGAGGAAATCGTAGCCCCCGATGTGGCGATAGCCATTCACCAGCACCTGCGTCTTATCGCCTTCACCATGAACCGCCGGACTGCTCCAGGCAGGCAAGTCGTTGCGCGGCGTCTTCCACAGGGTCTTGCCGGTCTCGAGATCGAGGGCGGCGAGAAAGGAATTCTTCAGGACGTCGCACTGGATGAGGACGACGCCCTCGTGGATGACGGGCGAACTGGCAAAGCCCCACTGGGCCCTAGGCACCCGGAAGAAGGCGGCGTCCAGAATGCCGAAATCCCTTTTCCAGAGCAATTTCCCCTCGAAGTCATGGCAGTAGAGCCCCTCCGATCCGAAGAAGGTGACCACCCGCTTGCCGTCGGTCGCCGGGGTGCAGTTGGCGTGTGAGGACTTGGTGTGGCGCTTGTCCTTGGGGACGCCTTTGTGACAAACCGTCTCCCAGAGGACCTTGCCGGTCTTCTTGTCGATGCAGAACAGCTTCCAGACATGCACGCCGTCGTTTTCCACCGGGGCGATCTCATGGTAGATACCGATCTTGAGGCTGTCCTTGCCCTTGTCGCTGATGGCGGTGGTGAGAAAGATACGGTCGCCCCACACCACCGGGCAGGAATGTCCCAATCCGGGAATCGGAACCTTCCACTTCAGGTTTTTACCCGCTGGAACGTCCCAAGCGGTGGGAGTCTCGAAGCCTTCCGCAATGCCCAAGGCGCCGGGACCGCGAAACTGAGGCCAATTTACCGTCTTGTCGTCCGCGTTCGCGAAAAAGGCAGACAGTGCCATGCCAAGGAAATACGAAAGGGCCTGTTTCACGTGCGCGCAGAAGTATAAAATAAAGGGAAAGCAAAAGTATTTGCCTTGAACCCCCCATCGGTCAACAGCTAGATGCAAGGAAATCAACTGTAAGACGAATCTCTTCCCATGAAACCGATGAAGAACACCCTTATCCTTCTATTATTCGCTTGGGCCAGCTCCCATGTCTTCGCCAAATCCGCCGACGACGCCATAGCCTCCCTCGTGGCAATCGGTCCCAAGGGCCAAGGCAACGAAGCCGCCTCGAAGGCATGGCCCGAGGTGGCCGCCCTCGGAGCGGAGAACTTACCCGCTCTGCTTGAAGCCATGAACAAGGCGAACGGGCTCGGTCAAAACTGGCTGCGGGCGGCGGTCGACGCGATTGCCCAGCGAACGCTCAAGAACGGCGACAAGTTGCCGGCGAAGGAATTGAAGGCTTTCCTCGACGAAGAGTCCCACCAACCCGTGACCCGCAGGCTGGCCTTCGAGTTGATCGAGAGAGCTTCGCCCAAGAGGGCGGCTAAGCTGGTACCTGGCTTCATCGACGATCCCGCTCCCCAACTACGCCGCGACGCCGTCGCCCAAGTGCTAGAGAAAGCAGCCGCCGAAAAATCCGCCGACCTTTATGACAAGGCCTTGCGGGCGGCCCGCGACGTCGACCAAATCGAGGCCTCGGCCAAGGCCCTGAAGGAAGCCGGACGGGAAGTGGACTTGCCCAAGGTCATGGGTTTCCTGATGCGCTGGAAAGTGATCGGCCCCTTCGACAATACCGATCGCAAAGGCTTCGCGGTGGCGTATCCCCCGGAAAAGAAGATCGACTTCGGGGCCTCTTACGAGGGCAAGCAAGGCAAAGTGAAATGGAGTGACTTCGCCACCTCCGACGCCTTTGGCATGGTGGACGTCAACCTCGAGTTCGGGGAATTGAAACAGGTCGTGGCCTACGCCCACACCTTCTACGAGTCGCCCGAGGCCCGAGAGGTCCAGTTGCGCCTCGGCTGCAAGAACGCCTGGAAGGTGTGGCTCAACGGTGAACTGCTCTTCGCCCGCGACGAATACCACCGCGGCATGCGCATCGACCAGTACCTCATCGACGCCAAGTTGAAGAAAGGAAAGAACGCCATCCTGGTGAAGCTTTGCCAAAACGAACAAGAGCAAAGCTGGACCAAGCAATGGCAGTTTCAGCTCCGCGTGACCGATGCCTCCGGAACCGCCCTGCTCGCCGCCAATCGTCAGCCCACTCCCCAAGCAAAACCCAAGAAATGAATCCTTTGTCCAGCGCCGCCATGAAAACCAAATCTTTCGTCACCTCCATTCTTCTGTTCGCAACCTTCTCGGCTCAAGCCGACTGGACCGCCTTTCGCGGCTCGTCCGGAAATGGATTCGCCGACGCCCCCAAGCTGATCACCCAACTCGACGACGAGAAGGGCTTGGCTTGGAAAGTGTCCCTCCCGGGACGCGGCCTGTCCAGCCCCGTGGTGGTGGGCGACCGCATTTTCCTAACCGCCTCGAGCGGCCCTCTGCAAAAACGACTGCACGTCATTGCAATCGATGCCCAAAAGGGTGAAATCGCATGGGAACGGCAGTTCGTGGCAACCGGTCGTACCGTGTGCCATACCAAGACCTGCATCGCCGCGCCCACCACCGTGTCCGACGGCAAAGTGATCTGCGCCCAGTTCTCCTCCAACGACCTCTTCTGCCTCGATCTAGAGGGCAACCTGAAATGGTTGCGAGGCTTGACCAGCGATTACCCCAACGCAGCCAACAGCCTCGGCATGTCGTCCTCCTTGGCGCTGGCGAACGGGGTACTCGTTTCACAAGTCGAGAACGACGCAGACTCCTTCACCGCGGGCATCGAACTATCCAGCGGCAAAACCCTCTGGCGCAAAGAGCGACCCAAGGGAGCCAACTGGACCTCACCGACCACCTTCACAAGCGCGAAAGGCAAGCGTCTCTTCGCCCTCCAGTCCAAGGCCGGGTTGCTCATCGTCGAGCCCCGCACCGGGAAAGAGCTTTGGAATTACGCCGACGGCGCCTCCACCATTCCATCCACCACGGTCATGGGAAGAGACCTTTTCGTGCCATCCAACGGGTTGACCGCCTTGCGATCACGCGAGGACGACAACGGCCACACCCAGTTATGGCGCCAAAACAAGCTGGGACCCGGCACGGCCAGCCCGGTTGTCTCGGGAGGCAAAATCTACGTCGTCAACAACGCCAACGTCCTGACCTGCGCCAACCCCGAGGACGGTGAGCTCATTTGGCGCCTACGACTGAAAGGTCCCTTCAGCGGCTCGCCGGTGGCGACCAAGACCCACGCCTACCTGTTCAGCGAAAAAGGGTTGGGGCAAGTCGTCGACCTTAGGGGCAAGGAGGGCAAGGTGGTTTCCACCATCGAGCTCGACGAGACCATTCTGGGCACTCCCGCCATTTCCGGCAACGCTCTCTACGTAAGGTCGGACGGCCACCTCTGGAAGTTCGCCAAGTAAACCGGGCGCTAGAGGCGAATCTTCGCCTCGGGCAATTTCCGTTCCAGCTCTTGGCGTCCTTTCGAGGTCGCCTTGCTGCCCCAAATAAAGAGGTCCTGCAGGGACTTGCATCGGGCGAGCTTGCGCAAGCCGGCGTCGGTCACTTTGGTTCCCGCCAAATTGAGGTGCTGCAAATGAGTGAGCTTGGACAATTTCTCCAAATGGACGTCGCCGACTTGAGTATCGATGAGACTGAGACGAACAAGTCGAGGAAAGGTGGATAGGAAGACCAAGGATTCACTGGTCACTTTGGTCCGCGAAAGATCGAGCTTGCAGAGGTATTGACGGAGAGGTTCCAAGGCTTGGAGGTCCGTGTCTCCCGAAGAAACGGACTCGGCGAGGAAACGTACTTCCAGCAAGGGACTGCCTATGCCTATGGGGCGGATCAATGCGCCGGTTGCCTGACGAACGTTCTCCATGACTTCCGCAGGGAGCGGCGTCAATCCCTTGGCCAAGTCGTCGTAAAAGTGGAGGTGGGCGGGAACGTAAACGTCCTTTTTATTTTCGGTGGCGAATTTTTCCGTACCATCGGTGGCGCCTTCCCAAGCGCCGAAATCCACGCCTTGGCCAATCCACTTCCTGATAATCTCGCGCTGAGACTTGGTCAGCGGATCTCCCTTCGGAGGCATTACGTCGTCGTCGTCCGCAGGTAAAACGATGCGCTGGTACAAAGGGCTTTCGCTGGGATGGTTCGGTACGATCATGCGACCATCGTCACTACCGTGCAGGATATGGGCGGCCCCATCCAGGCGCAACCCGGCCTTGGGATTCTTCATGCGACCGTTTTCCTCGTAAGGCGCCTTGTGGCATTCCACGCACCTGTCCTGCAGAATGGGCCAGACCTGTTTCTCGAAATCGACCTGCCCGAATACGCTCCCTGAGGATCCGAGGCACAACGTGAACAAAAGGCTGACTTTCCCTATTCTCATGAAATTCAATTTAGGCAAAGAAGGCCCAATGACCAGTTTCGTTTACCTAAAACCCAAGAAAAAGAAAACCAGAGGATGAAGTAGATTGGGCTTGGAAAAGACGGTCGCGGCTCTTTTGCTGAATACAACTCTCTAGACAAACCCAAATAGAATTACATGACTCCACGTATCCTTCCCCTTCTCGCTTCGGTTGCATTCATCTTCAGCTCGTTCTCCGCCTTTGCGGAAAAAGGGTTTCAGTGGAAAGACGAAGCCGGCAAGCACGTCGACCTGCTCAAGGACGGCAAGAAAGTCGCCCGTTACGTCTACGAACGCATGGACCCCAAGGATCGGGAGCGCACCTACAAACCTTTTCACCACGTCTACCAAGACAACGGCAAGGACTTCCTGACCAAGGGCCCGGGCGGGCGATACACCCATCACCGCGGCATATACTTCGGTTTTTCCAAGTGCTCGGCCCAAAACAAGGACGGCAAGCAAGTCAGGGTCGACACTTGGCACTGCAAGGGCGGCTACCAAACGCATGAGAAGTTCCTCACGCAAGAAGGCGGCGGGAAAGCCGTCCAGAAAGTGGAGATCGCCTGGCGAGTCGATGACGGCACGGTGTTCGCGACCGAGCATCGCCAACTGACTTTCTCTCACCGCGAAGACGGTTCCCTCCAAGTCGACTTCGAGTCCAAACTAACCACCACCCAAGACAAGGTGGGACTGGACGGGGACCCTCAACACGCCGGCTTCCAGTTCCGCGCCTCCAACGAAGTGGCCGCATCGACGGCCAAGCAAACCTATTACGTCCGCCCCAAAGACGGCAAGGACGGCGAGGGGAAGACAAAGAACTGGCCGGGAAACAAGGACATGAAGGACCTGCTCTGGAAAGGACAAAGCGTGGTGGTTGGAGCCAAGCGTTACTTCACGGTCTACTTGGATCATCCCAAGAACCCCAAGCCTTCCTTCTACAGCGAACGCGACTACGGGCGCTTCGGTTCCTACTTCAAGACCGAGGTCACCCCGGACAAACCGCTCTCCATTCGCTACCGCTTGGTGATCAAGCAAGGCGAGCGCACCCCGCAGGAATGCGGCGCGTTGAGCAAGGAATTCTTGAAGAAGTAAAGCTCCCCTCTCGTTTTCTCGAGGCTCCGACAAATTGTCGGCTACCTACCGTTTTTGATGGCGCTTCGCACCAAATTCGCGCACACTGTTCGTTTTCTGGAGGGATAGGTAACCAATATGTTTCGCAACATACCTTTCGATCGCGTCAACTGGGTGACCAGTGCCTTTCTGATCATCACGGCGCTTCTAACGATCACGGCAGTTCCCATTTACTTGTACGTCTGTGGGTGGGACTGGTTTCTGTTCGGCTTGTTTCTAGTCACCTACGCGCTTACGGGGCTAAGCATTACGGTGGGGTACCACCGCTTGTTCTCCCATAAGGCATTCAAGGCAAAGTGGCCCGTGCGTTTCTTCACGGTGATTTTCGGGGCTGCCGCCTTCGAGAACTCCGTTCTGGAATGGGCCTCCGACCACAGGCGTCATCACAAGCACGTCGATACGGACGATGACCCTTACGATATTTCCAAGGGTTTTTTCTGGGCCCACTTGGGATGGCTGTTGTTCAAGACCACTCCTCCCCCGCCTTTCAACAACGTCAACGACCTGAAAAAAGACCCTCTGGTAATGTGGCAGCATCGCTGGGTGCACCTCATTGCATTCGTGATCAGCTTCGGCTTACCCACCTTGCTTGGATACCTCTACGCCAACTTGACCGGCGCCTTGACTCCTCTCGAGGGAGCACTGGGCGGATTCCTCATCGGAGGGGTCGCTCGGGTGACCTGCGTACAGCACTCGACCTTTTTCATCAACTCGCTCTGCCACATGATTGGTAAGCAAAGCTATTCGAGTAAATGCTCCGCTCGCGATCACTGGATCATGGCAATCTTCACTTTTGGAGAGGGGTACCACAATTATCATCACGAATTCCAATGGGACTACCGCAACGGCGTGAAGCCTTGGCAAATCGATCCCTCCAAGTGGCTGATCTGGACAATGTCCAAAGTCGGCCTCACCAGTCACTTGCGTCGGGTGTCTTCCGAAAAGATCCTTCTCGCCGAGGCGAGGGAGGCTCAAGCCAAATACGCCGAACGCATGAAGTCTTTTGAAGCTGATGAATTCTCGGGGGAGCTTTTGTGGGACAAGGCAATCCAGAACATGAAGGATTTCGAGCAACGCATCATGGAGATTTACAACCAGTTACTGGAAGCGGTGCAAGAAAAGCTGGCCCTGTCGCGATCCACCTTGCGGTCACTCCGACCTGAGCTGCGCAAGGCGCTCGCCCATTTGGATTACCTGACGGCGCTGAGAGGAAACATCGCCCGACAAACTGCAGTCGGCTGAAGCGTTCCCGTGCGATGACCAAGTCCGACAAAACCTTGGTCTGGGTGATGCGCATAATGGGCGGTTCCATGATGCTTGCCATCATCGCTGTCGTCATGCCGGACAAGTGGTTGAAGCTTGCCGTTCATGAAGTCGACGCAAATGTCCCCGTTGGCCCCTTGATCGAATACGTGGCCCGCGGATGGTCCGCGTTCTATTTCATGCTCGGCGGCCTTATCTGGCTCTTTTCCACCGACCTTGCTCGCTACCTGCCGGCCATTCGCTGGGTATCTTGGTGCTACGCTCTTCTGAACGGCGCTTTCCTCGCCGTTCTTGGTTGGCTGTATGCCACCATGGAGAACGACTGGACATGGTTTTTCGGTGTCATCGCGTTCGACGTCGCGGTCGCCTTCCTCTTCGGATTGGCGTTGTTGCTTTTGTCGAAAGGGGTGCAAAAGGATATCGCTCCCGAAGCCTGAGAATCCGCTCAAGCGAAACGCTTACTTCCCCTTGAAGGCAGGCCGTAGGTTATGGATCGTGTTGTGGATCTTGTCCACCAGCTCCTCGGCATCGAAGCTCTCCAAGTCGTAGGCAATCTCCATCTGCATGACCGGCTGGATACCCTCGATCTCGATGAACACGCTGCGGCCATCGGCCAACAGCTTGGCGGACTTCACCTCCAACTTGTCGCGACCGGTTTTGTCGGGCTCCGAAACTTTGTAGTCGGGTGACCCGTAACGGTTTGTCCAGCGATAATTCCAATGATGAACGGCAAAGGATTCGGGATCATTGGCCAGCTCCTTGTCCAGTTTCACGCCAAAGCGCAAAACCACGCCGTTTTTGTGCGCCTTCAGTCCAAGCGGTCGGGGCCAATCGCCACCAACGTAGCGAACGCGCTGCAGGCAACCGTCGCGCGGACCCGAAGTCTGCCAGCCCTTCAATCCCGAAACGTAAAGCTGCCCATCGTGATCACTGAATCTGCCTCGCATAGCTCCTGAGGCAAATCGCAAGGGGAACTTCGTGACGGCACCCTGCGGAACGCCGCCGACTTCATCCCGAACGACGAGAAACATCTCGCACTTGCCATAGGAAAAATGAAGCATCTCACCTTTGGGGATCCCCCATTCGTCGCTCGTCACCCAGACCTGGGAACCGCAGGAATTATCCACTTTATGAGGGATCCAGCAAAGAGGCCCGTCATAGGTAGTGGGCTTTTCATCGCGATGGTGACAAGGAATGAAACCGTAGAAACCACCCTTCTCCACGATGTCCACGCGGGAAGCGGGCACCCAAGTGCCCTGCTGGTCGCCCGCGGTGACCACACCGCCGGGTCCCACGAAGAAACCATTGGGATTGCGAAAACCCGTAGCGAAGCGCTCCAGCTTGCTCCCGTCCTTGCTCACCTTGAGGACGGAACCACCGTGCTGGGTACCGCTGGCGCAGCGGATGTAATAGAAATTCCCTTGGGGATCGGTTTCCAGGCAGGTGGAAAACTCATGACCACCCAAACTGATCTCGGCATCGTTGTTGAAGTTCTCGTAGAAATCGATCTCGGCGTCACCGTTGAGGTCGTGCAGGCGGGAGATTTGGTCGCGGCCAAGAACGTAAATCTTGTCGTCCACGATGCGTAGCCCGAGCGGATGATACAATCCCGTCGCGATGCGTTGCCAAGTGGTCTTCTTAAGATCGGCGTCGATGCCTCTAACCAGCCAAACGTCGCCTTCCATGGTACTGATCGCAAGGTCTCCGTTGGAAAAGAAGTCATGCCCTCCAAAATGAAGGATGGCGCCCCATGGGTTTTCGAAAGGCGGTTGAATGGTGTCCAAGACGTATGGCTCCCCCTTCTTGGGCAGGCCGAGCTCGCCCTTGGTCTCGAGCGTAGGCACCCAGCGGCGAGGTCCTCCCTTGGTCCAGTTGACCAAGTCGGGAAACGCGAATGGTTTGCCGACGTATTTAGCGAAGGCCTCGAGCTCCACCTCAGGACCTTCCCAAAGCAAGACCGTGAACTGCCCGTCGCCCGCCTTGACCTTGGCCACGGCGCGATGGCCTTCGACTCCCACCTCGGCGCCTTCGCCGACAACCGCCGCCGCGATCACGGTGGTTTCGGCTCCCCCTTTCCTGGCTCGCGGAACCACCGCCAAACTTACCCCATTCACCTCACGCACCTTACCCACGCCGCCTCCCTGAGGAGACTGGGCAAGCAGTGTCTGTTCATCGCTTTTCAATCCGCGGATCCGCATGCTGCGGGAAAACACCACGGAACCCCCGGCTTTGTTCGCCCAAGGGGATTCCAAGACCTGGCCCTGGCCCACCGAATAGCTCAGGACGATTCGCTCACCATGATGATAAAGCCCCTTGTACTTGGCCCATTCCCGCGGCAAGGGACCAAATTTGGTCGGACGGTTTTTCCATTCGCCGCCTTGCGTCCATCCGGGTCCCTTGGTGATGAAACTGATTTTCCCACGTATCTCGTCATGGTCGAGCAAGGCGTCGCGACCGGGCCGTACGAAGACGAAACCATCGGTCCACGCCCCGAACATGCTCAAGTTGTCGGCGTCGAACCCCATGCTTGCATTGGACTCGTCGCCCAACCAAATGGCAGTAGCCTTGGGAATGCCGGCAAAGGAGCCGTGTGGGTCCCTCTTGGACTGAAACAAGCTGGAGCCAAAAGTCGGCCCCATGACCGTTCGGTTCCATCGATGCTCCGACTTGGGCTTCTTGGGAGCCGCATGGCTTGAGGCGAAACTGAGGACGAATGCAAGGGAACAAGAAAGGAGACGTTTCATGGCTGCTTGGAATGAAAGATTTGAAAAGGACGCCACAACGGAAAGTAGGGTTCGAAAAGCACGAACCCAAAGACCGCTGCAGCGGGTTGTTTCCTAAAAACGCCTATTTCTTGCGTGGGCGGAAGTCCCACTTCGGCGTGCCCTTGGGGTCCGGAGCGGCCGGTGTTTTGCCTAGGCCATAGTCCTCGGCCTGCATGTCCTGGCCCGGCCAAAATGCCTTGTCCCTAATGAATCCGTAAAAGGAAGGATAGAAGGGATCCACGTAATCGACGTCGGCCTTCTTCGGAACGTCGAGGTCGGTCAAGTGATAGACCGCGTTGACCAAGAGACGGCGAAGGTCCTCGCTGACCAAGTCCACGGAGGCTCCCATGGTGGTGCAGAAGGTAGTGCCCTTCTTGCCAGCGGAAGATTCGTAGGTGTGCAACCAAGCCAATGGTTGCATGGGATCGTTCTGCTTGCCCTCTACGTTGGGCGACTTGGGATCGAGAGTAGTGGTCACGGCGCCACGCAGCAGGATGGTGTCGCGTTCGGCGGTGACTCGCCTGATGCCATAAACGTCCGAAGGTCCGAAAACGTCGCTCACGCCATGGAGGATGGGATGCTTCGCATTGGCCTTCTCGATCACTCCGCGAGCTCCTTGCCTCTTGTGTCCGCCATGGTGACTGACCCAGCCTTCACCCATCACGAGTGGGCCGAAAGCGCCGTAGGAAATCTTGTCGCCGAAGGATCCTTTGCCGGTGAAGGCGTGGGTGGCCGTCCGTATGCCGATGACTGGCTTGCCCGCATCGAGGAACTTCGTGACGTGCTTGGCGTCCTCGGGGGACGGGCGGCGAAAACGAGTACCGGTCAGCATGAGGTCGGCCGAATCGAGATGTTCCCATCCGCGAACGCCGGCTTGGTTGTTCGGATCAATGTACTTTCCGTCCTTGTCCCAAGCGAAGAGCACCTTGCAGTGAAACCCATGCTTTTGAGAAAGTATCTTGGCCAGCATGGGCATGCTTTCCTCCGTGCGGTATTCCTCGTCACCCGCAACAAGCACGATGGTCTTGCCCTTGCCGGGACCCTTGCCGCCCTTGAGTTCGAGGATTTCCTTGCCCGCGAAGGAAACAAGGGCCGCTAGAAAATATGTCAGAAAGAAGAATACTGTTTTTTTCATGAGGAATTTCAGTTGGGTGAGGTTGCTGAACTAGTCTGCCCTGAATACGCCTCTCATAATCGAAAACGTCAAGCGCTCTTCAAGCTTGCCCAAACAAAGACTTTGGGATGGCTTGAGCTTGGACACAGCGTCCCAACCCACTCTAGCATGAAAAGAAAGCTTCTCCTTTGCCTAGGTCTAACCATCCTCGCCGGCTGGATGAATTTCCTCGCCGCCGAGGAAAGACCTCCCAATTTCATAGTCATCTTTTGCGACGACCTCGGGTACGCAGATCTCGGGTGCTTTGGGGCCGAGGAAATCAAAACGCCCCAGATCGACCGCATGGCGGCCGAGGGCATGCGCCTGACTAGCTTCTACTCGACCAGCGGAGTATGCTCTCCCTCGCGTTCCAGCTTGCTCACCGGATGTTACCCCAGACGAGTCAACATGCACGTAAACCAAAAAAACCTGTGCGTGCTGTTCCCTGCCGACCGAAAAGGCCTCAATCCAAGCGAAACCACCATTGCGGAGACCCTCAAGACCAAAGGATACGCCACTCTCTGCGTGGGAAAATGGCATGTCGGAGACCATCCGGACTTCCTCCCCCACAAGCAAGGATTCGACTCCTATTTCGGCATTCCTTACTCCAACGACATGAACCGCAAGGAAGTACCGCTTCCGCTGGTACGCAACGAAAAGGTGGTCGAGGCCCCCGTCGATCAAACCACGATCACCTCCAGATACACCAAGGAAGTCGTCCAGTTCATCCACGCAAGCAAAGACAAGCCTTTCTTCGTCTACCTGCCGCACACCTTCCCACACGTTCCTCTCTTCGCCAGCCCGCGCTTCAAGGGAAAATCCGCCCGTGGACGCTACGGCGACACCATAGAGGAAATCGACTGGTCCACCGGTGAAATCCTCAAGGCGCTGAAGGAAGCCAAGGTAGACGAACGCACGCTGGTACTCTTCACCTCGGACAATGGATCAAAGCAAAAGGGAAGTAACCTGCCCTTGCGCGGACGCAAGGGGCAGACTTGGGAAGGCGGGCAGCGAGTGCCTTGCGTGGCGAGGTGGCCGGGCAAAATACCGGCGGGGTCCGAGAACGGCGAGATCACCTCAACCTTGGATTTATTGCCGACGTTGGCCAAGCTGGCTGGAGCCGACCTTCCCGACAAGCCGATCGATGGCCAGGACGTAAGCCCCATACTGTTCGGTGAAGAAGGCGCCAAGGGACGCGAGTCCTTCTACTTTTACCAGATGGATCAATTGCAATGCGTACGCGCGGGAAAATGGAAACTGCACCTTGCCCTCGAGAGCAAGAAGCGCAACTGGGGCAAGCCGGAGGGAAAGGTTCCGGCCCAATTGTTCGACCTGGACGCTGACGTAGGAGAAAGCAAGGACCTTGCGGCAAAGAACCCAGCGGTGGTGAAACGACTTCTCGCCATCGCCGAAACAGCGCGTGAGGAACTGGGCGACGGCGGACGGCAAGGCAAAGGCCAACGGAAGGCGGGTTGGGTCGAAGAGCCTTCTCCTCGCCTGATGCAATCTCCTTGATGAAGAGCTTGGATTGTTCGCGGTGACACCCTTGGCTCTGGCACTAGTAGCGGGGGCATGCTATGGCTTGGCCGCTCTCTTGTGCAAGAGAGCCTTGGAAACGGGTGCGGGCACGTTCCGCTCACTGGCCTATTCGAACTGGTTCATAACCATCAGCTACCTCCCCTTCCCTTTTCTGGCGGAGGAAGGGCTCACTCGCAGCGAAATCACCTTGGGCGCCATGTTGGGCGTACTCTTCTGCACCTCGCAAACGACCTGCTTCCTCGCCTTGCGGCGCGGCGATGCCTCGGTGGCCACTCCCATCATGGGGACCAAGACGTTGTTCGTGGCTGTCTTCGGGTACTTGATCTTTGAAAAGGCCTTGCCTGCCCAAACTTGGCTAGCCGCTGTCTTGGCAGTAGTTGCGGTGATCTTGCTGGGATGGCCTGCCAAAGGCTCGAAGCCATCCTTTGCGAGCATGGGATTGGCCGTTGTCACGGCGATTGGGTTCGGGCTGACCGACGCCCTCGTCCCTGAATTCGGCAAGGACGGTGACGTCGATCCGTTCAATCTTCTCTTCATGATGGTTCTTACCGTGGGCGTCTTGTCCTTTCTGTTCATCCCCATGACCAAAGGACGATTCCTCGGTTGGCGCAAGGAAGGCGACAAGTGGCTGCTTCTCGGCACCATTCCCCTGACCGCCCAAACAATTCTCTTTTCCATTGCCATCGGGTTCTACGACGTCCCGACCGAGGCAAACGTACTCTATATGTCGAGAGGGCTTTGGAGCATCATCTTCGCGGTCTGGATCGGTCGCATGATCGGAGCGTCCGAGGGCTCGGCGCCCAAGAGCGTCCTCTTGCGGCGCTTTCTCGGGGCAACCCTGCTCTTGGCGGGCATCTACTTGGCCCCAACCGGATAGCTGAACCTCAGTGCATTTCGACCGAGCAACTGCCGAGTCCGCCCCGGTAGTAGTTGAAGCGAACGTTGGGATGTTCGGCCAGCAAGGACATCGGCACGGCGGAGTCGGCGATACCTTTTGAAATCATCAAGGCGGTCAGTCGCTGCCCCAGCGGATTGTCGTGGGTGCCGGCTTGCCAAATGGAAACGCGCTCGGACTGCCAGGTCTCCTCGGGTCCGACCGTGATGGCCTGTTGCGGCACCATGGTGACGTTGCCGCCGCCGGAGGTGCGGGCGTTTTGGGACAAGGTGATGGGATGCAGTTCCACGATGCGGGTGGCCAGCTTGCGGTACTCGGCGGGGCTGGGCGGTTCGTCCGCATAAGCGCCTTCGCGACGAAAGGGATCGTTGAAGGCCCAGTGCTTCACGTCCCCCTGCCCTCCCTGCATGACGACGCAGCGGACACCGTTCCAGCTCTCGCGGAAAGCGGTCACGTCGGCCTTGGGGAAATGCAGGTTTTCCTCTGGAGGGCGGAGATCCTCGCGGATGCGGTCGAAGCAAAGTTCGCGGTCCGCCTTCTCGAAGGAGAGCGGGTGTTGCATGTTTACTTCCTTTCCGTTCTGGTACCACTCGTCCATTCCCCAGAAGTGGGCGTCTTTGAGCGAAATCTCCAGTTCGTTGACCAAACGAGCTACCAGCGGCAACTGTTCGGTCGGGCCGATCGGACCACATATGCCGGCCGGGTTGTCGGGGGTGGCCTCTTTCCAAGATTCGACGTACTCGAGGGCCTCGGCCAAATAGAAATCTTCCAAGGTGTCGAAAAAGCGCACCTCGAAACCGGGTCGGGCCAACTCCATCAGATCCTTCTCGCTCAGCTTGGCAGCGGCGTTGATGAGATCGTCCTCCAACGTGGTGTAATCCCACCATTCGGGCGCTATGCGGCTCAGTTTCCTAGGCATGACTCAATTTTCTTCCTCCAAGTTTCGTTCGTATTCCTCGTTCACAAAGCAATCTTCCCGCAAGGCATCGGCGAGCGGATCGACGTCCTCCGAGCTGAACCCGGGATGGTGGTGCCGGCGCCAACCCTCGGCTTTTTCATAGCGACCCGACAAGCGCCCCACCTCACGATCCAGCTCCTCCATTCTGGCGAGATAGGAATCCAAACCTTGGCTGGCATCCAGCCAGGAACGCTGACTTTCGTGGGCGGACAGGGCGGCCAGTTTTTCATCGGCCACGTCGGCTACGTCCACGTAGAGGCCCGCCGTGACGCGCTTGCGCAAAGGGTCGCGCAAACCGTAGGGCATGGCATGGTAAACGGTCACCTCCTTGAAGGGAGGTTCCGTCGGCGGCTCGGTCTCGAAATTGGGCATGGAGTGGGTGAAGGCTGCGGTCACCGCGAGGCGGCACACGTTGACGTGGTCCTCCATGTAGTCCTGCGTCGCATGGGTAAGCACGACGTCGGGGGCCACGCCGCGCACGATGGCGGCCAATTTGCGCAAATGGCTCAGGTCGTACAGAATCTCCAAGTCGTTGGAAAAACCCTCATGCCAGGTCGCCCCCAACAACTGGGCCGCTTTCTTCGCCTCTTCGCCCCGGACCCGGGCCGTTTCCTCGGAGTCCATCTTCTGGCTCCCGCAATTCCCCGACGAAACGTTCAAATAGTGCGTCTCCCAGCCCGCCCGCTTCAAAAGCAGCAGCGTCCCGCCCATGAGGAACTCGACGTCGTCCGGATGGGCTGCGATCGCGATGGCTACCTTGGCGCTCATTAGGATGCTTGCTCGGGGAATCGTGAAAGAAGAAAGCGCACACCTTAAGCGAAAATTAGAAACAAGGGTCAACGCTGGATTCTCCTTCTCGAGTCAAACCTGCATCATGGCTGAGAATAGGCTGGCCAAAAAATCGAGGACTCACAATTTCTCAGGGATGAAGAAATCGCTGTCCTTTGCATGCTTCGCCTTGATCCTCGCAGGATGGGTCCAACTTGCCTGGGCCTCGGATTGGCCGGCTTGGCGCGGAAAACTGGGCGACGGCACGATCCATGACAAAAAGGCTCCCGTAGCATGGAAACTGCCGGACAACTTGGTCTGGAAAACTCCGATCCCAGGCAAGGGCCATGCATCCCCCATCATAGTCGGCAACCGGATCTACCAAATCACCGCGATCGAGGAAAAGGCGGAGCGGTTGCTGCTCTGCATCGATCGGGCGACCGGCAAGGAACTATGGCGCAAGGTGGTGTTGAAATCACCCTTGGAGCGTGTGCACCGACTCAACAGCCGGGCATCCAGTACGCCCACCTCGGACGGCGAACGCATCTACCTCAGCTTTCTGGACAAAAAGAAGATGTTCGTGGCCGCCTACGACTTGGACGGCAAGAAATTGTGGGAAGTACGACCGGGGGTGTTCTCCAGCATACACGGCTACTGCTCTTCCCCCGTACTCTGGAAAGACAAAGTCATCGTGAACGGCGACCACGACGGCCCGGGCTATTTGGTGGCCCTTGACAAAAAGACCGGCAAAACACTCTGGAAAAAAGACCGCCCCAACAACACACGCAGCTACTGCACGCCGCTCATCCGAACCATCGGCGGACGCAACCAAATGATCTTGGCGGGCAGCAAGTGCGTAGCCAGCTATGATCCCGACACCGGCAAGCAGCACTGGATCAGCGACGGGCCCACCGAGCAATACGTCGCATCGCTGGTCTACAACGGGGACCTGCTCTTCATGACCTGCGGTTTCCCCAAGCGCTTCATGCAAGGTATCCGCCCCGATGGCACCGGCAACGTCACGAAGACCCACGTCGCATGGGAAATCACCAAGGGCTGTTCCTACGTGCCCAGCCCCGTCGCGATTGGTCCCTACTTCATCGTGGTGGCCGACAACGGAGTGGCCAGTTGCCTCGTGGCCAAGACCGGCGAGCGCCTCTGGATGGAGCGCCTCAAGGGCGGCCACAGCGCCTCCCTCCTGACCGGCAACGGCCTCGTCTATTTCCTTTCCGACCACGGCGTCATGACGGTGGTCAAGCCCGGTCCCAAGTTCAAGGTTGTAGCCGAGAACGTGGTCGGCGAGGATACCTTCGCCACCCCCGCATTCAGCGACGGCCGCCTCTACCTGCGCGGCGTGAAACACCTTTTCTGCATCGACGGTTAAACGACCTAACACCCTCACAAAGACATGAAGAAACCATCCTTCGCCATACTCGCCTTCGTCCTCACCGGACTGGTCTCTCTCCACGCCGCCAAGAAGGGCAACGCCGTAACCGATCCAGCCGCAGCCGCCAAGGATCCAGACTTCGCCATCCAGGGCGAGTACGCCGCCACCGACGCCATCGGCAAGGGCAGCGGTAGTCATGGACTCCAGGTGGTGGCCCTCGGCGACGGAAAATTTCAGGCGGCTCTCTACCAGGGCGGCCTCCCCGGCAGCGGAGCGGAGAACAACGAGTTCGTCCTGCTCAAGGGCGAAACCAAGGATGGCAAGACCACCTTGAAAGCTGCCAGCGGCGAAACCGTGGTCATCACAGGCGACACCGCGACCGGAACCAAGGGCGACAAGAAATTGTTCGTCTACGACCGGGTGGAACGCAAGAGCCCGACCCTCGGCAAGAAGCCCCCCAAGGGTGCCAAGGTTCTGTTCGGAGGCGTGGAGATGGACCGTTTCTCGGGCGGCATCAAGCTGGACGGGGATCTCCTCGAGGAAGGCGTCGTTTCACTTGACTCCTTCGGCGGATTCACCCTGCACCTCGAGTTCCGTACTCCTTACAAACCGAAGACCAAGCCCGGCAGTCAGGACCGCGGCAACAGCGGGGTCTATATATTCAACAACTACGAAACCCAGATCCTCGACTCCTTCGGGATCAAGGGGGAAAACAATTTCTGCGGCGCCCTCTACCGGAAGAAACCGCCCATGGTGAACATGTGCCTGCCTCCCCTCTCCTGGCAAACCTACGACATCGAGTTCACCGCCCCGCGCTTCAAGGACGGCAAAAAAATCAAGAACGCCCGCATCACGACGCGCCACAACGGGATCCTCATCCACGACGACTTCGAACTGGACAAGGGCACCGGGGCCGGCGGCGGCCGCCCCGAAAAGGAAAAAGGCCAAATCCACCTCCAAGGACACGGCAACCCGGTCCGCTTCCAGAACATCTGGCTGATCGAGAAGTAGACCTCAGTCGTCCAGCCAGCGGTCGAGGTGCTCGGCCACGAAGGCGTCGTCGGTGAGGTGGGGATGGGCGTGCGCTACCCGGGTCAAGGCATCGGCCTGACCTTCCGACAAAACCTCCTCAGGATCCAGGCACCAAGTTCCTTCCAGCAGTCCCTGCCGGCGAAGGATTTCATGGACACCGGGAACGCACCCGCGAAAGCCGTGGTCGAAATCGAAGAGGTAGTGATTCATCTCGGTAACCTCGGCGGCGAGGCGCGAGAAACGGGTCGGCTTGAAGGAATCGAAGGAGCGAGCCGCCTTGATCTCCTCCAGCATGTCGACGGCGGCCTTCGTCCAGACCGCCCAGTGCCCGAGCAAACCGCCCGCCATGCGACGCAACGCTTCGCCTTGGTTGGTTGGGACGAGGTAGCCCTCGGTGAGGTCCTCGACGATGAAGTTGTCGTTTCCGGTGTAGAGCAGAACGTCGTCTCCCCTGCCCGATTCCTCGATTCCATGGATCGCCTCTTGGGTGAGGTCGCGATCGAAGGCGGCCATCTTCACGGCAATGAGGTTCGGGATGGCGGCGAACTCGCGGAAAAAGCTTTGGGAAAGCAAACGCCCACCTATGTCGGGCTGTAGATAAAACCCGAATACGGGAATGACCTCGGCCACTCGCTTGGCGTGCGCAAGCAAGGTATCGTCGTCGGCATTGGGATAGGCGGAGAGGTTGAGCAGACCGAGATCGTAGCCCAGTTCGCGGGCCAACTCCGCCTCCCCCAAGGCTTGCTCGGTTTGGCCGCAGACACCCGCCACCTTGACGATGCGTCTGCTCAATTCCTCCTGTCGTTGAGCCACCGTGTCGGCCGCCAGTTCCAAGACCGGTCGAAGCAGGTCGTGCTGCGGTTCACGAATGGCGAACTGGGTGGTGTGGACGGCCACCGCCACGCCCCCTGCCCCGGCATCCAGGTAGTAACGGGTCAAGGCACGCTGGCGGCGCTCATCCAGTTTTCTCTCGGCATCGAGAGCCAACGGGTGGGCCGGTATGACGATGCCTTCCCGCAAGAGGGCGATCACTTCGTCGTCCGGCATCGGGTTGGCGCTCATGAGATGCTTTCTTTCAAAACTTGCCGTCGCGAACCTCGAACTTGGTCGGTTTGTCCAAGGTGGGGAGGCCGGCCTTCAGCCAAGCGGCCACCGCCCCGACGGCAACGTCGGTCGAGGTGGTCGGCAGGCCGAAAAGCGCGTGCGATTTGGAGGCATCGTTGAGCAAGGCGGTGGCGGCTTCGCGCCCCATGAACTGGGGCTCGACCCCGAGGGCTTCACCCAAGCGAAGGGCCAAGTTCATCACAGCCAAGGTTTCGTGGCCCGTGACGTTCAGGATGGTCGGCGGCGAGGCGGCGAGGCGGATGCAGCGCAAAGCATGCTCGTTGGCGTCGCGTTGCCAGATGAGGTTGACGTGCCCGGCGGTCAAGTCGACGGGCTCCTTCGCGAGGATGCGCTGGGCCAAGTCCACGAGGATGCCGTAGCGTGTCTCGACGGCATAATTGAGACGAACGATGGCCACCTTGGTTCCATGGGTCCGTGAGAAATGCTCGAAGGCGCGCTCCCTCCCGAGAAGCGACCAACCGTACTCGCCCACTGGGGCGGCGATGGTCTCCTCGGTGGCTCCGGCGGAATCCGCGGGAAGGTAGGGGTAAACGTTGCCGGAGGAGAAGGCGACGATACGTGATTGAGCGAAACGTTCCGCCACGTACGCGGGAGCCTGGGTGTTCATGGCCCAGGCCAAGGAGGGGTTCTCGGTGAGACCGAACTTCATGCCCAACATGAACACGACGTTGGATGCGGCGGGCAGCTGGCCCACGGCCTCGCGGTCGAGAACGTCGGCCGCAATGGTTTCAATGCCGTGGGCGTCCAGGGACTTGCGTGCTTGGGCATCGGAGAATCGCGAAACTGCAAACACTTTGGCGGAAGTGCCGGCCCGCTCCAGCGCCTTGCTCGCCATGCGGACCATCGTGGGTCCCATCTTGCCGCCGGCCCCAACGAAGATCCAGTCGCCCTCCATCTCCTTGAGGTCGTCGACCAGCGCCTGCGACGGCTCGGAGAGATTCTCCTCCAAGGCCTCTACGTCGGCGAACTCGAGATTATCCATCCTGCTTTTGCTTCAGGATCTGCACCCAAGTCGGCCCCTTACCTGTCTCGTAGGTCTTGAGAGGTTTCAACTTCCCAGTGCCTTGGTCGATCCGGTAGACGGTCACCTTGTTCGCCCGCAGACCCGCGGCGACCAAGAACTTGCCCGTGGGATCGACGTTGAAGGAACGCGGCATCTCCTCCGTGGCAGATTGCCCAATGGCAGTGAGGCGAGCCGTTTTTTGATCGATGGTAAACATGGCGATACTGTCGTGGCCGCGGTTGGAGCAATAGAGGAACTTGCCCGAGGGGTGAACCTCGACGTCGGCGCAAGAGTTGCGCTCCGCGAAACCCTTGGGGAGGGTCGACAGGGTGTGAATCGGATGGATGGCATCTGCCTTGAGCCGACAGGCAGTGACGGAGGAGGACCCTTCGTTCACGACGTAGACGAACTTCTCGTTTGGATGAAAGGCGACGTGCCTTGGCGAAAGCGTTTCCTTGGGGAGGTGCTTGGCCGGCTTGGCCGGAGAGAGCTTGCCGGTCTTGGCATCGAAGCGAAACTGGTAGACGGCGTTGGGGCCGGTATGCGGCACCAAGGCGAGACGATTTTGGTAATCCGTCAGTATGCAGTGAGCCTTCTGCTCGGTGACGACTGTCTGCAGAGCGCCTTTGCCCACGGCCCCGTTTTTGTTCAGGCGGTGAACCGTCACCTTGCCCGCGGCATAATAGGCGGAAAGCAGAAACCTTCCCGACCGGTCGGTCGAAACGTAGCAAGCCCCGCCTTTTCCGGGCAAATCCGTTTCTGCGATTACCTTCAAGGATCCGTCTTTCGGGGAGATCGCCAAGGCCGTGACTTTCTCGGCTTTCCTTTGGGCGACGTAGAGTACGCGTTCGTCGGGACTGACGCACATCGGGGCGGGTTGACCCTCCAGCTTGAGGGTCTGCCGCAAAGTCAAATCCCCCGAGGCTTCGTCAAGATCGTAACGCGCAAGTGTGTCGTCGTGGCGATTCGCCAAGTAGAGACGAAGCTCAGCGAAAAGCCCGCTTGCGGACATGGCAAGCGTCAGTATGGAAACCGCCAAGGGCTTGCAATATTTTCTTTGTTTCATGAGCCCAAGTTGAAGGGCAACCAAGGCCAGGTCAATCCGACTCAAGGCATTCCTGAAAACGTTCCGCCAAGATATCGAGGACAAGAGGATGATCACCCATGGGGGGTGTAAGGTAAGTGCGCAAGCCTACGCGCGCATGCTCCGACTCACGACAAATTTTCGCGACGTCGCCGACGGGCCCGGCGTGCCTTCCCGGGGAAAGAAAGAACTGGGCAACCACCACCTGGCTCGAAGGGCAAGCCTTTGGGTCACGCAAAAGGTTCTCGAGAAGCGGTTCGTTGAAATCATATTCGGGTTGGGGACGGCGCTCCATCGAACAGGTCGCGAGATACGCCACCTCATCTCCCAATAATTCTCGAACCCGCGCTCCCACTCTCTCCCGCACCAGGTTCACTTCTCGGGACGGCGTGCCATGATCGACCATCGCGACAATCGGACGATGCAGGTTCTCTTCGGCAATCATCGAACGTACGCGCTCGGCAAGAACCAAGGCCAAGCGATCGTCGCCCTCGCGATGCAAGCAAGCTCCCAACTTGACTTGCATGCCTGGCCACGCAGTGACCAGTTTCCTCAATTCCCGGGGCAACCAATCCGTGATCCCGAAACTGGGCCCCAGGAAAAAAGGAAGCAAGGCAAAGCGTCTCTCCCCTACTTCCAAGAGCTGCCGCAATTCCGAAAGCAAAACGTTTCCGGCCTCTCCATCCAAGAGGCCGGCGCCCACCCGATCCGAATGCAAGAGACCCACTGCTCGAACGGAAAGGTTCAACTTCCCGGCAAGAGAATTCGCCAAGTCGCGGAGAGCGCGAATGGCGTCCGGCGAGACGGATCCATTGTCGCAAAGCAAGACCCGAAAAGAGCCTTGCTCGATGCGAAGTGTTTCCGAATTCATTGAACTAAAAGAAAAAAAGAACTTGCGAACTAATTATAAGAAGTTTACTTGAACGATAACTAGCTGAAGCTAGTCAATGATTAAGAGGAGGGTTTTAATTATGATGAAAAAGTTCATGATGTTGGGTACAGGGTGCGTGTTGACGTTGGTAATGGGGATTGGTTGCTCTAGCAAGCCGGACCCATCGCCGGAAGAAACCGCTTTAATTACAAACAAGACCAACGGGGGCTTCGTTGCATCCGATGACTTCGCGATAGACGGAAATGGCGGTGAGATCCTAGGAGATCCTTTCGGCCAACCTCCGCTGCGACCAGACGGTTTCGACGGAACCATCGACGACGGAAGCGTAGCTGATTTGTTTCAGCCCGTTTACTTCGATTTCGATCAATTCGCAATCGGAGCGAACGAACGGTCCAAGATTTCGGCAGTCGCCGATTTCCTGAAGTCAAAATCCGAAGTGCGTATCCTCATTGAGGGCCATTGCGACTGGAAGGGAACGCCTGCTTACAATAAATCACTGGGAGACAGGCGAGCGACCAGCGTGAGAAATTTCCTCATCGATCACAACATCGATCCAAGTCGGATAGAAATCGCTTCAAAAGGCTGCGAGGAAGCCAACAGGGTCGGGACCGCCGATGATATGCGCCGGGACCGCAAGGCGAAATTCCTAGTTTTAAAATAACGCAGGCTCGCCTGCCCAACAAGGAAATCTCCTTTTCAAAAGCCCGCCTTCCTCGTGAAGGCGGGTTTTTTGCATCAGGCAGAAAGATCAAATGATTCAGGTGAACGCAGGTAGGAAAACGGCAAAGAAAAACGGTGAACGAGACGCACCCTAGAAAACTTGATCATCCAGCGGTCTGGAAAGGCAACGAATTGCTTGCCCGCAGGGATTGGACGCATCAGTTGACGGATCAGGAACGGGAGGAAGTTCTGGCGGCGAGCCGTCTGCCCGTTCCCTCGACACCCAAGTTCACCTCCCCCGAACGCTTTCCTTTGCCTCACCTTGGAAAACGGCTGCACGCCATCAGGCACGACCTCGAACACGGATCAGGCGCCACGCTCATCCAGGGATTGCCCGTCGAGGACATGTCGGAAGAGGAGGCACGGCGAACCTTCATCGGCTTGACCTGCTGGCTGGGAATTCCCGTCTCGCAAAGCTCCGCCGGCGACCTTGTGTTCAGTGTCCGCGACCAAGGATTGCCCAAGGACGACCCCAAGGTTCGCGGCCCCATCACCAACCGACGCCTGAGCTTCCATACCGACCGCTGCGACGTCATCGGCTTTCTTTGCCTGCAGCAAGCGATGACCGGCGGTGAAAACGAATTGGTCAGCAGCCCTGCGCTGTACAATGAGATTGCCACGCTTCGTCCCGACTTGCTGGAGGCTCTGATGCAAACCTTCGTGTACAAGCGCCACGTGGTGGACGGAGGCAACCAGGCTCCTTATTGCGAACAACCGATTTTCTCCTTTTGCCAAGGTCATTTCGCAGCATCGTTTCTACGTGTGCTGATAGACCGGGCGGATGAAGACCCCGACTTACCAAACCTAAGCGAAACCCAGCGTGAGGCGCTCGACTTCCTCGAGGACACCGCCGAGCGCCCCGAGATGCACGTCCGCTTTCGCCAACAAACAGGCGACGCTCTGTTCCTGAACAACTGGGTCAACTTCCATCGGCGCTCCGCATTCACGGATTGGCCGGAACCGGAAAAACGTAGGCACTTGCTCCGCATTTGGTTGTCCGTGCCCAACAGCCGCCCGCTGGACCCTTGCTTTTTGCCCAACTTCGGAAACGTCGGCCCCGGTGCCGTGCGCGGCGGGATGTTGCCAGCAACCTGATCCAGCTTCATTCATCGGTGGGCATCCATTTTCTTGCATCAGCGGCCAGTTGCACTTGAATGAAACCATGAAGCATCTCCCAATTACCCTCTTATCCATATTCTTGCTGACCTTCGTAAAGGGATACGCTTGTCCCCCTACCGAGGAACCAATCGAGCCAAAGGAGGCTCCCAAGCCAGCTGCCGGAGAGATACTGCCAGTTAAGAAGCCTGAAGATTCCCGACGATTTCCGCAACACTGGGGACAACCGCCAAAGATTCAAACTCGCGACATGGTAAAGCTTCCCGGTAAATGGGGCCGCGGAAGTTCAACGCTGGCAAAATGGATAGCGGAAAACCTGAAGAGAGATGCAGAAGAAGACCGTAAATCAGTCCAAGAACTCAAGCCAAAACCGAAGCCACCTGCACGGTCCGAGCCACCTGCTGAAGCAAAGGAAAAGCTGGTCGAGAAAAAACAGGCGACCAAGGGTTCCGGCGCTCCCCTTCCCCATTTCCTAGTCTGGGGCGGTGGATACTCGGCCTCCGGCAACCAAGTTTCCCTGGAAAAAAACGTTCTTTACTTCCGGAGGGTACTGGGCGAGCTGAATCTGCTCAAGTCTCCCCGCCACCTGCTCTTTGCCGATGGCCGCGACAAAGGTCGCGATCTCCAGTTCATGGACCCCGCCTTCGACATCCCCGAAATCAATCGCGCATTCGCCGAACTCCTGGGTTCCACCAAGGGCATTGCCAACCAATACCGATCCAATGGGTTGGCTCCCAACGGTCCTTCTTCCCTTGCCGAGATCGACAAGTGGCTCAACGCCACCGCTTCCAAGCTGACCAAGGAGGACCGGCTCATGATTTACTTCACCGGCCATGGAGGAAAGGGAGACAAGAAAACCCCGCAAAACACCAACCTATACATGTGGAACAACCAAAAGTTCAAGATGAACGACTTCAGCAAGCGGTTGGACAAGATACCTGCCGAGGTACCCGTCGTCATGGTCATGGTGCAGTGCTACAGCGGAGGTTTCGCCAACTTCATTTTCAAGGAAGGGGACCCCAAGAAAGGAATGGCCGATCATTCCCGGGCTGGCTTCTTCGCCACTGTACATGACCGCGTGGCGGCAGGATGCACCCCAGATATCAGGGAAGAAAACTACCAGGAATACAGCACCAATTTCTGGGAAGCTCTCTGCGGAAAAAACCGATTGGGAGCGAAGGTCGAGAAACCAGACTTCAACGGGGATGGGAAAATATCCTACGCGGAGGCGCATGCCCACGTGATCATTTCCTCGGAAACGATCGATATCCCCATCAAGACCTCCGATGCGTTCCTCAGACATTACTCCAAAACCTCGCGACCCAAGGATGCGAAAACTCCTGCCGACGCATGGATGAAGCCCGGCGCTGACTACGCGGGAATCCTGAAGCAAGCCAGCCCGGAAGATCACGCTGTGCTCGAGGCCTTGTCGCGAAAATTGGGGCTCAAGGAAAAGCAGGCGGACAAAAGGTCGAAGGAAGCTCGCGACTTGATGGCCGAACTCGAGAAACAAAGGAAAGCGTTGGCTGATCAGAAGAAAAAGTCGGATACCGAGCGCAACAAGATAAAGGCCAAACTGGCCGGGGAAATCCGCAAGCGGTGGCCGGAAGTCAGCAACCCTTTCCATCCCAATGCCAGGATGCTTCTCGAGCCTACTCAATCCGAGCAAGTCATGGCTTTGTTGAAGAAGGAGGGTGCGTGGAACAAGTACCTCAAGGCGAAATCGGCTTCCGCCGCCTTTGAGAAAAAACGATTCGAGCTTGATAAGCGGAAAGTCAAGTGCATGCGCTTCCTGCGTGTGATGGAAAACGTCGTGCTGGAAAAGAATTTGGAAGTTGCCGCGGGTGCGGAAATTTCCGCTCGCTACAAGAAATTGCGAGCCTTGGAAAATGGCTCCTTGAGCTCCAATGAACCAGGTGCCTGAAATCGCGAGCTGGCAGCCGGGAGCGCGGAAGCAAATTTAAAAGCCGGCCTCACGCAAGGCCACTTGCAACTGCTTCTGAAAAGCCGCCACGTTTTCCTCGCTGGGCTGATAGCCTTCCGGAGGATTGACTCCCAAGCGCCCCATTTGATCCAAGTGCCATTGCATGGAAACGCCATCGGGCATGGTCGCCGTACCACTCACCACGGCTCCGGGTCGAACCACCTTGTCCACTTCCACGGTCACCTCACCGCCATCCTCACTGGGTGAATCGGACGCCAAAGCGGCTTCGGCGTTTTCGTTGTCCTGTCCGGAAGCCACCTCTTCACCGCTCCCGTCTTCGGGAACTTCAGGCACAGGTTCCACCGGGTCTTGCAAGGCCAACTCGAGATCATCTACAAGGAAACGAGTCTCCATGTAGGTCAGTGTCAGTCCATGCTCCTCCGAGAGCTTTTTTTGAACCTCGGAAAGCCCTAAGCCTTCGTTGATCCAACCAGCAACCGCTTTCTTTCCTTCCGCTGTCAATGAACCCTCGGATACGAGGTTTGTTTCTTTGACAGGAGACGGAACGGGTTCGCCCGAACTAGATTCGGAAGCTTGGTCGGACGCGTTGGAAGATTCAGAGTCGTTCATGGTCATTGCCGCATTCCTTCGGCAAAAGGAGAGGTTTCTTCACACAGTCACTCGACGCCGTGCGAAAGTTGTTCGGTAAGAAAATCCACACTACGTTTCACCGACTCGTCTTGATCCATCATGTTCTCGACGGTTTTGCAGGCGTGAATAACCGTGCCATGATCGCGACCGCCAAAGGAATCACCTATCTCCTGCAAGGAATGATCGGTGAGCACTCGACTCAGGTACATCGCGACTTGACGAGGAAACGCAATGTTGTTGGGCCGACGCCGACTTACCATGTCGGCCATGCGCAAATGGTAATACTCGGTAACCTTTTTCTGGATTTTCTCGATCGATATACGGCTAAGGGCCTCTTCTTGCAGAATATCGTGCAGGAGACGTCCCACCGTTTCAACGTCCACAGGCTTTTTGACCAAACTGGCGTAACTGGCAACACGAGTGAGCGCACCCTCCATGCGACGCACGTTGCGGGCCACGCTCTTGGCGAGGAATTCCAGGATCTCAACGGAGATATTCACCTTCATGGCAGCCACCTTCTTGGACAGGATGGCCACCCGCGTCTCCAAGTCGGGAGGCTGAATGTCAGATACCATGCCCCATTGGAACCGAGACAACAAACGACTTTCGAGCTTGTTGATCTCACCGGCGGGCCGATCACTTGTGAGAACGATTTGTCTTTGGGATTCGAACAACTCGTTGAAGGTATGAAAAAATTCTTCCTGTATACGTTCCTTGCCGGCGAGGAATTGTACGTCGTCAATCAGCAGCAAGTCGACTTCCCGGTAATTGTGGCGAAACGCCGTAACCGTGTTTTCCTGAATGGCTCGAATGAATTCATTTGTGAATTTCTCACACGAAACGTACCGAATCTTAAGCCGGGAAAAACGATCCAAGCTATGATGCGCAACGGCGTGCATGAGATGGGTTTTCCCAAGACCCGTGTCGCCGTAAAGGAAGAGTGGGTTATACGCTTGGGCAGGCGCGTTTGCCACCGCCACGCAAGCGGCTTGGGCCAGTTGACTCCCTGGTCCAACGACGAAATTCTCGAAGGTGTTGCGGGGGTTAATCGCTTGCCGAACTCCCACACCCGAAACATCGACCTTGCGATCATCGTCAAAGGCGCCCTTGGAAATGCGTGAACTTCCTGCCTTGGCGCCTCGAGTGGAGCGAGAGGGGGAACGGTTCTCCTCCACACTCACGGGCGAAACCAAGCTTACTTCCAATTCTCGCCCAGCTGCATCCGAAAGCTCCTTGCGTACCAAATCGATGAAATTGTCTTGAATCCAGATTGCGGAAAATTCGTTGGGGGCAAGCAACTCAACGAAATCTTCCTCCACCTTGGTAGGCTCAATCTTGGAAAACCACATTTCATAAGTCTCTCCAGGCAAGGAATCACGCAAAGTGGAACGGACGGTCTCCCAAAGTTCGTTTGCCGCATCAGTAGGGGTCATAGTCTCAAATCTCTTTTTTTATTCACAGCCTCGATTCATGCCTTCAAAAGCCCCTTGCGAAAGGGATCGAGCAAGAAAGGAAGGAATTTGAAGCTGTTCATCGCAAACGGTGGCCAATGTACTGGAACTGATGGTATTTATTTCCACAAGTAACTAATATCCAGAGTCTAGCGAAAAGTTTCGGGTTAGAAGGGGGTTAGAAGGTAAATTCAGGTCTTGGGTGACAGGGTTATCTATTTTTGACAGAAGCTGACCTAGTAACCAAGAAAAAAAAGAAACCTTACAAGGCTAAGTTTCTCACAACTTGTTCACAGTGGGCAGTCGATAACTGAAAAGAGGTTTTTTTCCTCCCGAAGACAAATGATTTACGAAATTTTTACAAAACGAAATAGCACCCTCTTTCGGACGAAAAAATTTCTTATTTCGGGTTCATTTCAGCGATCAATTTGGCGCTGAATTCCTTTGCTGGGTCATGTCCGATCAATTTCAAGGCCTGAACCATGACTGCGACCTCGACCAAACGAGCCATGTCGCGACCAGGACGAACGGGAATTTCCATGTGTGGCACGTTGGCGCCCAGTATGTCGAAATATTTTTCTTCCAGCCCGGTGCGTTCCACTTCCATTCCCGGCTTCCAGTCGATGAAGGTGACCACGAGCTCAATGCGTTTGTCGATACGAACGGCCTGTACTCCAAAAAGCTCGACTACGTTGACGATGCCAATACCTCGACATTCCATGTAGCCACGGTTGAGACTGGGACTTGTCCCCACGGGCGTGGTATGATCGCTCAACAACTTGATCCGCACGACGTCATCGGCAACCAAGCTGTGTCCGCGATGGAGTAGAGCGATTGCAGTTTCACTTTTGCCGGAACCGCTTTCACCACGGATCAACACGCCGATCCCTCTCACGTCCATTAGCGTGCCGTGCAAGGTGGTGCGTGGAGCGAACCGCTCTTCCAGCAAAACGGTGGCATCAGTCGAAAATTCCTTGGAGGTGAGTGGGGTACGGAAGAGGGGTATCGAATACTCCTCCATTACCTGCAACATCACCTTGGTAGGCGCGAAGTTCCTGCTGATCACGATGCAAGGAATCTTTTGTTCGGCTATCTTGGTCAAGGTGATGCGCTGTTTTTCATCGGTCATTCCCCGAAGAAAGGACATTTCCCCAGCCCCGAACAACTGGATTCTCTTGTGGGCGAAATACTTGAAATGGCCAGTCAAGGTGAGAGCCGGACGATTGATGCTCTTTTCCCTCACCTTGGAGCGACGCAAGGTGTCGGCGCGCGTCACTAGCCGCAACTTGAGTTGCTCTTGGTAGGATTCGAAAAAGTCGCTCACGGCGATGCTTTCGATAAGTTTGCGTTTTTCTCGGTTAGGCATCGATCCAGTCAATTTGATAATTACTCGAGAGCCAGTCAAACGGAGAAGTTCTTCCCCAAGTATAGTTCGCGGCTCCTTTCATCGTTGAGCAGGGTGTCGGCATCACCTGAAATAAGTACTTTGCCATCGTGCAGCAGGTAGGCCCGATCGACGATCTGAAGGGTTTCTCGGACGTTGTGATCGGTAATGAGAACGCCGATTCCCTTTTCACGAAGAGAACGAATGATCTTTTGCACTTCGCTCACGCTGATGGGATCGATTCCTCCAAAAGGTTCATCCATGAGCAGGAACTTGGGGCGCATGACCAATGCGCGACTTATTTCAAGCCGCCTTCGCTCGCCTCCACTGAGAGAGAAAGCCTTGGCCCCAGCCATTTTTTCCAAGCCGAGTTCGTGGAGATGGAAACTTACCCGTTCTTCCACGTCACTAGAAGAGAGTGACAGCGTTTGGGCGACCGCCCGCAAGTTGTCCTCCACCGAAAGCTTGCGAAATGCAGAGGGTTCCTGAGGCAAGTAACCGATACCACGGCGAGCCCGCATGAACATGGGCAAAGGCGTGAGGTCCTCGTCATCCAGTTGAATGCGACCGTCAGTTGGCTTGAGTAAGCCAACGATAGCGTGGAAGGTGGTGGTCTTGCCGGCTCCGTTCGGGCCTAGGATGCCGACAACCTCGCCTGTCGATACCTCGAGACTCACCTTGCGAACCACTTCTCGGTTCCCGAATCGCTTGACCAAGTCAAGGGTTCGGATGGTGGATGAATCGCTCACGGTCGAGAAGAAGGTTCGTCGGTTTTGGAATTGCTGCCGGAAGTGTCTTTCTTTCGCTCCTCGACTTCCTTGCCGAACACCCCAAGATCGCCGATCGGCGGCAAGGTAACCTTGGCCCGTGTCTCGCCGGGCTTGCCATGGACCTCCGCTCGTCGCTGGCCGCGATAGAGGATGATCTTGTGACCTTCCGCCTTGCCCTTGTCGTCGAAGACCACCGGGGCTTCCTCCAAGGCAATGGTGCCTGCCTTCACGTCGATGGTTGCCTTGCCCGCAACCGCGGAACGAGCGGATTGCTCGATGCGAACGTGACCCAAGGCGAGGATACTGGAGATGGAACCAAAAGCCCCGGGGCCCGTGTCCTCGTCGTCCGATTGCGTGGAAGTCACTTCCAGTCGATCACAGGTCACGTTGAGGTTACGCCCGAACACCCGTACGTTTCCCAAGAAAAAGAAGCGGTGGCCTTCGTCCGTGCTAAGCATCTCGAGCTTGTCGCTGTAAATACGCGTTTGGCCCGCATCGTCGGGCACCGGCCTGACGGCGAGCGGCGGGGCAGGTGGATCTTCCTGTTCGTCGGGAGCGCACTCGCTAGCTAGGAAATCAGTTAATACAGCTTCGAAAAAAACCTGCACCTTGCTGGCGATCAACACGCGCCGCAGGCTACCATTCCACTGCCAACCTTGGCCGGAAATCTCGTAATCGGGACCGTTGATGAGGATTGCCTTGTCGCTGCCGGCCAAGTTGTTTTTCATGTGGAACCGGGCGAATGGGCTGCGCAACCGGGTCTCGGAAGCACCTCTTTCGGAATCGTAAGTCTGGAGGTCCATTTCCGTGATGAAGGCGACCTCCTTGGATTGGCGCCTCAACTCCTTGCCCTGCAGGAGCCACAATCGACCTCCTTCTTCGTTGAACCGCGGAATTGAAAAGTTCCGGATAGCCCCGACTTTATCGAGTTGAGCCATGGCGGACCCGCAGCCCAACGAAAGAACGGCAAAAAGGATTTTAAAGATACCTGAAAAATTCATTGCTCAAACTTCGAACACGCGGCGGGACCGGATGCCTCGTTTCCGGATCAAGTAAAGCAATATCCTGACTGCTTGCAAGACGAACAGCGGAGAGAACCAAATCAAGGTCTCGATCACTTGATCGGGGCCGCTCTTGCCCGCCCATCCTTTGTGGTAAAAGAGTATCGGGATGAGCAGGTAGACGAGGCGATGGAGCTTTTTCCAGCGCCGACCGCCCATTTTCCTCACCATCGCGTCGTTGCTGGTCACCGCCATCGTCAGGAGAATGGAGAAGGCCACGAGACCCGCCATAATATACAACTTGCTCCATTCGAGGAGCAAAGTCTGCAAGCCGTCTACGAAATAGAGCGAGAAGTGCAGGCAGGCATAGAAGAAGCATGACAAACCGACCAGCCTCCTGTGCCGATTGAGAGCGGTCACCAAGATGACACCTGGAAACAAGCGACGTAAAGGCGTCAGGCACAGCACGATGATGAAACATCCGATGGCGGCGTCGCCGGTGCTGTCAGTCAGGGCCTCGAAAGGATCGGGGGGCAAGGCGGCGACCTCTTCCTCTTCTACCTCTTCCTCTTCCTCCTTCGCTGTGTCCTCTTCGGGAATCTCGTTGGACTGTTCGTCAGGGACGGCTTCCGGCAAACCTTCAAAGTCTTCCTCCGGAAAATCAAAGGTAATCTCTACGAATCCGGAGTCGGTGTCCTGCGGATCCTCTACGAAAACTACGTTGCCTCCGGTATCGTCCGCTCCTGCTTTCAGGGACTGGTAAAAGTCCATTGCCAGAAAAAGGGCAGGCAGCGCGCACAAGGGCACGGCGAACCACTTCGCAGCGACGATTCGAGCCAACTTGCGGATCATAGCCCGCTTTGCACTTAGAAGTGCTTCTTGAGGTCCATACCCTCGTAGAGAGGAGCCACCTCCTTCTCGTAACCGTTGAAAGGAAGCGTGGGAATACGATCCGCCAGCACGCCGGCTCCAATGACTCGCTCGCGAGCCTGCGACCAGCGGGGATGGGGCACTTCCGGGTTCACGTTGGAATAAAAGCCGTATTCCTTGGGGGCGGCTGCGTTCCACAAGGTATTGGGCTGCTTGTCGGTGAACTCGATCTTGACGATCGATTTAATGCTCTTGAAGCCGTACTTCCAAGGAACGACCAAACGAATGGGGGCCCCGTTTTGATTGGGCATGGGCCTGCCGTAAATACCCACGGCGAGGAAACTGAGCTCATGCATCGCCTCGTCCATCCGAAGGCCTTCGGTATACGGCCAGTTGTAATAAGGATAGTTCTCGAATCCGGGCCCGGCCTTCTTGTCCATGAAAGTGGTGAACTTCACGAACTTAGCCTTCGACGTAGGCTTGGCCTTCTTGATCAGTTTATGCAACGGGAACCCGTCCCAAGGGATCACCATGGACCAAGCTTCCACGCAACGAAAACGATAGATGCGCATCTCCAGCCCCATTTCCTTGCACAACGCATTGACGTCCAGCTTGAGCGGGTTTTCCACCAACCCGCCGACCTCCAAGGTCCAAGGTTCGGTCTTCCAACCGCGGTTGGCAAGAATCCTAGGCTCATCCTTCTGAGTCGAAAACTCATAGAAATTATTGTAGGAAATCACCAGGCGTGGGTTGGTGAGTTTCCGGCCCTCGGGCGCGAGGTATTTCTTGTTCAACTTGGTGGGAAAGCCTTGGGTGGCGGCATCGGCCAAGGAGGGTAGCAAGAGGGGTGAGGCTGCGGCCAAGCCGAGTGCCTTTACGACCTGACGGCGCGACAGGTAATCACTCTCCGGGGTCACCGATGATTCCGGCAATTCCCAATCCTTGGAAATCTTAACGCGCATAAGTCACAACCTCCCTATCCCTTTCATATCTACTCTATAAATAATAAGCGCGCCCGAGGGGAAAAGGCAATCACCTGCTTCCGTTTATTTCGCAGTTGGTTGCTGCAGTTGGTTGAGCCGATCGATGACACTCGCCTCGTTTGCAAAAGTTTCCACTGACTCACGGGTGATCACGTGGTGTTGGAATAGATGAAGCAGGTGCTGCTCCATGGTCATCATGCCTTCCTTGACTTGGGTTTCCATGGTGGAATAGACCTGCTGCCAGTTGCCCGTGCGGATGAGGTTGCCCAATGCAGGGATGTTCTTCAGTACCTCCATGGCGAGAATGCGCCCTTGTCCATCGGCTCGAGGCACGAGCTTCTGGCTGAGAACCCATGACAGGCTGAACGAGAGCTGAAGGCAAAGGTTCTTTGTCTGCTCGGCGGGGAACATGTCGACGATCCGGCTAAGCGCTCCCTTGGCATCGCGAGTATGCAAGGTGGAAAACACGAGGTGCCCGGTCTCGGCAGCGCTAAGGGCTAGCGAAGCCGTTTCCACGTCGCGGATTTCCCCCACGAAGATAATGTCGGGATTTTCACGCAAGGCGCTGCGTAGTCCGCCCGAAAAAGTCATTACGTTTTGGCCTACCTGCCGTTGCGAAACCATGGACTCTTGGCTTTGGTAGATGAACTCCACCGGGTCCTCCAGGGTGATAATGCGAGTTTTGCGTGAACGGTTGATGTAATTGATCAAGGCGGCGATGGTGGTGGACTTTCCGCTTCCCGTCACGCCGGTCACCAAGACGAGCCCTCTCTTGAGACCGACGATCTCCCGCCAAATGGCCTCGTTGGGCAGACCCAAGCCTTCGATGTTGGGAATGTCCGATGAGAGCATACGCATGACGAAAGCCAACCCGTCGCGATCGTGGAAGACGTTCAAGCGGAAGTTCACGTTGTGTTCGCGCCACTCGAAACCGGTGTCGACGTCCTCGGACTCGTCCCCGAAAACGATCGCCTGGTGTTTTTCCGAGAGGATGGCCCGCAGAAAGGTTTCCATGGCCGCCGGTTCCACGTTGGAGCCTTCCGGCAAAGGCTGAAGATCGTCGTCTATGCGAAAACTGACTGGGCGTCCCACCTTGACGTGGAGGTCGGATATACGAGAAAGGCTTCCCGACTTGTAATCAGGATGCACGAACCACCCGAGCAGGTCGTTCATGCTCATCATCAATTGTCCCTGTTGGTAAACTTTGGCGTGCAAAGGGTCTTCAGTCATCTTCTTGCGAGAGTGTTGAAATAGGAACCGAGATCAATAGGGGATCAACCGGAGAATCACAGCCAACGGATAAGGGGCAAGACTTTTCGCTCGTGCGCGAAGTGAAAAAACATGTCGTCTTTTTCCAATTGGTCGTATTTTTTATTGAGTACCGCCAACCCGTTTTTGCGATGAAGTTAACCTTTTGGGGAACTCGAGGTTCCATACCCACTTCCCTCACGGCCGAAGTCGTGAGGGAAAAGCTCGTGCATGCACTGATGGAAGCACGGGGAAAGGAACTGCGTTCAGAAGTGCAAATTCGGCAATTCGTGGAACAAAAACTACCCTTTCACCGGACTGGAACCTATGGAGGCAACACGCCTTGCGTGGAAATTGAAGGGCCCAGCCAAAACGAAACCGTTCTCTGTGACGGCGGGTCGGGCCTGCGGGCATTCGGAGTGGATTTTTTCTCTCGCCCACAGGCAAAGGAACCTCACGTCTTTCACGTTTTCATGTCGCACCTGCATTATGACCACGTGCAAGGCATACCCTTTTTCGGACCTGGCTACGTCCCGGTCAACCAGATCGTGTTCCATGGGTGCCACGACAACATGGAGCAAGGCATTAGGGAGCAAATGAGCACGCCGTATTTCCCGGTTACCATCGAGGAGATGCAGAGCAAGATTTCATTTGAGATACACCAACCGGGAGACACCTTCGAGGTAGCGGGGTTCAAGGTGAACACCGTGGAGCAGGATCATCCTGGCACTTCCTATGGATACCGCTTTGATCTCGACGGTAAATCCGCCGTCTACTCGACCGACGCCGAACACCGAGCTCATGACCACCGCAAGAGCAATCCGTTTCTTGATTTCATAGAGGATGCAGACATCTTGATTTTCGATGCGCCTTACTCCTTCAACGAGGCAGGAGGAGCCAAGGAGGACTGGGGACACTCGAGCAATATAACGGGTGTGGATTTCGCTACTCGGGCTCGTGTGAAGCACTTGGTGATTTTCCATCACGACCCCTCCGCTTGCGACAAGGCGTTGTACGAGTTTCACCGTGCAACGAAGAATTTTCTTCGACGGAGAAAGAACACCTATCGACCTTTCAGTGGCGCTCGTCCGGAAAAGGAAAGAGCGGCACTCGATGAAAGCTATCCCGAGCAGATTTCCCTCTCTTACGATGGCCTAATTCTCGAGGTGTGATTTCCCCTTGGATCGATCGAAGATGAGCGTCCAACCCTCTTCCACTGCAGAGCTTCCCCAGCTGCCTGCTCGCATTAGCAAGGACGAGATCAATCAGCTGCCCTTGGTAAGATTCAGCGGAAAAATTCACGTCGTCCGCGAGGAAAAGGACTTGGCAGTCGCTGCTCGAAAAATCAGAAATGCCGAGGTCTTGGGATTCGACGTCGAGTCCAAGCCCACTTTTCGGAAAGGAGAAAGTCACCCCGTTGCCCTTCTGCAATTAGCCACCTCGAATGAAGCCTTCCTCATACAGTTGCAAAACATTGAAAACCTGGGCCCCGTGCAGGAGATTCTGGAGAATCCAAACATTGAAAAAACCGGAGTTGCGATTCGAGACGACGTAAAAAAGCTTTTCGAAAAATATCCCTTCAATCCCGAGGGTTTCGTCGAGTTAAGCCATTGGGCGAGCAAACTGGGCATCGTCACCACGGGCTTGAGAAGCTTGACTGCCATCTTCCTCGGGAAACGCATCTCCAAAGGTGCCCAGCTTTCGAATTGGGAGCGGCCGAAACTGGCCCCTAGCCAGCTGCTCTATGCAGCGACCGATGCTTGGATCAGTCGAGAACTTCATCTGGCAATGAAACGACACATGGAAGCGCTGGAGAAAGAACCTTCCTGATGAAACTTTCGTTACCGTCTGGATTCCCGTGGGTTCTTGCCTTCCTTCCGCTTGCAGTCCTTGCGGAAGAACGGAGCTTCCAGGGTAAAGGCGTAACGGCCAGCATGTTCAGCGAAGCATCGACCATCGCCCCGGGTCAAACCTTCACCGTGGCGCTGACGCTGCGTCACGAACCTGGTTTCCACACCTATTGGAAAAACCCCGGCACCGTGGGCATGCCCACGCAAATCGCTTGGAAACTTCCGCTTGGCTTCAAGGCAGGAGAGTTAGAGTGGCAATCCCCCGAACGATCCAAGATGTTCAAGTACGACGTCTACGGATACGAAGGAAACACCACTCTATTGGTGAAGATCCAGGCTCCGGAGATCCTGCCCGAAGGCCCAGTGTCGTTACGGGCAAAGACCAGTTGGATGGCCTGTAACGATTCATCCTGCAACCCTGGGTACCACACCTTCGAGCTAACACTTTCCACTGGCGAAAAAACCATTTGGGATTCGAAAGCGAAGAAACTGGTTGGCCAAGCGCGGGCAAACATTCCCCAGCCCCTGCCAAAGCTTCGAGCCAAGGTGGAGCCCAAAGGCAACAAGATGCGAATTCTTGTCGAAGGGGATGCGATAGCCGGTCTGCAACCGGGACCAGATTTGCATTTTTTTTCGAGCCTCAATCATTACAAGGTGGATGCTAGGCAAAAGATTCGACTGAGCAAAAGAGGCTTGCACGTCATACTGACGAAGACGGACTACGCGCCGGACAAAATCGATCGCGTCGAAGGTGTCCTGCGATTCCCTGCAAAACAGGCCGGAAGCAAGGGACCCTCTTATGTCCTGATCCAAGCCAAGGTCGATTGAGGCGCTATTCGTGAATTGCGAATGAGGGCATCAAGCCCGCCCCGTTCCATCCGAGCGAAGATTATGACTGCGAATCATCCAAGCTTGCCTTGGAGCTTCGTTGTTTGTTGGGACGCTCGTACCAAAATCGACAGAAGAAGCGTGAGCGGAGGAGAAAAGGGAAAAAGAGCAAGGTAAGAAAGCTGCCGGCCAAGCCAAAGGTCGAATACCATTCCAGTTTGCGAGCGGAAGTGAAAACGGGATGATCCGTCATTATCACAAAACGGAGGTCTTGTTTGCGACACCACGCTTTGTATTGTCTAGAGAAAAGGATTTCCTCGCCTGCGTACACCTTGTCGGAAAACCCACCCACCGTGGTGAAACCATCTGCCCGACAGTAGATGAAACTACCAGCTGCCAATCGGAAGCCCAGCGATATGCGATTCCACAAGCGAAGCGCAAAAGGCAAGCTCTCCTTGGCATCAGGTCCAAACCGAATGCAGGACCCACCGCCACCAGTATCTCCGGTTCCCAAGGCCTCGATTGCCTGACGAAGCAAGGCCGACGGGACCAAGGTGTCTGCGTCGACAAAGACAAGCCACTTGCCGAGAGCCTCGTTCGCTCCTGCATTACGGGCGGTGGAAATACGATTGACTGATTCGAAGACAACCCGGGCGCCGGACATTCGGGCAAGCTCGGCAGTGGCATCCGTCGAGTTGTTGTCCACCACGATGATTTCCCCCTGCTCAGGCAACTGGCTCATGGCGTCATGCAATTTCGCGAGGGTGGCAGGCAACAACTCCTCCTCGTTGAAAGCGGGTATGATAATGGAGTAATCCACTGCTTCCTAAACTTCAGCAGGGTGCCTTGGCCAGAGAAGAGAAACTCCCCTCCATCACCACCCAAACTCCTAGAACTTGGCGAATCGCTTCGCCCGGCGATGAGCTCCAAAAGACAATCCGGAAACCCAACCTTGAGCCCGTCCTCCTGGACGATTTCCATAGAAGTCGCAATCTCCTTCAGGAGCAACCAAACTGGATCCCACTATGTCCGCCGCTATGTCGGCGAGGGACGGCGCATGAGAATTTCGGCTCACGAGAGCACGGCGAATAAGGACAATATTCTCGACGTCGTCCGCAGAGACCAAGCCTGCCACTTGCGAGCGAAAGTCCTGCTCATCATCGGCACTCGCCGGGGACACCGAGGCTTGCGGTTCCACCACCACGGGGGCAGGGGCAGTCGGAGCCGCCACGGCGCTTTGCCCACTTGGCTCGTCATCCGCCATGATATCGGCCAATCCAGGATCGGAAACGTCGATGTTCTCTCCCTCCGCGACTGCTGATTCGGGGATGGCCGAAGTCGGTTCTTCGTCTACTGCGGCTTCGACTTCATGCCCATCGGTATCGTCGATCAAATCAGCCAGGGAATCTCCACCTAGGTCTTCGGATTCACTCATAATGGATGCAGAATTTACGTTAAGAGGGTAAAGGCAAGGCCGTTTTGAAAAGTACCCAAACGGCTTCAAAGGCCATCTTGGGGGGGATTCTCCTGGTCTAGTTTCCGTTTGGCCAAGTTACCGGAGCGCTCGAGTTGTACTTCCTCGTCGGCCTGCAGGCGGATGTCTTGGTCTCCGAAGTCGGGCATGATGACTGCGAAACAATAATCATCTTGGAAGATTTGGGTAACCTTGAAACGCCAAGACCTCATGGTGGGCGTGGGCGGGTTCAATCGACGGACAAGGAATTCCATGCCTGGCTTGACGCCGTCCTGCATCCCCATGTCCAAAAAGACCCCAGTCATGGAAGGCCGGACGTTCATGACCTTGATCTGCGTTTTGTCCCCGTAGTAAAGCCAGGGAGGCTTTTCGATTTGATTGAACAAAATCCTCGATCTCTTGTCGTAGTTTTCTTGAATGGCTGCCCGATCCGCCCGCAGGGCATTCAACTTGGCCTGCAGGTCCCCATTGACGGTCTGCAGGTCGGCAAGTTGCTTGTCCAGGTTGGCGCGTTCATCCTCAATCGTGGCGTTGTCTTCTCTTAATGGCTCAATGTCGTTTTGGGCCTGCTTGAGCGTCTCCTGGAGAGCGGTCAACTTGTCGGGCAGGTCGGTGGAGTTTGCTTTGATGGCCTCGAGGTTTCCCTTCTCGTCCTCGATGGTTTGATCCAAGGCAGCTAATTCATCTTTCAACTTTTTCAATTCCTCAGTCACAACGCGGTCTTGGTTTTCCAAGGACTCGCAGTCCTTGAGAAAAACGTCCTTCTCTTTTTTCGCTTCCGACTGGACAAATTCGATCTTGGTACGATTCGCTTCCAGGGCGGCGTTCTTGGCGGCAAGCTGATTTTGGTAATCAGTCACGGTTCCTCCTTGGAGATACCACATCGCGACCACCCCAACGGCCAAGCCCCAGGCGATAATTCTAAAAACCTGTGATTTCAACGGTATCCGACTCCTGCAATTTGCTCGGGTTTCCAATAAGGGGAACGATATGGGCCACGCTATGGGACAAGTGGGCTTCCTTGATTATGACTTGGCAAATGCGCCGACCTTTCTTGCCGACGTAAAAACGCATCTCGTTTCTCATGCCATGGTAGGAGCCCAAGGGAAAGACAAGCATGCCCGCTTCCATGCTGAGTCGCTGAATCTTGGTCGTGACGATTTTGTCGAGCACGATCCAAGAAGGATCCACGGCATCGATCGCCAGTTCTTTCAGAATGCTGGCGTAATGCACGCGCAAGTGATCCGTTTCCGCTTTGTAATCTCGCAATTCGTATTCCAGTTGGTCGGTCAGCTCGTTTTGCTCGCGGATACCTGCCTCCAATTGATCCACGTTCGCGCGGGCCGTTGGGTTGTCCTGACGGAGAAGATTGGCCGACTCTCTTAACTTGGCGATCTCGGCTTCGATTTTCCCGATTTCCTCCAGTTTCTGGTCATTTTCATTTTGAATCCTCTGCTGTTCCCTCTTCAGATCACTTATTTCACTATTCTTCTCGGGCACCTCCTTCTTCAACTGATCGACTTGTTCGCCATGCTCCTTCAAGTCTTCGGTCAGGCCACCTTTGCGGGCCATCAAGGATTTGTTGTCCTTTTCTCGTTTCTTCTCGGCATCGGCCAACTCCTTGATCGCCTTGTCCAGTTCGGCCTGCTTAGCGACGTTCTCTTCCCTGAGTAAATCCGCGGCGTCGAGGAATAAATATGCCATGACCACCACCGCCAAACCAATGAGGATGGTCAGGTAATTGATAAACTTGGAAGAAGCGTTCATGAAAATTGGCGGATTGGTCGAAGCTCGAGACCTCTTGCTAAGGCTTTTTCTTCAAAAGGTTCTCGTAGAAGACTTGGTTGCGCCACCATACCTTGTAATTCTCGTTGCCTTTTTCGTCGCGGCCTACGGATTTACCCACGCGACGCTTGGAAAAATAAGGGTGCAAACGACGTTTCTCGACGTCGTAACGGTAACGAGCGTCCCAACCTTGGTGAACGACGGGGCGATTCGTCATGGAAGGGGCCGGCGTCCAAGCTTTGCAGGAAGCCAGGCAAAGAAGGAGGCAGATGAACGTCAGCAGGCGTAGCATAGGGTATGTGGTATTAGCCATCACAAAGGAAAGCAAGCGCAAGAAGTCGTATAGGTCAACGTCGCCGGCGCCCCTAAAAGCCGGGGCATTGCCCGATGTCAGGGTAAGTGAGGGCGCAAGAAATCTCCAATCACGGAGGTAAAGGAACTGCGAACCACCGAGCAGCGGGCATCGAACTCGGCGCAATCCAGTGAACAGTCATGGGGTCGAGGCGCTCCCGGAGGAGGCTGTTCGTCAGGTTCGATATGGGAGGAATCCAAGCCAATCACCCGACCCATCGCCAAGGCCATGTCGTACTTGGTCATGGATTCGTCCCCGCTGAAATGCCAGATTCCTCGGCATGACTGGCTGGACACTTGATGATTGGCCAATTGCAGACAGGCGGATCCCACGTCGTCGACCAAGGTGGGACGACGCACGGCCCAGTGATCCATCTTGACCGGAGTGGAATCCAGCAAAGAGCATGCAATCTCGGTCACCGCCGATTCTTCCAGTCGTTCGACTTCACCGTAAAGAATGGGCACGCGCAAAGCGGCATTGCCCGGGTTCACGCGGAGAGTGGCTTCTTCACCACCCAACTTGCTCTCCCCATAGGCGTTCAGGGGATGGGGCGTATCCCTTGGGTGATAGGGAGGCTGCGTACCATCGAAAACGTAATCGGTGGAAATGAACAAGACCCAAGCGTCTACGGCCTTGGCCGCCTCGCACAGCGTTGACGACGCCGTTACGTTGAGAGCTTGAGTAAACTCGGGGCGTCCTTCGCAAACGTCAGGCTTTCGCTCCGCGGCGGCGTGAATCACCACGGTTGGCCGCTCTCTTTGGAGCAATTCCTCGGTGGCATCGGCATGGAGGAGGTCATGACAAAGCAACCCGTCACGGGCTCGACTTTTAGCCAGCCCAACAACCTCCCATCCGGGATCGGCATCGAACGATTTCAGAATGGCGCGGCCCAAGAGGCCGGAAGCTCCCGTGACGATTGCTTTATTCATCTTCCGGTTTCAAGTTCCAAACGAAACGATAGGGCTTGTCGACCCATTCCTTGCCCGCGTAACCGATACCGATGCGAGGAGTTCGCTCAATCGCCGCCTCAGGCACCACGACACCCGACTCCTCCACCCAAAGACCCGACGAACGCCCAATGATTGCGCGATCCTCGCCGCGACCAATGCCCAAGGCCTTGGTCAAGCGTCCGGGACCACTCACTTCCACGCAGCCTCGCAAAAGAACGGCAGCGGGGAAATCGACTGGCCCGGTGACGGCATTGAGCATCCAGTGCATGCCATAGCAAAGATAGACGTACCAATGACCTGGCGGACCGAACATGACCTCGTTGCGAGCGGTTTTTCCGCGATGAGCGTGACAAGCCTTGTCGGATGGCCCGTCGTAAGCTTCCACTTCGCGAATTCGCATACGGAGAACTTGGTTATCCACTTCGCGACACAAGACCTTGCCCAAAAGGTCTCGCGTTACCTCCAGGGTGGGGCGATCGAAGAAGTCGCGAGGAAGAGCCTGCTCAGGAGTCATCGCTTGCGTTCAGAAACGCTTGTCCTTGCTGTCGAGAACGATGGTCACGGGACCATCGTTCTCGGCATCGATAGCCATGTCGGCACCGAAACGCCCTGCTTGCGCGGGGTAGCCCAACTCCTGGCCCACTCGCTTGAGAAAATCCAGGTAGGCAGCCTCCGCGACTTGCGGTTCCGCGGCGCGATTGAAAGAAGGTCGGGTGCCCTTGCGAAGATTCCCGAACAAAGTAAACTGACTGATTACGAGGACCCCCCCCTTCACCTCCTTGACCGCATGGTTCATGCGACCTTGGTCGTCCTCGAAAACCCGCAGGCCAACCACTTTGCCAAGCAACCAATCAAGATCCTTCTCTTCATCCTCGCGATCCACCCCAAGGAAAACAAGCAACCCTTGATCAATCGAGCCAGTCACCTCCCCATCCACCTTGACGGAGGCTCGGGAAACACGTTGGATCACCGCCCTCATCTCAAATGGGAAGCCTTCGGCCAAAGCAAAAGGCAGGGAAAGCGGCGATGCCCAAGTAGGCGATCTTGGTTCAGCTATCCTCGGCCGTGAGGTCGAAAACCTCGGCATGGGCCTTGGCTGCCAACGGAGTGGTGAGGTATCGCTCTCCCGTGCTCGCTCCAACCGCGACGATAAGCTTGCCACCCATCTCGGGGCGCTTGGCCACCTCGATGGCGGCGTTTACCGTGGCCCCTGTGGATATGCCGACGAGAATACCTTCTTCCTCCGTGATCCGCTGAGCCATGGCGAAGGCATCGTCATTGCTGACCTGCTCGATCGAGTCCACGATGTCGACGTTGAGGTTGCTCGGCACGAAACCGGCGCCAATTCCCTGAATCTTGTGTGGGCCGGGATCACCGCCGGAGATAACCGGGCTGTCCACCGGTTCGACGGCCACGGAGTGCAAGGCGGGCTTGCGGCTTTTGATGACCTCTGAAACACCGGTGATCGTACCGCCTGTGCCCACTCCCGCAACAAAGGCATCGATGCCGCCCGCGGTGTCGGCCCAAATTTCCTCGGCCGTGGTGCGGCGATGAACCTCCGGGTTGGCCGGGTTGTCGAATTGCTGGGGCATGAAGCCTTTGTCACCATGCTCCTGCGCAAGTTCTTCCGCTCGCGCGATGGCTCCTTTCATGCCCTTCGGTCCGGGCGTGAGCACGATATCCGCGCCAAGAAGCCGCAGCAGCACTCTTCGCTCCTTGGACATCGTCTCCGGCATTGTGAGGAGACAACGGTACCCTTTCGCGGCGCAAACGAAGGCCAAGGCTATTCCCGTGTTTCCCGAAGTCGGCTCAATCACGATGCTGTCGGAAGAAAGCTTACCTTCGCTCTCGGCTGCCTCGATCATGGATGCCCCGATGCGATCCTTGACGCTGGCCAAGGGATTGAAGAATTCGCATTTGAGGTAAATTTCCGCGTCCACCCCGGAAGTTACCTTGTTTAGCTTGATCAACGGGGTACGCCCGATGGCTTGGGTGACGTTAGGGTACAAAGGCATGACTATGCTGTGCTATGGGTGAATGGGTAGGTGGGAAAGAAAGAGAAAATCAACGACGACGGCGAGGCCCGAAACTGCGAATGGGCGCTTGTCGATCGTTGTCGGCGTTGCGAAGCCGGTAAACGATGCGTCCCTTGTCCAAGTCGTAGGGGCTCATCTCCATCTTCACGACGTCTCCTACCGTGATCTTGATGAAATGCTTGCGCAGCTTGCCGGAAATGTGGGCCAACACCTTGTGCCCATTGTCCAACTCGACGCGAAACATCGTGCTGGGCAAGACCGCAATGATCTTACCCTCTACCTCTACCTTGTCCGTTTCGTTTGCCATTTGGAAAGCGGTCATCTCATCGAAAACCATTCGGAAGTCAAGCTCCGCCAAAACGGAAACCCTTCACTTTTCCCCTTGCCCGTCACGAGGAAATGCTTTGTGAACCCGCCTGATGTCCGACAGCCCGAAAGAGAAACTTAGCTGCCCGTTTGAGAAAATCTACCCATCGCAGCTGGAAAAGAACGACCTTTTCCACATGAAACTGGCATATAACCAAGCGATCGATGCATGGAACCATGGCGAAGTGCCGGTCGGGGCGGTGGTCGTGAAAGACGAAGTGGTCATCGCGGCCGCCCGCAACCAAACGGAAAACGCCTCCGATCCCACCGCCCACGCCGAGATCATCGCCATCACCCAAGCTTGCCGCACGATCGGGGACTGGCGTCTCAACGATGCTCGGTTATACGTCACGAAGGAACCCTGCCCCATGTGCGCCGGGGCCATACTTTCCGCTCGTGTTGGCTTCGTCGCCTTTGGCGCCCCGGATCCCGCAATGGGTGGACTGGGTGGCGCCATCGACGTCAACGCCATGCCAAAGGCCAACCATCGGGCGGAAGTCGTCTCTGGCCTCATGGAGCAGGAGTGCCTCGCGCTTGTTCAAGGTTTCTTCCGAGCGGCAAGGTCGGAAAAAAACAACCCTTCCACCGCTTCCTCTTGACCCGCAAGCTTGGCTTCTCTTGTTTGCTTCAACTCAAATTTTTCCGTAAATCCTCAACCCGAAAAAGACATGGCTCACTCATTGCCCGATCTCCCGTATGCTCCTGATTCACTCGAACCGCACTTCGATGCCCGCACGATGGAAATTCATCATGACAAGCATCATGCCACCTACGTCAACACCCTGAACGCAACCATCGAGGGCAAACCCGATCTCGAGGCCCAATCCGTCGAGGACCTGATCTCCGATCTCTCCGCAATTCCCGAGGAAATCCGCGGCCCCGTCCGCAACCACGGCGGAGGGCATGCCAACCACAGTTTTTTCTGGAACGTCCTGTCCGGCAACGGCGGCGGCGCTCCCAGCGGTGAACTCGGTGCCGCAATCGACGCGGCATTCGGTTCCTTCGACTCGTTCAAGGAGGCCTTCGCCAAGGCGGGAGCCACCCGTTTCGGTAGCGGTTGGGCTTGGCTCATCAGGCAAGCGGACGGCAGTTTGGCTGTCACCTCCACGCCAAACCAGGACTCCCCCCTGATGAACGGTGTGGCGGACTTGACCGGTACTCCCGTGATCGGCCTCGACGTCTGGGAACATGCCTACTACCTGAACTACCAGAACCGTCGTCCGGATTACATCGCGGCCTTCTGGAACGTAGTGAACTGGGACCAAGCCGCGGCCAATTTCGCCGGCTGAATCAATTTCAGGAACTTGTTCCTTGGAAGGTCGCCAGCAACGGCGGCCTTCCTCGTAAAAGAGGATCAGCGCAAGCGCGCGACAAGGTCCTTCGACTCGATGGAGTCTCCCACCTCCACCAAGATGGCGTCCACCACCCCATCCGCTTGCGCATAGAGCGTGGTCTGCATTTTCATGGCCTCCAGGACGGCGACCTTCTCGCCTTTCTTGATCGGTTTCCCCACGCTGGTGGCGATGCTGCTTACCATCGCGGGTATCGGGGCGCCGACATGCATCACGTTCGCCGGATCCGCCTTCTCGCGAGCCTTTGCGTCTCCCTTCCTGGCAGCATCCAGGACATGGGTTTCACGAGCCTTTCCATTCAATTCGAAAGTCAAGGGACGGACCCCTTTCTCGTCCGGCTCACCGACGTGAAGCAACTTGATGAACAACGTCTTGCCCTCCTCGATGTCCAAGGCAATCTCCTCACCCGGCTCGAGGCCATGGAAAAAGGCGGTGGTAGGAAGCACGGAAAGGTCGCCATAGCGCTTTCGACTGGCAACGAAATCCTCATGAACCTTGGGGTACATCAAGTGGGAGAACAGTTGGTCGTCACTGCACTTTCCGCCCAGTTTCCTCGAAAGACTCTTCTTTTCCTTGTCGAGATTCACCTTGGGAGCGGATGCTCCGGGACGTCCACGAGAGGCCTTCCGGCCCCCCAGAATGGTCTTCTGAACGTCCTTGGGCCAACCTCCCAGGGGCTGACCTAGGTTGCCTGAGAGCAGGTCGATGACGGACTCCGGAAACCCGGTTTCGGGAGGAAGGTTTACCAGATCCTCAGGCTTCACGCCCTTGGTGATGAGGAAAATGGCCAAGTCACCTACGCACTTGCTGCTTGGCGTCACCTTCACGATGTCTCCCAAGAGGCGATTCACCTCCTGGTAAGTACTGACCACGGCGGGCCACCGTTTGCCCAATCCAAGGGCGGCGGCTTGCTCACGCAAGTTGGTGTACTGCCCACCGGGCATCTGGTGTCCATAGACCTCGGCGCTTCCAAAGGCAGGCGATGTGTCGAAGGGCGCGTAATACTGGCGCACCGCCTCCCAGTAAATGGAAAGCTCGTTCAGGGCATCGACGTCCAGTTTCGTCGAACGAGGCGCATTGCTCAAGGAATGAACTACCGAGTTGAGGTTGGGCTGGCTGGTGCAACCAGACATCGAGGCGATAGCCAAGTCCACCACGTCCATGCCCGCCTCCGCAGCCTTCAGCACGGAGGCCGAGGCGATACCGCTGGAGTCATGGGTGTGAAAGTGAATCGGCATACCTACCTCGTTCCGCAACGCCTTGACCAACTTGGCGGCCGCCACGGGATGGCAAAGACCCGCCATGTCCTTGATCGCAAGCAGGTGAGCTCCCATCTTTTCCAGTTCCTTGGCCATCTCGACGTAATAAGACAGGACGTACTTCTCCTCGTTGGGGTCGGTGAAGTCACCGGTGAAGCAAACGGTTGCCTCGCAAAGGGAGTTCGTCCGTTCCGAGACCGCCTCCATCGCCACCTTCAGGTTGGGCAAGTAATTGAGAGAATCGAAGATGCGGAAAACGTCCATGCCGGCCTCCGACGCATGCACCACGAAATCCCTCACCACGTTGTCGGGATAATTCGCGTAGCCCACTGCATTGGATCCACGCAGAAGCATCTGAAAGAGAACGTTGGGTATCTTCTCCCGCAGGGCGCGCAGGCGCTCGTATGGACACTCGCCGAGAAAACGCATGGTGGTGTCGAAGGTCGCTCCTCCCCACATCTCCAAGCTAAAGAGGCCTGATGCCCGGCGAGCTATGAAGTCGGCCACCTTGAGCATGTCGTAGGTGCGCATGCGAGCGGCGAAAAGCGACTGGTGGGCATCACGCAAGGTCGTGTCGGTGACGAGCAAACGCTTCTGCTTGCGGGTCCACTCGGAAAACTTGACCGGCCCTATCTCAAGAAGAAGGTCACGAGTGCCGGGAAGAGGCTTGGTCTTGGGATCGTGAAGCGGCGTGATGAGGGGCAAGGGGTTCTCCACGCGTTCTCGTCCCTTGACTTGCGGGTTCCCGTTGACCACCACCTCGCCAAGGTATTTCAGGAGCTTCGTTGCCCGGTCGCGCCTCTGCTTGAAACGAAAGAGGGCGGGCGTGACGTCGATCATCGAGGTGGTCGCCTTGCCTTGAACGAACTTCTCGTGGGTAATCACGTTCTCGAGAAACGGGATGTTGGTCTTGACCCCGCGTATGCGCATTTCACGCAAGGCCCGATGCATGCGCTGCAAGGCCTGCGGCAGGTCTGGACCGGATGCGGTGATCTTGACCAGCAGCGAATCGTAGAAAGGCGTGATGATCGCGCCCGTGTCTCCCATCGCACCGTCAAGCCGCACTCCGAATCCAGCCGCCGAACGATAGTTCAAAATTTTGCCGTAGTCCGGTGAGAAGTCCTTCTCCGGATCCTCCGTGGTCACGCGACACTGCACCGAGCATCCGTTGCGCGGAATATCTTCCTGGGCGGGAATACCGATCTCCGGACCATGCAGCTTATGTCCTTGGGCGATGAGCATCTGGGCCCGCACCAAGTCAATGCCCGTGATTTGCTCGGTGACGGTGTGCTCCACCTGGATGCGGGGGTTCATCTCGATGAAAAACCATTCGCCGCTTTCCACGTCCAAAAGGAACTCCACCGTGCCCGCGTTGTTATAGCCGATGCTCTTGGCCAAGCTCACCGCGGAGGAACACAACTCGTCCACCGTCTCCTTGGGCAAACCGATCGAGGGAGCCACCTCGACCACCTTCTGGTAACGGCGTTGGACGGAACAATCGCGCTCATGAAGATGCACTACGTTGCCATGCTTGTCGCCGAGGATTTGCACCTCGATGTGCTTGGCCTTTCCGACGAAACGCTCAAGGAACACGGCCGGGTTGCCGAAAGCCCTCTCGGCCTCGCCTTGGGCCTCTTCCAGCAATGCCTTCAAATCCTTTTCCTTCCGCACCACGCGCATGCCGCGCCCACCTCCGCCGAAAGCCGCCTTGATGATCAGCGGAAAGCCGATCTTCTTGGCCCACTTGAGGGCATCCGCCGGTTTGGAGACGGGATCGGGGGTGGCAGGCAAAGTGGGCACGCCGGCTGCCTCGGCCGCCTTGCGGGCCGCCACCTTGTCGCCCATCTGATCGAGCAAGTCGGGGCTTGGCCCAACGAAGGCAAGGCCCGCTTTGTCGCAAGCCCTGGCAAAATCGGGGTTCTCCGACAAAAATCCGTAACCGGGATGAATCATGTCCACCCCTTTGTCCTTGGCCAGCCCCACGATGCCTTCGACGTCCAGATAGGCCGCCACCGGGCCCATGCCCTTGCCCACTACGTAGGCCTCGTCGGCCTTGAAGCGATGGACGCCGAAGCGATCCTCCTCCGCGTAGACGGCTACCGTGCGCATATTGAGCTCGGTGGCGCTGCGAAAGATACGGACGGCGATTTCGCTTCGGTTGGCGGCGAGAATTTTCTTCATGCTAAAGGTGGGAGAAAAATAAAGATCCAAAGGGACTGGACGAGTCGCCTACCGATGCCCGCTCTCCGCCTAGAGTTCAACGCAAAAGTTCAGAGAGTGGCGAAATCAACTCCATGGAAACCCTAGCGACCACGGCGGAAAACCCTGCCCCAAAGAAGGGAAGCATCCGGAAACCCAAGCTTGCCGAGGATCAGAAAATAAAGACCGGCCGATACCGGGATAAGCGCGAAGACCGCCGTCGCGGCGCGTCCCTTGGGACTCATCTCGGCCAACGAAGAAAGCCATTCCCAGCCTCCCCAGGCAACCAAGCCGAGAACGACGGACGCTCCAAGGATCGAGGCGAGCCCCAAACGCAAACCGAAAGGATTGCGATCCTCCACGGTCGAGAACTTCGCCCACAAGTAGATCGCCTGGAACATTCCCGCCAAAACGTTGGCTCCGGCCAACCCGAGGATCGCCCATTCCCCAAGCCAAAGCACGCTGGCCACGCTCAAGACGACGTTCACGACCAAGCTCACGATCGCCCCGCGAACCGGAGTCTTCATGTCCTTGCGAGAGTGAAAGCCACGCGTAATGAAGGCCGCCGCCGCGAAGAACGGCATACCCACCGCCACAATGGCCAGGACGGGGGTCGTCTGGCCCACGCCGTCGTCGGCCGCGAAGCTACCCCACTCGAACAAGAAGCCGAGAATCGGTTCACGCAACAGAACCAAGCCGACCGCCGCCGGAATCGTTACCGCCAAGGTCAGGCGAAGCCCTTGCTCGAAAGCCGACAAATACCCGTCGCCGTCTTCCTGCGACCGCATCTTCGCCATCAAAGGGAACACCACAGTGCTGACGGCGATCGCGAACACGCCCAAGGGCAACTCGATCAACCGGGCCGCCAAGAAGAGGATGGATACGGCTCCTTCGTCCTCCAGCGAATAAGCAAGCAATCGAGAAACCAAGACGTTGACCTGCAATACCGCAGCACCCATGAGGCCGGGCAGAAACAAGACCCAGACGCGACGCAGGTTCTCCGAGCCGGATCCATCCAGACGCGGACGCCACCTCTCCGCTCGAGCCAAGTCCAGACAGGGAAGCACCAGTTGCAAGGCGCCTCCGACGAGCACGCCGATACACAAGGCGCAGGCGAGAAAATCCATATCCACCACAGCGTCTCCCGAGGCCCGTCCAAACCAGAGCAAGGTCGAAATCATCGCGAGGTTGAGCAGAATCGGGGTGCAGGCCCCGGCCCCGAACCGGCTTCTGACGTTCAAAGTCGCCACGATCATGGCGGTTAGGCAAATCAGGAGAAGGTAGGGCAAAGTGAAAACCAAAAGCTCCAGTCCTTGGGCCCATTTCCCGCTCTCCACCCAACCCCGTTCGACGGCTTGCCAGCATAAAAGGCAAAAGATCGCCACCATCGGAACCAGCCACCTCAGGAGGCGAGTCAACACCTTGTTCAGCAAAGCGAATCCTTCCTTGCTCCCCCCTTTTTCGAAGGCATCCGAAAGCACCGGTATCATCGCCGAGGACAATACTCCCTCCCCCAGCATCCGACGAAAAAGATTGGGCACGGTGAAGGCGAAAAGAAAAGCGGCTCCCGCCGCGGACGTGCCGAAGAACGAGAAAAACAAGACGTCGCGGATCAGTCCCAAGACGCGGGAACACAGGGTCAAGGCGCTGACTAGGGAAACGCTGCCCAAGTTGCTCAGCATGACGGCGACCGCCCCTCCGTCAAAAAGGAACTGTCGAGAACTTCAGGCACCTTCAGGAATCTGCCTTCTTGGTTGCGCCTTGGCCGGAATCGGAACCCGAGGAGCCTTTCTTTGCATCCGTCCCCGACTTCGGTTTGCTCTCCGACTTTCCCGAGGCGTCTCCTCCCGATTTCCCATCAGCCGAGTCTTTCTTCTTTTCGCTTCCCGACCGCTTGTAATCCGTCTCGTAAAATCCGCTGCCCTTGAAAATCACTCCCGCTCCCATGCCGATCAATCGACGAACTTGGCGTTTCTTGCATTTCGGACAAGACTTCAGGGGGTCGTCCTTCATGGATTGAAATTTTTCGAATTCGTGCCCGCAGGCACTGCAAAGATAGTCGTAGGTCGGCATGTCGGGAAGTTTTCAGTAACTCGATTGACGCTCCGAGGCTTTGCCGTGCAAAAGGGCGATCGAGTAAGCGACGAGTACCCATACGCCTATGAAACAGGCGAACCCATACAACGGCAAGGCCAAGACCAGGAAACCCCAGAAGGCAAAGGTCGGAATCACCAAGTGTCGAAACATGGCGAGCGCCAAGCGCAGCATCTCGGCAAGGTTCCATGCATCGGAGAACATTCCATCCCGCGTGTACAGGAGCAAACTAGACAAGAACAGAGAAGGAGCCACGACACCCATAAAGCCCAAGGGCACGTAGGCCAAATATCCCAGCACGCCGAAGGTCGCGATATCCAGAAAACGTCCGAGCATGAAACCGACCAGCAAGGGGAGGAGGAAGGTGCCTACGAAGACTGCCGTGAAATACAGCCCGCGAATAAATAATTCACGCCAACCGAACTCTTGCCATTCAGGCAGGTTCAAGTCCTGAGACGAACGTAATCGGAAGGCGTATTCGAGCAAATAACCGAAAGCGAGAAAGTGAACTATTGGAACGAAGCAAAGAGCGCCTCCCAATAACACTTTGGGCACCCAATCGGTTTGGCCGAACAATCGCCGAAGGACGGCATCGAAACTTGGCATGAAGCGCATATAATCATTTAGAGGCCTCCCACGGCAATCACGAATTAATGCGAATCGCTTTTACTCTCTTTCATGAAACCTCTTTTCGGGATTGCCGCATCTTCCTCTTTCATCCTTCATCAACCGGCAACAGTCGATCGACGTCCTCCGCTATCCCATGACCATAACGCCCACTCAGTTTCACGATCTCATGCTCCGGCGCAGGAGCGAAATCGAGAATGCCCTGGATCAAGCGCTGCCCACCGCGGATACCCCTCCGCCCCAACTGCACGAGGCCATGCGCCACAGTGTGCAGGCCGGCGGAAAAAGGCTGCGCCCCACCCTTGTCCTGGCCGCCCATGAACTTTTTCCATCCCCCCGCAACCCCATGCCCGCCGCCGTCGCCGTCGAGTGCATACACTCTTACAGCTTGGTGCACGACGACCTGCCCGCCATGGACGACTCCACCCTGCGACGCGGGCAACCCACCTGCCACGTCGCTTACGACGAGGCCACTGCAATCCTCGTCGGCGACGCCCTGCTAACTCTCGCCTTCCAGATCCTGGCCGACTCGTACCACGACGAACCGACGCTTTCGGTCGCCTTGTCGCGTGTCCTCTCCAAGGCTGCGGGCAGCGCCCAACTGATTGGTGGCCAAATGGACGATTTGCTCGCGGAAAACGATCCCGACCCCGATCCCGATTTGCTCGCATCTATACATTCCCGCAAGACAGCCGCCCTCATCATCGCCTCGCTCGAGATGGGCGCCCTGATGGGTGAACGCGGAAACGACGAGGAATTCATCGCGCTCACCCGCAACATGGGTCTCTCCCTGGGCCAAGCTTTCCAGGCCATCGACGACGTGCTGGACGCCACCGCCCTCTCCGATCAACTGGGCAAGTCAGCCGACCAGGATGGCCCCGGCGGCAAATGCACCTTGGTCACTTACCATGGCCTCGAGGAGGCCAAGCGCATCGCCGCCCAGCGCACCGAGGAAGCCAAGGAGGCGTGCCGAAAGCTGGGAGGCGATCATGGCTTCCTGCTTCAATTGATCGAGTGGCTTGGTTCACGCGACCATTGAGCCCGCTCCACGCTTGCTCAATCAGTCCCAAAGCAAGCCTTGCCCGCTCGAGGCTGCCTAGGTTAGTGTTTCGCTTCTCCCTATCCAAACGTGAACCACGCCTCCTTGCTCCTGACCCCGCTCGTCGGATGGCTCGTCTTGTTCGCCCAAGCGCGCCACTATTGGGGCGAAGGCTCCTACTACGCCTATGGCTGGGCCGTGCCCATGCTGGCCTTGGCGCTTGGGTTGCGCCGCCTCCGCGAGGTCAAGCCGCTACCCACGAAAAACACCTCCTCACGGCAAGCGCTCATCATCCTGGGAGCCCTTTTGGTCCTGCTCATCCCCTTCCGTCTCGTGGCGGAACCGGACCCCTATTGGCGGCTTCCTTTGTGGGTGCAGGCCGCCACCTGCATAGGCATCACCCTGACCTGCCTAGGTCTCCTTTTCGGGCGATCATCCACACGCTCTTTCCTCTTCCCCTGCCTCTTCACGCTCACCGCCTTGCCTTGGCCTACCTTCGCCGAAAACGCTCTCGTTCACACCCTAACCGGCTGGGTCACCGCGATCGACGCCGAGATCTTGCTGCTCTCTGGCCAACCCGCTCAAGTGATCAGTAATTTCGTTTACGTCGCGGGTGAAAGAATCGAGATAGACGCCACCTGCTCCGGCATCCGTTCCTTCCAGTGCCTCCTGGCCTTCGGCCTGTTCTTCGGTGAATACTTCCGGTTCTCCCTCACCCTCCGGACCCTGCTCGCCATGGCCGGACTCGGCTTCGCCTTCGGTTTCAACCTCCTGCGGGCAGTGACCTTGACCTTTCTGGCGTTGGATGGCGACCCGGAGACTTACGAGTCTTGGCACGACGTCGTAGGATACTCCGCAGTGGGACTCGCCTTCGTCTCTCTGGCGCTTCTCGCTCGTTTCCTTTCAAGATCACGCAACACGACCCAAACCTCCTCGAAAAAATCTCCGCTCCGTCCGGTGAGCCAAACCATTGCCTGGGCCGCGTTCTGCCTCGCACTGCTTCCCGAAACCATCACCCAGCTATGGTTTCGCTACGGCGTGACTGAACGCGAGGTACCCGAATGGACCGTCCAGTGGGACGCCCTCGAACAAGAAAGCCTGACCTTCGTCCCTTTTCGAAAAACCACCCGCGACGCCCTCCTCTTCGATCACGGCAAACGCGCCTTGATGGAGCTGGACGACGGCACCAAGGTGGAAGTGTTCTTCTATGAGTACGATGGCTCGCGTCCCGCGGCCAGCGTTTGCAGCAGGCACCACAACCCTTCCATTTGCATGGCCGCGACTTCCGCCAACCTCGTCGGCGGAAACGAGTCGACGGAGATTCAAGTCGGGCAAGCCACGCTTCGCTTCGCCCAATACGTAGCGGGAAGCCCGAGCAAGGAGGGCCTCTATTTCACGCACGCCTTCTGGTGCCCATGGACACCCGACACGCGCAGCGGAACCTCTCACTTCGAGGACGTTCCGCGCTCCGAGAGGATAGCCGCTTTCCTCTCCGGACGCATCGACTACGCCCGCAAGGTGTTGTTGGTCGTCGTTTACGGTCAACAACCCATGGAAACGCAAAAAGCGGAGGCCACCTTCAAGGAACTCGTCGGTAATCTCCTCCATCCCGTTCCCAATTAAACCAAAAAAAAATGCGGGAAACGCAGGGTTCGGCTTTCCCCTTGACCCCTCGTGCGCGAGGTTTAAATTTAAAAAAATACTTCCTATCCGCATGAAATCAGTTCGCGTGCTCTTTTTTTCGGCCTTGCTGGCCTTGTCCAGCTCGTTCCTGCTGGCCGACCCGGCCGCTGCAACCTCTTCCGCAGAGGGCATCGTGAACCAAGCGGCAATCGGTCAAACCTCACACGTTGCAGGTGATACCTCCGGGAGGATACGCAATGCCACCGGCACCGCCGCCTCCCTCGTCGAACCGACGAAGCTCCTCCCACGCGCTCCCGTCAAGGCGCAACCCGGAGACAATGCGGAGGCATCCGCCGCCCTCGCCTTCGACGACGGCACCTTCACCCGACTTTCACCCGACGAAATAACTTGGGTCTCCGACAACGAGGTCCTCCAAGTGGGTCCCGACGGCATGCTCGACGTCGGGCAGGCGTCGGACCGCGTGCGCGTCCGGCTGACCGCCACCGCGGATGGTTTTTCCGCCGAGCTCATGGTACGCGTGGACCCCTTGCCCGAGGATGAAACCGCCTACGAACCGCAACCCGGCAAGGGCCCGTGGCCCCACGCCGCCTCCCTAGGGAACGGGTGGTTTCATTCCTCTTGGTTCGGCTCCTTTCACGCCGGCAAACACAAGTGGCTCTTTCACGATGGCCTCGGCTGGGTCTATCCCAGTGGCAACAACCCTGACAGCCTCTGGATATGGGACCGCAAACAGGAATGGCTTTGGACCAACCGTCAAATCTATCCCCAGCTCTTCCGCCACCGCGACCAAACCTGGCTCTACTACGTCGTGCCGGTAAAGACAAAACGCCTCTTCTTCAACTACTCGACCAACCAAATCGAGTTTGAGTAAGCTTCGCCCGAGGGCGGGAATTTAGAATTGACGGAAATCATGTTAGGAAAGCAGCTCAAAGAAGATCGCTTTGGTTTCCAGCTACTCCGCTTGGTCTTTTCCGCGCTCCGCGCTTCTTCTGCTTGCTGCTTTACACTTTCCGCTTTCCGGTCTAGAGGCCGCCCCCATCGCCTACTCAGGCAAAATCGCGGTACATGGAGAAAACTACGACGGGCCCGGACACTTTCGCTTCGCCCTAGTCGACCACAACGGCTCCGTCCTCTGGCGCAACGCCCCCGGCGGGGCCGCCGTCACAACCGCAGTCAACCGCGGGCATTACTCCGTACTCCTCGGCGACGACGCCACGCCACACATGGCGCCCATCCCGGAAAACCTCTTCCTCGATCACCCGGTGGTTTTTCTCCGGGTCCATTTCTCGCAAGGAGACGGCCAGCCCTTCGTCCACCTCCAGCCCGACCAGCGCATATTGTCCGCAGCCCATGCCTTGACAGCGGATACCGCCGAGCAGGCGAGGCTCGCCTTCCTCGCCGAGAAGGTGGAAGCCGGAGCCATTACCTTGGACATGCTCGCCCCCGAGGTCCTGCAGGAGCTCAACGCCACCCAGTTGGCGCCCGGCGTAGTGA